>WLMU01000037.1 GCA_009700115.1 Actinomycetota bacterium
CCCGGAGGCATCAAATTACCGTTTAAATATGCGGTAATTGTCATGGTGACGAGTGTGCCGGCAGGAAGAGTTGATTGTCCGGCAACGGTGATATCGCCGTTTACAAATTCAAAAGTTGCCGTAATCGAACCGGCTGGTGCATCGCCCGCAGCAGTCGCAGCAGCGACGCTCTGGATGATGTTCAGATTGCCAGGCAGAAGTTTGCGAGCAACAAAGAGTCCGCCGGCACCGGCAAGCCCGGTGATGACTCGACGTCGAGAAAGTGGAGTGGAGTTGATTTTCTCGCGAACGGAAGCTTCCTCGTTCGCGTCGACGGGATCGTTCTGGTGTGTTTGATCTGAAGCGTCAGAACGTTCCATCGCTTTGGGTCTCCACCCTGGTCTCTAACTGTGCAAGAACTAGCCGTGGTGAAGTTACTCTGAAGAATGCGCTGCGTCAGTGTGATGAGCGTGAATTTTCGGGGGAGCCGGTCGGAGAACCTCGAAATCATGCTGGATGTCCGAGTCGCCCGATCGTCCCGGCCACGCCAACGGAGAAATCACAAGATCAGGGGTGCATTCGAGCGCTCGGAGCTCAGATCCGTGCCGCATCGGGAACCAATCGATCGCCGTTTGAATTCCATCTCGCTCGGCGATGTCAAGAAGTTTGCGCGCCCCAGCCTTGGTCACGAGATAGCTAAACGTTCCGCCGAGGAAGTCTTCCCAGACCATTGGGCGCCAACAGTTGCGGGGGACAAGGTCGGTGCGGTCAGGTGCGTAGTCCCAGCGGTGGCTACCGAGAAAGGCAAGATCGAACTCACTTGTGTCTGGGAGTTGCCCGAGGGCGTCAATGAATCGATCTCGGAATTCATTGACGAGCTCGATGTCATCTTCGGCGATGAGCATCATGCCCGCATCACCATCGGCGATCGCCTGCCACAACGCAAGATGCGTCTGCGCGCAACCGATAATTCCGCGACGAAAGTTGAAATCGTTGTTGCGGAACAGGTGTTGAATCTCGGGCGTTAGGTCGAGATCGAGTCCACACACTCCTGCAACTCGTTCGAATTTCGCTGCCGTTTGTGAATCGGTCGAGCGTGCAAGGTGCTCGGACATGGTGGTCCAACGGTCGGGTCGACGGTCAAGGTTAATGACACGAATCGGCAGAGCGTTGAATCGGTTGAGTCCGCGAACGGTTCGCTCAAGAACGGGAATTAGTTGGTACTCGTTGAGGATTCTTTTCTTTTCTGCGCGAATGGCATCGATGCGCTGAGACCAAAGATCACTGACGATCGCCTCTTCGATGATTCGTTGGCTTTCGACGGGGTCCTCAAGTGGAAGGCGAACAAACGCATCGGGATTTACGAGTTGCTCAAGGTTGGGACAACCCCAATAGAAACAAAGGCACTCGGAAAGAATTGCGTCGAACAACTTTTCGGTGACGTAGTTATGTTCGGAATGATTTTCGGCCGCAAACGTATAGCGATACGGGAACAGCCCGTCACGTTTATCGCGATCGGGGAGTTCACCCTTGTGGTTCGTGACGCCTTCGATGGCGCCGCGTCCGAACACATCTATTGCGACGTGGTTGGCAACCAGATGCCGGACGAAAGTGATGCGCAATTGATGGCCAGGATCGTTGAGTTTGTTGGAGATCACTGTTGAGAGATCACGCGTTTTGGTGAGTGGTTCGGCGAGCTGGCCACCACCGAGCTCGGCCCACGTTGCACCAAGGTGCCACTCGGCGACATTCGGAAACTGGGCATGGCGACGAACGTGAAGGAAGTCATCACTCTTCGGGTTCGCCCATGGGCCCCATGTGCGAACGCCGGCTTCGGGCTCCATGTGAATGACAATTGATGTCGCCTTGTCCACCGGTGTCGATGCGGGATGGTTGAGAATCACGGTGATATCGGCGTCATCGTCATCGGTTAACTGAATACTGTTCCATCGACCATCACCCATTGTTTGACGCTCAAACTGCGTGACGAGGTCTTGCGGTGAAGCCCAGAAACTGGTGAGTCGAACGGTGGTTGTGGGCTGTGTCGTTCGCTTGTGACCGAATTGCGGTTCGCCGTTGAGGTCATAGGCGTTTGGCTTGCGACTCGGACCTTTGTCAGTCGTAAGAGTTCCGGTGGTGAAGGAGCAAAGACTGTCAAAGAACGCGCTGTGAAGTCCGGCGGCGGTGAAACGCTCGGCAAAATCAAGCTCGAAGTGCGGGGCATCGCTGGAGAACGCGCCGATGTCGTTGATGGCATCTGCGCGCATCATCGAAGGTCGGAGCGAGAAGTTAGGCCAATACGCGTTATTGGCCGCGCCCTGGGCGACTTCGCGATTGAAGGTGATGTAGTCCTCGGTGTCACGTTCAAAGTACGTGTGCAATCGGTACGGCTGTTTACCGATCGCCGTTGTGCGAACCTCGCCACCGGGAATGCCTGATTCGGAAACTGTCTCGGCGTAGTTCCGGTTGAACAAGACCTGAGCGATCGACGGATCATCTTCGAGGATTGCTTGTGCGCGCGCGATGTAGTTGTCGGGGAGGAAAAACTCCCAATCATCTTCCAGGTGCAGCCAATAGGGAGAAGAAACCTCGTGGCGGAGTCGTTCCATGCTTTGGGCGTGGCCCTTGGAAGATTCGTCCTTCCAGATGAATTCAAAGAACGGATACCGCATGATCATCGCAAGTCGATCAGCTTCGCTTGAACAATCATCGATACACACCCAGCGATCGATTGCCTCAAGGTCACGGCAGTTCAGAAGGAACGAGTCCATCGTGCGTTCAAAAAGATCGCGGCGCTTGCAAGTCGTAATAGTGAGCGTCACCTGTGGGTCGGTGCGCGGAGCCGCAAATCGCTCAGTCAATCGTTCGATGATGTCGACAGGGATAGTCGTATTGGGCGTGAGGAACGGAACCGCGAACATCATGTTGGAAAGCACGCGCTCACGCTGATCGAGCGGAAGATCCACGCTGTTCAGTAACGATGCACAGTGGTCGAAACTTTCCTGATAGCGACCGGTGTAATAAGCAGCGATAGCCCCTTCATCTTGTCCTTGCCAGCGATAGCAATCAGCGGCGACAAAGAGAAGGTCTCCGTCAGGGAATTCAGCGTCTGTCGCGCGCGACGCGAAGAGATAGGCAAGTTCCCATTCGCTGGTCGATCGATAGTGCCTAGCAATCTCGATCAGCGGTTCAATCCGGCTGGGTCTGAAATTCCACGCTTCGAGGAAGGTCGAGAGCACCCGTTCCCATCCGGCACCCATTCGTTCAAGAGCGCGCGCTCGCTGCAGATGCGAATAGAAGATTTCCTCGTCCCAACCGCCCATCTCGGTGCGACGGGTATAGAGGTCGTAGGCCTCGATTGCGTCGCCAGCATCGAATCGACTTTGGGCCAGATAGAAGATGGTGCGCGAATCGTTGGGGTCGCGTTCGAGTTCGGCACGCAACACACTGGTGTCTCGTTCGTATTTGTCGTCGACCAAGTTGCGCGCGCCAAGTCGGCGCGTGTCGATGTAATAGTCGCCTTCGAGACGCTCGATGGGACCGCAAGGTTCTGCACACGCCGCGTATTCGTGCAGCACGCCGCGGTATTCCCATGCACGCGAGTTGTTGAATAACTGCGCGCGCCAGTAGGTGAAGCCATCGCCGATGCGCATCATGTAAGCGTCGGCGCTAAGCACGCTGAGGTCAGGCTCGCCAACGACGAGATCGTCGGCATCGAGCACAAAGGAATAGTCAGCGGTGTCACGTGCAAGTTCAAGCGACTGAGATCGGTTGACGGCGAAGTTGACCCATTCACGCTCGTGGAGAGTGCCCGGGATGTTGGCCTTAGCGAAATAGTCACGAATGAGGTCTTGTGTTCCGTCGGTAGAACCCGTATCGACGATGCACCAGGTATCGATGAATCCGCGCACCGATTCGAATGCCTCGGTGATGATGTGAGACTCGTCCTTCACGATCATGACCAACGCGATGGTGGGGCGCGTGGCGTGAGGGTCGGGAGCCATGGCAGGACGCTACCGGTGCACGTGGCTAACGGTCATAAATGGTGACGCGATGAAGAATGCGGGGGGCTTCTTCATAGTCATTGACCGCGTAGTGCATGGTGCAACGGTTATCCCAGAGCGCCGCGTCGCCCGAGGTCCAGTGCCAGCGAGTGTTGAACTCGGGCTTTTCGGCATGATTGAACAGTGACGCAAGAAGGCCGATGCTTTCGGTCTGGCTCATCCCGACGATTGAAGTGGTCCAGCCCCGATTAACAAACAACGCCTTGCGCCCCGTGACGGGATGCACCTTCACCATGGGATGGGGGTTGAGTCCGGTGAGGCCGGGCCGCCCGTGCATTGCGTCGAGACCGTCGATGAGATGTTTCATCGCTGGAGCCAGCGCGTCATACGCGTTGTATTGGTTCGACCACAACGTGTCGCCACCGGTTGACGGACAAATTTGCATCGCTAACAACGAACCGTTGGGTGGCGTCTTTGCAAAGGTCACATCGGTGTGCCACGCGTTGGCCCGCCCTTGCGGCGTTGACGCATCAAGAACGAGTACCTCACCGTTCTGCCCGAGCGTTGGCTGGCCTCGGTAGTCCTCGTCGCCCGTTGTTGTCGCGGCGAGCCGTCCAAAGGTTTCGCCCAGCGCAATGTGTTGATCGAGGGTGAGGTGCGCTTCGGGAAAGAACAGCACCAGATGCTCGTACCAGGCGTGATGCAACAAGTCGACGAGTTCGTTGCTGATTCCGTTCGAAAGATCGAGCCCAGTAACGGTTGCGCCAAGTGCCGCGGGCAGGGGAGTGATGGTCAGAGCCATCCACTGATTGTGTCGCGCCCAGGGCGAGACCGCACGCGGGTTAGCCAGTGAACGATGGTGCGACAGGATCAGAGGCCACGGTGGTCGTCGTGACGATCGAAGCCGGGTCGCTTGCGAGCGGACAGGTGCTCGCATTTGCGTAAATCTCCATAGGGATGAACGTCCCAGCATTCGGCGAGGCGGTGGCAATCGCGATGAGCCCGCCCTGCGCGTAATTCGAGTTGCTGACATACAACTTTGAGCCGTCGGCGGTGATTGCAATGCCAGCAATCCACTGAAGTGGGGCAATGGTGCTGAGCTGTAATCCACTCATCGAAGTATTCGTTATGAGATTTGTCACGATCAATTGAGCGCTTTGACCGTTGATTGAATACATCGTGTTGCCGTCGGGCGAGATGTTGACCGCCCGGACGAAACCGGTTGGCCCTACCGGAACAAGAACGTGGGTTTGGGTGTTCATGGCGAGGACGCCGTTGCCGTTCCAATCACCGAAATAGATCGTGTTCCCGTGGAGTGCTGACTGAGTCGAATACGCCTGAAGAGCGGTCGAGCTCACGAGAGCCAGCGTCGCCGGGTTCAGTTCCATGGCGGTGGAGGTTGGGTAGGTGCCGTCGATGTACCAAAGCGTGGAACCGTCGGCTGAAAGAAGTACGTCGAGGGGGTAGTGAGCAGTTGCATCGATCGGGCGGTAAGCCAGAGTAAATCCCGTCGTTCGATCGATGAGGGTGAGTTCTGCTGTGGAACCGTCATATGAGAGGGCGTACAGCATCGATCCGTCGAAGTTTGTCGTCAGGTGACTGACATGAAGGCCGGGGAGAGGAAGAGTTTGAATCACTGTGTTTGTTGAAGTGTCAATGACGGAAATACCAATGCCGCCAACGAACAAAAGTCGGCCATCACCAGAGAATGCTGTTGGAGCCGGTGTGGCAACGACGCCGAATGTGTGTGTCACAAGGTCAGTGTTTTGGTCGATGATCGTCGCGGTGTCAGCGTTCTGTTGGGTAATAGCGACCTCGCCGTAGCAAAGACTCGCTCCGCCGTTCGCCGTGCTGCTGGTACCTGCGGCTTCGGCGTTCGTTGCCGACCCGTTCGAAACCACGAGTGAGAGGGTCAGAACGGCAATACCTGCCGCTGCGATTACCGAAAGCCGGACGAGTCGAGCGCGGAAGAGTTTGGTGACGTTGGAGGCCATTTTGCGACCCTAGTTCGGGCGATAACCATGTGTCCTATCGACTGACCCTTGGATCGGGCGTGTTGATGTGGCTCAATAGAGAGGTATGGCTGGACGAGTTGAGTCGATAAATGCGATCACGTTGGTCACCGCCGATATGGCGGCCTCAGTCGCGTTTTATGAAGTTCTGGAATCGGAACTGGTGTTTGGTGGCGCCCAGTCGTCATTTACGACACTCAAACTCGGCAACGAGCAGTTTTTGAACCTGCAACTCGACGCCACCTGGGTTCGACCAACTCGCGTGTGGGGCCGATTCATTCTGTGGGTCGATGATGTTGACGCCGTTTATGACGCGTTC
Source organism: Actinomycetota bacterium (assembly GCA_009700115.1). GTDB lineage: Bacteria > Actinomycetota > Acidimicrobiia > Acidimicrobiales > Acidimicrobilacustridaceae > Acidimicrobilacustris. The sequence continues at coordinate 6,315 of WLMU01000037.1, forward strand.
GTTCGGACGGGATACACGTCATCGATGGGGCCATCAGATGCGTCGTGGGGAGAGCGGTACTTCCACATCGTTGATCCTGCCGGACACGAATTGAGCATCGCCAAACGACTTTCCTGAATACAGTCGATGTTCAGTGATCGATTTTGACTTCGGCTTCGAGAACTTCTGAAAAGTTCAGGACACCGCCGCGCGAAGTGTTGCCGCATTGAACGATGTCAGGGGCTCCTTCACGATGCGGTAACCCGCACCTGTTGGGAGTTGTTCGACATTTAGAAGGATGCTGCCAAACGGATCGATTTCGGTAAAGAGCGGAGGACTCGATCCCCAACAGATCACAATCGAGCCATCACTTTGGCGTCGAGTACCGCCCATCGCTGCTGATGGACCGGACTGAGAACGCCACTCTCGAACCATGGTCGCCGTTCCGGCGTTGTTGTTGATCGCGTACTCCACGGCTCTCGCTGTTTCAGCAGTTCGTCCGCTTTCGTCATCGAAAATCGTGATGTTTCCGTTCGGGAGAATCCGCGCATCGTGTTGACGTCGGGTGCCACCGTAGGGATCGCCGACGAGCGTCAGGTGTTGGGCACCGACTTCGGTGGGAGCGTTACCGCTTAATTTCCAAATGATCGACCCATCACCTGCTAGTGCGGGCGAACGACGAATTCGATACGTTGCGTCGGTGTGACGCATCGAAACGATGAGGTCACCAGTTGTTGGATCGACATCGACAGAGTTGATGTGCACGAGATCGACTGCGCCGGAAACTGCCACGCGTATGTTCACTCCATCGAGCTGCGCAGTTGTCTCGGAGATGCCAATGTGATCCTCGCTGTGCCATTCCCACACGACGGCGCCGACCGGCGTGATCTCTTGGATCCATGCGTCGAACACTGTTTCTGAATTCGTGAAATCGGCGCCGAGCGCAGAAACGTCGATGCCAGTGCGCTGGTGGTAGGAAAGCATCATGACGTTGCCGTTCGCAAGCATCTTCATGTCATGGTGATCTGTTGTCGTGTCGATGGTCGACCATGTTCGAACGAGGGAACCATTTACTGCGTGTTCTTCATAGGCGCCTGTTGGATTGGTCCCGAATGTTGCGCCGAGGATGTTGACCCATGCCAAGTTGCCGTTCGGTAGACGCTTGAAATCGATGACCGGCTGCGATGTTTGGTGGTACCAGACCACGGCTCCATGGGAATCGAGAATGACCGTCCACGTTCCTGATCCATCGGACGCGCCGAATCCGGTGGAGATCATGTACCAGCCAGGAGTGGGATCGTCATTGCGCGTGACGTTGAGATTCGAAAAGTCATGCGGCAGACAGCGGATGAAATAAGAATCTGTTGCGCCGCTGGCGAGGGTGACTGTGACCGTGATGAGTTGGTTCTCAACAACGGAAATCGTTCCCGAAGGATCTGCGCCGACCACCGAGACAGATGAGCCAGGAACACCTTGTCCCTGGATGGTCCACGTCTCTCCAGTGGCAGAACAGATGATCCCGTAGTCATGGCCATCAGGTTCGAACGTAGGGTTCAGTTGGTGCCCGCTCACGGAAAGTGATCGCAGTGCTCCGGGAGCACCGAGAGAACCCATGACGTCGATGACGACCTGAGTTTCGACGTTCGCGAAGACGCAGATTGTGCCGTCGGAGCCGGAAGCGATGATCGCGGAGTTGGTGGAATCAACCCCGATCGAGAAATTGAGCGATGAGGTCTCGGGCATTGGTGTTCCGCACGGGAAGAACGTGAGATAACCAGAGTCAGTTGCGCCGGTGGCAACGACATCGATAACTGCCGTAGAGCCGACTGCGAGTGTTCCGCCGAGAGTCGGATCGAACGGTCGTGTCTCACCTGCGGCGAGCGCGTTCGACCACCCCGTCCCGTTCCTGGAATCAACGACTCGAGTTCCTACGATCGGCGTGAGGCGTGCTCCCGTGGTGTCGCCGAACCAACCAGTGACGTCGACGATGATGTCGGCTGTCTGTGATGAATAGATACAGAGTGAACCGTTTAGGCCGAGTGCGAAGAGTCCTGAGGTTGCCCGCGTGGTTGCAGCGAGAAAATTTCCACTCGACGTATTTGGTATCGGGACATTGCACGGATAGGCAGTGACGAATCCTGCTTGTGCCAGACTCACAACGGTGATGTTGACGGCAACGCCGCTCGCTCCCGCTGGGACTTGACCAGTTCCAGCGATTGGGATGATGAGTTGGCTTTCAGCGGGCAAGTTGCCGATGCCACCATCAGGTCGAAGAGTTTCATTACGCGTGTCGAGAACTCGATCCGGATCCTGCGAATGGAACGGAGCGCCACCGCTTCCAAACCAACCAGTGAGGTCGACAACGAGATCGGTCCCGACTGAGGTGTAGAGGCAGATTCGACGGCTGGGCCCGAGCGGAACGATCGCCGAGTTGGGTGTGTCGTCGTTCGGTCGGGGATTGAGATTTGAGGCTTCCGGTTGAGAGGCATCACAGGGAAAGACGGTGATGTAACCGTTGCCATCGGCGCCGGTTGTCGTGACTGTGAGGGCGACACCCGTTGCCTGATTTGTTAATTCTCCAAAGAGATCGATGGTTGCGGTGCAACCGGCGCTGATTCGCCCGACCGAAAGCCGCGTGTCGAGGAGTCGCTGGGGAGTGACTGCGTGAAATCCTCCGCTGAGCTTGGAAGGTTCACCGCTACCGATTTGTGGGGAGCAGATCCGCGACGGCAAGAACGAAGCAGCCTCGGCGCTTGTTACTGCACGGACAGAACTGAGACCAACGATGAGAAGTACAAAAACGAGGAGCCAACGGATTGGCTGCAGGTCGCGGCGGACTCGCGGATCTCGAACCATTCTCGCCAAAATTGTTTTTCTCAGGTGCATAAATAATCCTGCAGTAAGTATGCACAGTCGACGGGGGCTATCGGACTGCATCGCATCTTATGCCCTACTCCGGTTCGACTTTCTCGCGTCAAGCGAATCGCAAGGTTGCCGCAAGCCAGCAGCAAGGTTGCACGCGCGGTGTGCCGAACGACCTAAATCAAGGAGCGGAACTCGCCAAGTGCTGGGGCTGTGGGCGCACGAGTAACGCAATGACAACCGCAGTTCCTAGTAACGCAGCGATTCCGGAATTTGCGATGACGGGTACTTCACGAGCACCGATGCCGTACGCAAACCAAAGGTACGAAGAGGTTGCGAGAAATGCCCACGCCGTCGGTGAGATTCCTGGACCGCGTCCGTGCCGAAGTGAATAGCGAATTTGTGGAGCGCTAACGAGTAGCGACGCGGGGATCCCGATCCAGCCAGGGATGTTCTCGTTCACCGTTCCGAGAGCGATGACGACGATGAGTGCGAAAGCGATGCCAACTTCGGCGAGGAGTTTCACGCGTCGGGGTCGATCGTGAAGCATGAACCACGTGAGGGGGACGATGAGAACAACCCAGGAACCATTCGCAATGATTTGCTGAGGTGAGCGAACCGAAACTCCATAGCCGAACCACGCCACAGACGAAATGGTGAGAAGAATCCACGTTGAAGGCGAAATACCGGCAGCAGTTCGGGATCTCAACATTCGAGTTGTCTGGGTCGACGAACTTGTGATCGATGCAATGGCGGCGGCGGCGCCGGCGATCTGGGCCCAGAGCGGAATCACCGAGAGTTTCTAGACGAAACCGAGCGGCGTGTCGTGCATCTGCGCTCGATCAGTGGGCATGACAACATGAGCCCATGACGACACCTCAGGTCTCTATTCAATTGCGCACATTCCGACAGGACGACCCAGGGTCGTTTTCCTATGTCCTAGATCAGGCACGAGCTGCCGATGTGGCCGGAATTGACCGTGTTGCCGTGAGCGATCACGTTGCTTACGGCGAGAACCTCGAGGCCTATGGCGACCCGAAGAAGGGTGGCTCGGTTGGCGGCAAGCAGCCCACCGATTCCGATGGCAACTGGCTTGAGCCGCTCACCGTTCTTACCGCGATGGGTGCGCTCACCGAACGCGTGCGACTCAACACCGCAATTCTGATCGCCGCTTTGCGCACGCCGACCGTGCTCGCCAAGCAGGCCGCAACGATCGATGTGCTTACTGGTGGTCGCCTTGAACTCGGTGTCGGTGTTGGTTGGCAGAAAGAGGAATACGACGCGTGCGGTCTTGATTACGACAACCGCGGTCGTCTCCTCGATCACACCATCGAGGTGTGTCAATTGCTGTGGCGCGAGCAAGTCGCCACGTATTCATCGCCGGAACTGTCATTCGAAAAGATTCATCAGATGCCGAAGCCTCGCCAGGCCGGAGGCGTCCCGATCTGGATCAGCGGAACTATCAACGCTCGCGTGATTCGTCGTCTCGCTGCATTCGGTTCAGGTTGGATTCCGTGGGGTGCCGATGGTGGCGATCTCGTGAACGCCATTCCGAAATTGCGCGATGCAGTCGAAAAGGCTGGTGGCGATCCGTCATTCCAGGTGCAAGGCCATGCCGCCGCTGTTCGTGATGGCGATGGGAACCTTGATCTCGTTGCAACCATGGCTGCTTCACGGCCAATGGTCGAAGCAGGTGTCACCGATCTTCGTGTCACGGTGAATCATCCGGAACAGTACGAAGAAGCGCTCGACGTCTACTCCGAGGTTGTGCGGGCAGTCCGAAACGAATTCGGCTGATCGATTTCGTTAGATAAAAAACAACCGGCTTGCGGTTGTGTTGAAGAACGCATTTCGTGACGCGTCGTCGAACGCGCGCGTGGCATGGCGCGCGAGCGCAAGTTTGCCTGCGTAGTCATGGCGCTGATCTTGCGGATGGTCTGATCCCCAGCACAATCGGTTGGCGCCGAACGCCTCGGCCAATCGCTCGATGAGTTTCGCCGCGTCGCCGTCGTCTCGTTCGGCCGCTTCAAGCACATACGAGGTCACCTTCAAGTGGAGTGACGGAATATCAGCAAGGGCGAAGAGCATTGCTTGGCCATCGCCCTCGACCATATCGGTGAAGCCGCAGTGATCGATTGCAACGCTGACACTCGGTGACTGTTCCGCGAGAACTTTGAGATGTTTGAACTCATTGGCAAAAACTGTCGGAACAATCACCAGGTTGTGTTCAGCGGCGAAGTCCCATACCGCTGCTGCGCGACCGTCGGCAAGCCACGCTGGTGCGGTGCCATCAACGCCGAACAGCCGAACTCCAGCAATCACTGCACCACTTGGTGGAGCGTCACAAAGCGCGGCGAGGTCGGCAACGGGATCATCTGCACGCATCGAGACGGCGGCAACAAAAGCGGCGCGATTGCTATGGGCTGCGGCTGATGCTGCGGCATAGGAACAGTCATAGCCATAGGCACCTATTGCTTGAACAAGAACGAGGCGACCGACACCGTTGGCATCGAGTTGGTCGAGTACGTCGTCGATGGTGCCGCCGGATGTCCACCAACTCGCTGTGAGATCTGAGGCAGAGAGCGGAAAGTGGGGGTCATCACTGATCGCCACATGCGTGTGGGTGTCAACGATCTCTTGATTCCCGGGGACATTAGCCATGCGCCACGATACGGTTTCAGCACGCAAGGCGGGGCTGTACTCGCTGGGGGTGTGTATGTCTGAGGTTATTGAGAGAGAACGTCGCTACGAGCCTGAGTTCGTCGACATTGCTGATGACTCACCGGAGGCGATGTTTGACCTACTTACTTCTCGGGGACTCGGAGATGGCCTACCAGTCGTGCCGCCCACTCGTGAGCGAGTCGAAGCGATGCTGCAGTTCGCCACCGGCGATGCCGATGAGGTGCTGTTCACCTTGCAACCGCGCTCTGGAATTGTCACTCGACGCGTTGTGGCCGTCAACGCCGTGATGGCTGGTTGTCCCGCCGAGGTGTTTCCTGTCGTGCTCACTGCGTTACGAGCACTCGCTCGACCCGAAGTCAATCTCCGCGGTGTGAATGCAACAACGCACCCGGTTGCACCGATGATCATCGTTCATGGCGAGATCGTGAAGTCCGCCGGGTTCACTTCTGGGGTCGGAGCATTCGGGCCAGGCAATCGAGCCAATGCAACGGTTGGGCGTGCGGTTCGTCTTGTGCTGTTGCATGTTGCAGGGGCCAAACCCGGTTTCGGTGACGCAGCAACGCATGGTCAGCCGGCGAAGTACACGTTTTGTGCGGCAGAAAATCTTGAAGCGACACCGTGGGAGTCCTACCCACTGTCACGTGGCGTAACGGCGCCAAGCGCGGTCACTGTGCATTGCGGCGAAGGTCCGCACAATGTGCACGATGCCGAAGCCGCGGGCGATCCCGCGCTCATTCTCGACAAAATTGGTTCGGCAATGACCTCGCTTGGTCAGAACAACGCACCAATTAGCCAAGCGGAATATTTCATTGTGCTCGGCCCTGAACATGCGGCAAGCATCGCTGAACGAGCAATGACACGACGCGATGTTTCGAACTACTTGTTCAATACCGCTCGCATCCCTGCCTGGGTATTCCGCAAGCATTTTCAAGAACTTGCGTGGGCGAATTGGATGAAGGCCGTTGACGACGACGAGTTACTGCCGATGACTGGCGACGCTGACAACATCAGAGTGCTGGTATCGGGTGGACCAGGCAAACATTCGTTGGTGGTTCCCTCGTGGGGAATGACTCGCAGTGCAACACTGCCGCTGGAGGGTTGACCATGACTGTTTCTGTGTACCTACCCGATTCTGAACCCGGCCCGATCTCAACCTCACTTGCGGCTTCGCCGTCGTCATTGAAGGGCCTGCGTATTGCCGTTCTCGATAACGGCAAGCCCAATGCCGATGTGGTGATGATTCATGCCGCCGAAGCACTCGCGGCGCGTACGGGCGCCGTTGTTTCGGTCATCACCAAAAAGGGCCCGCTTGGCCAGTCTGCGAATGCCGCTATCCCGTTAGCGGAAGATCGACTGGCGTTACTGCTTGCGGAGGCTGACATCGTCATCACCGGAGCGGCCGACTGCGGTTCATGTACGGCTTATTCCGTGCACGATGCCATCGAACTCGAACGCAATGGCAAGCCCACGGTTGTCGCCACAACCACGCAGTTCGAACCGGTGGCCAAAACATTGTCCACAAGTTTCGGAGCTCCCGACACACGGCTACTAGTTCTTCCCCATCCAATCGGCGGCACCGATGAGCCCACACTCAACAACTGGGCCGAAGCGGCCGTCGATCAACTGATTGCGCTTTTCACAGGGATCACCCTGTGAGTATTGAGATTGATCTTTCTGGTCGAAATGCAATCGTGACGGGTGCGGGCGCTGGCATTGGTTCGGAAATCGCTCGCTGGTTAGCACGCGCTGGCGCGCGAGTTGCCGTTCATGACATTCGGGTTGAGAAGGCCAGCGAAGTTGTTCGCTCTATTTCCGCTGAAGGTGGCGATGCGTTCGCAGTGATTGCTGACGCCCGAGACGATGACTCGTTTGTCGCTGCGATTGATGACACGGTTCGTCGCTTCAACGGCAAACTCGATATCGCCGTGAACAATGTCGGCATGTATGGCGAAGCATCACCCGGACCATTCACGACACTTGATGGCGAGCACTGGCGCGAATTGGTCGATCAGAACCTTGTCGTTACTGCGCTTTCTGCAGCTGCCGAAGCACGACACATGGCGATAATGGGTGGCGGTGTGATCTTGAATGTGAGTTCGGGCGAAACCACTCGTCCCGCTCCGTTCATGGCTGCCTATGGTGCGGCGAAAGCAGCTATCAATCATTTGACGCAAACAATGGCGGTTGAACTCGGCCCGCAAGGTATTCGTGTGAATGCGATTGCGCCGGGCACCACGCTTACCGAAAAAGTACGAGACGTATTTGACGACAAACATTTTCAAGCGCTTGTTGCTGCAACGCCATTGCAACGCCCGACAGAGTTCGATGAACTCGGACGTCTTTCGGTATTTCTGGTGAGCGATCTTGCTCGTTGCATCACGGGTCAATTGATTCTGGCCGACGCGGGAGCATTTCTGTCTCGCAATCGCCCTTCAAACCCGGCGCCGAACACATCGACATAATCGACGTCAGCGGTCGATTGTCAGGAAGCGAGCGTGAGTGGTTCGCCGTCGGTCGTTTGTTGCTTCTTACCCCATCCGGGATGAGCAAAGACATAGCTCAAGCGCTCTCGCCACGATGTTGACCTCGCAACGTCGCGGGCGATGTCGGCATATTCATGAGAGGCAATACGAAGCGGATTGAAGGTGTTGATGTTCTTGGTGAGCCCGTACCAAACCCGTTCGCCTTCGCGCTGGAAGGTGCCAAACAGTCGATCCCAAATAATGAGGATGCCGCCATGATTTTTGTCGAGGTACTCCTGCTGCACGCCATGATGAACACGGTGGTGTGAAGGAGTGTTGAGGACGTTTTCAGCAGCACCCAATCGATCAATAGCTTCGGTGTGAATCCAGAATTGGTAGATCAGATTGACCGCGCGTGCGTTTTCGATAACACGGGGCCGGAATCCAAGCCAGGCCATAAGCCCGTAGGGAACAAACATTCCGAACACATCGGCCACTGGCTGACGGAGCGCAGTGGTGAGGTTGTAATGCTCGCTCGAGTGGTGAACGACATGAATGGCCCACAACCAGCGGCTTTCGTGCTGGATGCGATGGTTCCAGTAGTAAATGAAATCCCAGGCGAGGAGTGCGCCAGCGGTCACCGCGATTCCGGTTCCGAGGTCGCGCTTCGAACCTCCGGCGTTCCACAAACGTTTAGCCGATGATCGTGCAGCCCATGTGGTGGAACCAGTGACAACGCCGGCAGCAACTGCCGCAACTCCCGCAGATGGTCGAATTCGTTTAGCGAAGCGAGTGATCTTTGAATCGTCTTCTCGTCGAGCGAGTGCGTCGGCGACAGTTGTGAGCGCAGCAGCACCAACAGCTGTTCCCGCGAGAACTTTTCGGTACTTTCCCTTGCCGGGCGCAACCGGTGCGAGCAGCGCGTTGAGCGCGAGCGGCACATAGAGGCTGGCAGTTCCCATGACAAGACTGGCAATGGAGTCGCGCTTTTCAAAGCCGATTGCCGTGTCGTTGCCTGCAGCCGCTTGTCGGTCAAGCACGATTTTCTCGAGTCCCATGGCCGCGAAGAAACCGGGTGTTGCGAGTTGAATCAGATCAATTTCGCTCATGATGATTCCCGGATGGTGATCGAACGGATTGTGTGATCAGCCTCCCACTCAATCACTGCGTGAGCCAATGGTCGGTTGGGTTCGATGTTGTCAACAAGGTTGGGGAGATTCACGAGGTCCCAAGCGCTGTTCGCCATCTCAAGAAAGAGTTCGTCGGCGACGTTGATCCACGGATCGAAGAACGGGGAGTACTCGATGCGAGCTGCGTCGCGAAATCTGATCGTTCGCTGAATGAACCACTCGCGCATGATCGGTTCCTCGGCGTCTAAGTAGATGCTCACGTCGAACTCATCGTGGAACTGCAGGGCGTTCACACCTTCGAAGATCAACACATCAAGAGCAGCGACTTTCATGTGGCCATCGATGATGTCGTAGATGTGGTGGTCATAGACCGGAACCGATGCTGGCTTGCCAGCTCTGACTTCGGCGAGAAACGCGGCAATCGCTGCTACGTCGTAACTCTCGGGAAAGCCTTTGCGGTCGGTCAGGCCTCGTTCGGCAAGGACGGCATTGGGGTAGAGAAATCCGTCGCTGGTGATGGCTTCGACTTCGAGCCCGGTGTCGTCCGAAAGGAGTGTGGCAAGAGCGTTGCTGAACGTGCTCTTGCCGACAGCAACTCCGCCAGTGACGCCCACGACAACAGGGGAACCCTTGATCGCTTGCGCTCCAATGATGAGCGACAGGATTGGGTCGAGATCGGGTGGGCTCACACCGAAACGCTAGGTCGAAGCGGATCGCCAGGTGAAGTGGAACTTCCGGTGGTCCTACACTCGTCGCACTGCCCGATTATCGGATCGGCGCATCGCAGCAGGGGGACAGAACATGGGTATGCCGACAGATCTTGGCATTGTTGATCTCGGTATGGGTTTCCCGTATACGAGCGTCGAAGACAAGAAGGCCGCGTACGACTTCTTCAAGGCCAACCTGAAAGACAAGCAGTCGCTTCAGGAGTTTGAGTTCCCCGCTCAGTACATGTTCAAAGACGTCCCCGACGTTGTGACACCCGATACCGATGTCGTTGCGTGGATCGTCGAAAAGATGGACGCATTCAACATCGAGCAGTGCATGACCGGTGTGAACGAGCATTCGATTCGGGCGAAGGCCGAACACCCCGGTCGCTTCCATCTGTGCGCACAAGCTGACCCCAATAAGGGGATGGAAGCGGTTCGCAACCTCAAGCGTCTAAAGGCCGAAAACAACATTGTCGCCGCTATGACATTTCCTAGCGGAATGGTTCCACAGGTTGGCGTGGGCGACAAGAAGATGTATCCGATCTATGCCACGTGTTGTGAACTCGACATTCCGATTTGCATCAACGGCGGAATCGTTGGACCGCGCATGCCAAGTTGGCCGCAGCATGTCGAACAATTCGACGAAGTTCTCTATGACTTCCCCGACCTGACCATGGTGATGATGCATGGTGGCGAGCCGTGGACCGAA
>WLMU01000038.1 GCA_009700115.1 Actinomycetota bacterium
GGGCAAGGCACAGGAGGTCTCGGACTCCCGCAACCGATTGCTCCGATGAATCTGAACACAGCCACTGCTAAGCAACTGACTGATCTACCGGGCATTGGTCCAGCTACGGCGAAGGCAATCATTGAAAAGCGCAAGACACTGGGTCGATTTCGATCGGTCGACGACCTATTGACCGTTAAAGGAATTGGTTCATCGAAGCTCGACGCCATCCGCAGCAGCGTCGTAGTTCGGTGAAGCGGTCATTCTTTGGTAGTCGATGAGTGTTTCCAACCGCCTGTTTCAGGTTCGGCGAATCCTTCGATCTCATGTTGCCGTCGCGTTCGCTTGCGCCTGTTGGGCAGGGGCCTTCGTTCGGCTTCCCCTTCCGATGTGGCTCGGCATCACGGCATTACTCACCGGCGTTTTGAGTCGGCGACCAGCATTGATTGTTCTGGCTGGCCTGTTGGCCTCGTCGGTATTTTCGTTCAACGCTCATGCTGGTCTCACTTCGTTGGCGGCGCAGCCGTGGAGGGGTTCGTTGACACTTGTAAGCGATCCTCAAATGTTTCCGGGAAGAGTTGTTGCGGTCGCCGATACCGACCTGGGTCGTGTTCAGTTGACTGCATCTTCATCGGTCGCGGTCGAACTTCGTCGAGCGTCTGCAGGTTCCGCCTTTATCGTCAGCGGAACCCTTAGGCCTTTGGCACATAGCGAACGCTTGGCGAGCCGACATGTCCGAATGAGCCTCATGGCCATAACCGTAGAACCGCAGTCCGAGCGATCGCTATGGCGGTTGCCGGTCGATGTCGTGCGAGGGCTTGTGCTGGAAGGATCAGAAGGGCTGCCTCTTCAACAGCGGCCGATTTACCGCGGATTTGTTATCGGCGATGATCGCGGAAGTGATCCCGTCATCACACAGTCGTTCGAAGACTCTGGTCTTGCTCATCTGCTTGTTGTGTCCGGTGAAAACGTGGTTTTCGTGATTGCCGTCACAACCCCACTCTTAGTGCGCCTGCCGCGCCGGACCCGCGCCGGAGTTACGGTCGGGATTCTTCTACTCTTCGCCGCTGTAACTCGGTTCGAACCATCGATCCTGCGAGCTACAGCAATGGCCTTGATTGCGGTATTGGGAACAACACGTGGGAGGCCGATCGATGCGCGCCTGAGGTTGGCCGCCGCCGTCTCGTTTCTTGTTCTGATCGATCCACTTCTCGTGGAGTCCTTCGGCTTTCAATTGTCGATCGCAGCAACGGCGGGCATCGCCTGTTTGAGTCAGCCACTCATGAAGTTGCTGTGGGGTCCGGGGTGGTTTCGTCAAGTGGTTGCTGTGACCGTGGCCGCCCAGATAGCGGTGGCGCCTCTGATCATTCCAACCTTTGGGCCGATGCCATTGGCTTCGTTGCCGGCGAACGTTCTTGCCGAGCCCATCGCAGGGTTCGTAATGATGTGGGGGAGTTCGATTGGGTTGGTTGCGGGACTGTTTGGTGGCTGGGCAGCAACGGTTGTGCTTGCACCCGTGAGGGTGGGTTTGTGGTGGATTCTCAATGTTGCGAAATGGTGTGCGGCCCTGTCATTGCCGCGTCTCAACTTGTGGTCGGTGGCGGTTCTCTTCGTAGTCGGGTCGCTTCTCTTTCGCTGGCGAACGACCAGAAGAATGCGATCGGTGGAGCATCAACCACGGTCGTCCGCCGGTTAGGGTCGCGTCGTGTTCTTGGATCTCGGTACCACTCGTTTCGACATCACCTATCGAGCGATCGTTATGGGGATTCTCAATCGAACCCCCGACTCGTTTTACGACCAAGGCTCGTATTTTGAATTCGAGGACTTTCTGCGCAAAGCCGAGCAACTCGTCACCGATGGTGCAGATTTCCTCGATGTTGGCGGCGTAAAGGCTGGTCCGGGCGATGACGTCAGCGAGCAAGAGGAACTCGATCGCGTGGTCCCAGCGATTGAGGCCTTGCGTTCGAGATTCGATCTCCCGCTTTCGGTAGATACCTGGCGATCTTCCGTTGCCAAGGCTTGTTTCGACGCTGGTGCGTGCATCGGCAACGACATCAGCGGGTTCGCCGATCCGGAGTACCTCAATGTTTGTTCCGCTGCCGGGGCTTCGGTGGTCGCAACCCATATTCGGTTAGCCCCTCGTGTCCCTGATCCGGATCCTCAGTACGACGATGTGGTGATAGCGGTCTGCGAGTTTCTTGCTGATCGTGCTGCACGAGCACGCGCTGCCGGTATACCGCGTGAACGCATCATGGTCGATGCAGGTCTCGACCTCGGAAAATCGGAAGTCCAATCCAAGATTCTCCTGCGATCCTCCGACGCGTTGACGGCTCTTGGCTATCCGGTCTTTCTCTCTGCTTCGAACAAGCGCTTCCTCTGGACACTTCTCGACGTGGAGCGCGGTTCGGCCGGAGAGGGCACAATGGCCGCACATTCACTGGGAATCGCGCTTGGTTGCCGCATTCTCCGATCTCACGACGTGCGTAATGGGCGGCGTGTCGCTGACTCGATGGCCGCCATTCTGGAAGTTGCATGAACGTCAACCTTTCGTCGCCGGTGTTTTTGGTGAAAGGTAGCGACGACGTCATTCTTGGTGATGAGGTGTCGGCACTTGTTGCGCAGCTTCTTGGCGATGACGATCGAACGTTGCTTCTTGCCGAACTCTCTATCAACGATCATGCACTTGACGATGGCGGATACACGATTGGTCCGGTTGTTGATGCATCTCAGACGTTCCCGTTTTTTGGGGACCGCCGCATCGTCCTTGTGCGTAATGCAGCCGTGTTTTCGACGAAGGATGCATGTGCACCGCTCGTTCATTATCTGAGCGATCCGCTTGCGACTACCTCTCTTGTGCTGGTGTGGGAGAAAGACCCCAGACCAAACAAGCAGACGAAAACTCCCGCCGTTCCGAAGACGCTTCTCGAGGCAATTACGAGCGCAGGGGGAGTGGTCGTTGATTCCTCGCCAGGCACCGGCAAAGCGCAGAGCGGTTGGCTCGAAGAGCGCATCGCCGATTCAAGCCTCAAATTTGATCCCGCAGCGAGACGGACGCTGGTTGACCACCTGGGTAGCGACGTTGGTCGACTTCCTGCACTCCTCGAAATGCTTGAGTCGGTCTACGGGGCTGGCACCAAAGTCTCGGCACCCGATATCGAGCCGTACCTCGGCATGTCCGGCGACGTCGCACCCTGGGATCTGACAGACGCCATCGACGGCGGCGATGTCAGCGGGTCGCTCGATGTGCTGAATCGGATGATGGTGGGAGGCAGCCGTCATCCACTCCAGATTCTGGCAACGCTCTCAAATCACTATTTGCGAATGATTCGGCTCGATGATCCAGAGATTCGCAGCGACAAGGAAGCAGCCGAGGTGCTGGGCATCAAGGGCAGCACCTTTCCCGCCAAGAAGGCCCTCGACGGAACGCGGCGGCTCGGCAGCGACCGACTGGCCGAGTTCGCGGCCTTGTTGGCGCAGGCTGATCTCGACCTTCACGGAGCCAAAGCGTGGCCTGCCGAACTCGTTGTAGAGGTTCTGGTCGCGCGACTGGCTGGACGTAACCGCTCGGCTGCAGGTCGTAGCCGACGCTGAACGCTCGATCGGAAAACGAAAAGAACCGGAGCACTGCTCCGGTTCGTGATCGTTCTTACGCCACTTGGCGCTTCAGTTACTTCGAAGCGGCGTTAATACGAGCCATGAGGCGGCTCTTGCGGCGTGCGGCTTGATTCTTGTGGATGACACCCTTTGACGCAGCAGTATCGATGCGTTGGATCGCAAGTCGGGCCTGCTCGGCGATATCTGCGCTGCCTTCATCGACGGAGGCAAGAACACGCTTGGTGCGTGTCTTCAGTTCGGAACGAACAGCCTTGTTGCGAAGGCGGGCCTTCTCGCTCTGACGGTTTCGCTTGATCTGGCTCTTAATGTTGGCCACTGGGGTCCTCTGTTGTTGAAGATTCGATGTGATTCGGGGGATGGGGCTGAGGTCAAAAGACCGGACCCGTACACGGATCGGAAAGCATAGCGGGCAGAGGCCTCATAGTCACAAGAACAGGGATTCCGGTCGAGTCCGTCTAGGCTCCTAAGGCCCCTCGCCCTAAGGACAACTGCCTTCGTGGCCCCCCTCGACAGTATCCGGAACCTCTGCATCATCGCCCACATCGATCACGGCAAGTCCACCCTCGCGGACCGCCTGCTCGAGTTGTGTGGCGCTGTCGACCCCCGCGAGATGCGTGCGCAATATCTCGACTCGATGGACATTGAACGTGAACGGGGTATCACGATCAAGCTCCAGAGTGTTCGCCTCGACTATCGAGACCACCGCATTCACCTGATCGACACCCCCGGTCACGTCGACTTTGGCTACGAAGTCAGTCGTTCACTGGCGGCGTGCGAAGGCGCAATTCTTTTGGTCGATGCCGCACAAGGCATTGAGGCGCAGACACTTGCGAATTGTTATCTCGCCCTTGAGAACAATCTCGAGATTGTCGCCGCGCTGAACAAGATCGATCTTCCAGCCGCCGATCCCGATCGATACGCCGCTGAAATCGAGAAGGTCCTCGGCATTCCCGCCGATGAGATCCTTCGCGTGAGTGCCAAAACTGGTGAAGGGGTGGCGGAACTTCTCGATGCGGTGATCGACCGCATTCCTCCGCCCGTCGGCGATCCTGACGCGCCGCTCCAAGGCCTTATCTTCGACTCCCACTTCGATCAATACCGGGGTGTCATTTCTTCTGTTCGCATTATGCAGGGAACTCTCACAACCGGTGCTCGACTCAAGTTTGTGCAAGCGGGAGCGGTCTACAACGCCGAAGAGGTAGGTACGCGTCGTCCCGACCCAACGCCGGTCGCTTCCCTCGGAGCGGGCGAGGTTGGTTATTTAATTGCCGGTATCAAAGATGTTGGTGAGGCCCGTTCCGGCGAGACCATCACGAATCTCTCACAACCAGCTCCTGCACTCGAGGGTTACGCCGAACCACGACCAATGGTCTTCTGCGGTCTCTATCCCGTTGACGGCGATGAGTTCACCTCGCTGCGAGAAGCGCTGGAAAAGCTTCGCCTCAATGATTCGAGTTACACCTATGCGCCAGAGAGTTCAGGTGCGCTCGGATTCGGGTTCCGCTGTGGCTTTCTTGGACTCCTGCACATGGAGATCATCCGTGAACGCTTAGAACGAGAGTTCAACCTCTCGCTGATAGCTACTGCACCATCAGTGCAGTACATCGTGCACCGCACGAATGGCGAGACGATGACGATCGACAATCCGAGCGAACTTCCGCCTGCCGTCGAAGTTGATCATGTCGAAGAACCATTCCTTCGTGCAACGATTCTGACCCCCACTGATTACACCGGCACGCTCATGGAGTTATGCCAGGGACGTCGTGGTGAGATGATCAAACTTGAATACCTTTCGCCCGAACGCATGGAGCTTGTTTATGAGCTTCCGCTTGCCGAAGTTGTTACGGACTTTTTCGATCAGATGAAAAGCCGCACACAGGGCTACGCAAGCCTCGATTATGAACCCGCGGGCTACCGGGTCTCGGATCTTGTGAAGGTCGACATTCTTTTAAATGCGATCGCTGTCGATGCGTTCAGCATGATCGTGCATAAGGAGAAGTCCTATAGCTACGGCCTTCGGATGACCGAGAAATTGAAGGAACTTATTCCTCGTCAATTGTTCGATGTCCCGATTCAGGCAGCGATCGGTGGGCGGATCATTGCTCGCGAGACGGTCAAGGCCAAGCGTAAGGACGTTCTTGCCAAGTGTTACGGCGGAGATATCAGCCGTAAGCGAAAACTTCTTGAGAAGCAGAAGGAGGGCAAGAAGCGAATGAAGAACATCGGTCGTGTCGAAGTTCCCCAAGAGGCGTTCGTGTCTGCTCTCCGCCTCGAAGATTGAGCCGAAACTCGCTGGCACTCTCACCCTTCGACTGCTTGTGGAGTGGGGCGCCGGGTAGCATTGCCCTATGCGCCGCTCGTTCGGTGCCCTGATTTCCGAGGTCCACATGCTTGACGAACGCAAGGCCACGATCCTCCGGGCGGTGGTCACTGAATACATCGAGACCGCCCAGCCCGTGGGTTCAGGCCACGTGGCGTCATCGACCGAAATCAACGTGTCGTCGGCGACGGTTCGCAACGACATGGCTGCCCTTGAAGCCGAGGGATATCTCGCTCAGCCACATACGAGCGCCGGACGCATCCCGACGGAAAAGGGTTATCGGTTCTTTGTCGATCAATTGGGGGGCCCGGGCAAACTCGGCGTGACCGAATCCCAGCAGGTTCGTACGTTCTTCAGCCGCACGCATGGCGAGATGGAACAGATGCTTTCCGACACGAGTCGGTTGCTGTCCTCACTCACTCACTATGCCGCGGTTGTCGTCGGACCACAGCTCGAGGTTGCGACGATCAAATCGATCCAACTCGTGTCTCTCTCGGTGCGGGTCGTACTCGTTGTTGTCGTCCTTTCGAATGGTTCAATCGAGAAGCACAGTCTTGAGCTGGCCGCCGACACTGAAGAACTCGTGATCAATTCTGCTGATCTTCGATTGTCTTCACTCGTTGTTGGTCAGACTCTCGCTGGAGTTGCCTCGCTTGATCTGAATGCCGCAGTTCTTGGTGAGCCCGAAGATGTTTCGCTCATTATCCGAACAGCGCTCATCGAATTGCGCGGTGGCCATCGCCATGATGACCAGGTCTTCATTGGGGGCACATCCGATATGGCGGCGTCGTTCGACGCCGTTCGAACCGTCAGCGAGATCCTTCGAATTCTCGAGCAACAGCTCGTCGTGGTCAGTCTCCTCGAAGACGTACTTGACCGTGGACTTTCTGTTGCGATCGGTCGAGAGACGGGCAACGAAGCCCTCGCCGATTGTTCGATTGTTGTAGCGCCGTACATTGTCGATGGCGAGACCGCTGGTTCCATCGGAGTTCTGGGGCCGACGCGTATGCACTACGACCAGGCCCTCTCCGCAGTGGCAGTCGTTGCGAATCGTCTCGGCCATACCTTGAGCGAAGGCTGAAATCATGGCTGACTTTTACGAATTGTTGGGCGTGAGTCGACAGTCGACAGCCGATGAAATCAAACGCGCGTATCGGCAGCGAGCTCGGCAGTTGCATCCCGACGCGAACCCTGACGATCCACATGCTGAGGCGCAGTTCAAAGAAGTTGCTCGCGCCTACGAAACCTTGTCCGATCCTCAGCGCCGCCAGCAGTACGACATGTATGGCGAGGGTGGGCCTCAGACCGGATCGCCATTCGGTGGTGGGGGACTAGGCGACATTTTCGACATGTTCTTCAACGGCAGTTCTCCGTTTGGCGGAGGATCAGGGCCAACCGGTCCGCCCCGCGGCGCCGATGTCGAAGCCATTCTCGATATTGAGTTTGCTGAGGCGGTCTTTGGGTGCGAAGCCTCTGTCACGGTTCGAACTGCCGTCGTTTGTGAAGACTGTGAAGGTTCTGGCGCCGATGGCATGACTGGCCCGAGCACGTGTCCGGACTGCGGGGGCGCCGGCCAGGTTCGCCGTGTGCGTCAATCGATCCTCGGTCAGATGGTCACCGCTGGGCCGTGTGGGCGCTGCAACGGGTTTGGTTCAATCATCGACCGACCCTGTTCGACATGTGCGGGAGAAGGTCGTCGTCTCGATGACTGCGCGTACACGGTCGATGTTCCGGCCGGGGTTGATACCGGAGCCACTCTTCGACTCCCGGGTCGCGGAGCCGTCGGTCCGAGAAATGGATCAACAGGCGATCTCTATGTGCATATCCGGGTTGCCCCAGATAGTCGATTCGATCGGCGTGACAACAATCTGATCCACGATCTTCCGATCGCATTCACTCAGGCGGTTCTGGGCGCGCAGATAGTGCTCGAGACGCTCGACGGCGATGAAGTTGTTCCGGTGGAACCTGGAACGACAACTGGCGACGTGATTCGCTTTCGCGGCAAGGGCGTTCCTCATCTGCAAGGTCGGGGACGTGGCGACCTTCTCGTTCGCCTCGTGATTGCGACTCCAGACGACCTTGATGACGAGCAGCGAACGCTTCTGGAAAAGTTCGCTGCTCTTCGCGGAGAACACATCGACCCACCCGAACAGGGACTGATGTCCAAATTACGTGGAGCCTTTAAGTAAGGCCATGGCTCTCAATTCGGTCGAGCTTCCCGATCGTCCTGGCGGCACAGCGCCTCATGTGATCGTCGACGATGTCAGCGCTCCGATGCTGAGTGACGAGGACCTACACCACCTCGAGAAGGTACGGCGTTTGCGTGCTGGTGACCTTGTGAGCGTCACCGATGGGTCCGGAACGTGGCGATGGTGTGAGTTTCGGTCATCGGTTCTCGTTCCCAAGAGCGAGATCGAACGAGTAGCTAAACCCGAACCGGTGCTCACGGTCGGCTTCGCTCTCGTGAAAGGGAGCAAACCCGAACTCGTTGTTCAGAAACTCACAGAACTTGGCATAGATGTCATCTGCCCCTTCGTGGCCGAGCGATCGGTCGTTCGTTGGGACGATTCGAAGATTGAACGTCAGACCGAGAGGCTTACGAAAGTCTCCCGTGAAGCCTCAATGCAATCGAGACGGGTCTGGTTGCCTGACGTGAAGCCGGTCGCGATGTTTTCCGACCTCGTGCGAAATTCGGGAGTAGTGCGCGCCGATCGTGGGGGCGAGGCTCTGAGTCCTCGGCACACAACTGTTCTCATCGGCCCCGAAGGCGGCTGGTCCAATAGTGAGCAAGAAACCACGCCGATTGTGGGAATTGGCCAAACAGTTCTTCGAGCGGAGACAGCAGCCATAGCGGTCGGAACGCTCATGGTCTCATTGCGAGACGGACTCTCGCTGTGACCGAACCATTCGGCGCGTACATCCACATTCCGTTTTGCTCCCGACGTTGCGACTACTGCGCGTTCGCTACATGGACCGATCGCGATCATTTGATGTCGGACTATCTCGATGCGCTAGCAAATGCGATTACCCGTGCAGTCGACGATCAGTCCCTTCCGCTCGTGACATCGATTTTTGTGGGAGGCGGAACTCCTTCACGAGTGGATCCAGTGCGACTTGCCGAAGTGATCTCGCTCATTCCAGTTGATGACGGTGCGGAAATCACGATTGAGTGCAACCCCGAATCAGCGACGGCCGGTCACTTCGAGGCGTACGTAGCGGCCGGGGTCAACCGAATCTCATTCGGCGTTCAATCCATGTCGCCAAGAGTTCTGGAGGCTTTAGGTCGTGATCACCATCCAGAAACGGTTGTAGAAGCCGTGGCTCTCGCTCGAAACGGCGGCATAGAGCGACTGAATCTTGATCTGATCTATGGCGGGGCCGGCGAGACCATGCTGGAGTGGGAATCCACACTTGCGCAGATAATCGATCTGAGCCCAGATCATGTGAGCGCGTATGCGTTGACAGTTGAAGCAGGCACTCCATTGGCCGACGACCCTTCAAGGCACCCTGACGATGACGACCAGGCCGACAAGTATTTACTCGCCGATTCAATGCTCTCCTCTGCTGGATTCACAAATTACGAGATCTCGAATTGGGCCAAGCCTGATAATGAATGTGCGCACAACCTGCTGTATTGGCGTCAAGGGGACTATCTGGGTTTTGGCTGCGCCGCCCACTCTCACCGTGCTGGACGGCGTTGGTGGAACGTTCGGACGCCTGAGCGTTATATCGACTTGATCCAGACGAATGATTCGGTTGAAGCATCGGCCGAGGACCTTGACCCGGAACGACGTCGCATCGAGGGCTTGCAGTTGTCGCTGCGCACGCGAGAAGGCGTTCCGGTTGATTCCTTGTCGCCGAGCGATCGTGACTTGCTGGATCCACTCATTGTCATCGATGGCGAGACACTGGTCTTAAGTGCCGAGGGACGTCTTCTTGCCAATGAAGTTGCGATTCGTCTCCGTTGAACCATGGCCGAGCTCAACTATTACGAAACCCTCGGTGTGAGTCGCAATGCCGATCGAGAATCGATCCGGAAGGCGTATATAGCGATTGCTCGTGCGTCTCATCCCGATCGACAAGCATTGGAAGGCAAGCAGCGATCTGTGGCGGAAGCACGTATCCGAGCAGTGAATACCGCGTGGAATGTTTTGAGCGATCCAACGAAGCGTCGCAACTATGACCTGACACTGCCCGACCGCGTGCGGAACGTAGCCCCTCAATCGACACGACCAGATCTGTCCGATCGGCGACCGCCTCCGCCTTCAGGAATTCTCGTTCCAGCATCGACCGCAGTTCTCTGGAAATGGCTTCCGGTCGCCTTCGCAGTTCTCATCGGCGTTGGATTAATTGTCGGTAGTGCCTATGCGACGTCACAGGACGGGCCAAAGTCTTCGTCAAATAGTTTGTCAGTGCCGCAGATATTCACGAAAGGCAGTTGTGTCGTTGTTACCCCTGGGCCCTCAGGGAAGGTTGCACTCGTCGTTACGTGCGACAAGTTGTCCTCGGGGGCTATCGATTCGGTCCTGGAGACTCCTCGCCCATGTCCTCCGCCCACAACCGAGTATCAGTTATTCGACGGGAAGACGACTCTGTGCTTGGTTGCAGCGCCGTGAGCTGGGATCCCGCCCGCTAAATCTGTTGAACCGATCGGCGGATCTTCGTTGACGGTCCCCACTGCTTGGGCGTGGCATCATCGTGAAAACGACACGGGGGAATGCAATGACCTACGAACGAATCATCGTTGACGAGCCAGCACCTTTAGTGCGACGGATCACGCTCAACAATCCTGACAAGCGCAATCCGCTTGGCGCCACGATGCGTCGCGAGATCATGCATGCGTTACGTGCCCACGATGTCGACGACAGCGTTCGTGTCACGATCATTCGAGGTGCAGGCAAATGTTTCTCTGCCGGTTACGACCTTGCTGGCAGTCCTACTGACGGTGAGCCCCCGGCGTATCAATCGGCCGATGGTCTCGGTAGTTATCCGCGTGAAGTAACCGAGACGTGGATGAGTATCTGGGATCTCGCAAAGCCCGTGATTGCGCAGATTCATTCCTATTGCCTCGCGGGTGGCACGGAACTTGCCACTGGTTGCGACCTCGTTTACGTCGCAGACGATGCGCGAATTGGTTACCCGGCGGTTCGTTTTGGCACGCCGGATATGCAATGGCACGCGTGGTTGCTCGGACCAAAGCTCGGAATGGAACTCATGCTGACGGGGGACTGGATCAGCGGAGTCGAGGCCGCTCAATCTGGATTCGCCACTCGCTCGTACCCGGCTGAGGAACTCGAGGCGCAGGTCCTCGAGAAGGCGAAACGAATCGCGATGATCCCCACAGACATTGCCCAAATCAACAAGCGAACGGTGCATCGCGGTATGGCTGTTATGGGATTCCCAACTGCTATTCGTCAAGGCACCGAACTATGTGCATTGACGATGGGCACCGAGACCTTTCAGGCGTTTATCGCCGAGAAAGATTCCGAAGGTGGGCTCACTGGTGCTCTTTCAAAGCGCGACGCGAAGTTTGGCGATTATCGAACTTCTGAGGCGTAATTACCTCTTTGGGCATGCGACCCAGAGCAGTCACAACGACTGAGGTGCGGGGTCAACGGACTTCCTCGACGCTGGCTACCAAACCGGCTTGTCGCCACACCAGTGTTTGTAGTTCTCGCACATCCCTTTTATGACGGTAAGGGCGAGTTGCCTGTGTCCGGACTCGTTGGGATGTACCCACGTATCGTTCTTGAAGAACCACGAATCGGAACTCCAAGCCTGATGATCGCTGAAGAGCATCTGATCGGGCAACACAAAATGGATATTCGCGCTCAGGTTCTTGCCCGGAAACCATTTCTGATCGGCCTGCTGCTGTGACTCGGAGACCAACTGTTTGATTCGATTGTTGGTGTCGGTTCCAATTGTCACTGCCTGGTCAAACTGCGAAATCGATTTGGTCTTGTCTGCCGAACTCGGCGCCGAGTTTGAGGTGCACGGTTTGCCACTTGCTGGACCTATCGGATTCGCAATTGGCTGCCAGTTACCGAATGACCATGGGCAACCCTGCGGGTAGCCCAGTACCAGGACGCGGTTGCCGTTTTGTAGAAGGGTCTTGTAGATATTGAGAAGATGTTGGGACTGCTCGATGGCCTCCCATTGCTGGTTGGCACAGTGCAGTATTCCCAATTCGGAGTTGTCTAGTGGCGCCGCAGCCCCCTTCACTAGCGCTGTCTCCGCGCAGACTCCATTCGCGATTGTGTAGACGCCGAAACCGGTGATCTTGAGATACGAACTGAGTATCGGATTCGCGCCAAGAGTGAGTACCGCTGTCGTGTTCGTAATCTTCTGAAGTTGAGGACCGAAAACACCGCCTGTCAACGGATCCCACTGAGCTGGGGTCGACCCCGTCATCGCCCAGTTGACGATTGATACCGGAGACTTTGAATCCTGCATTTTCGCTATCTGATAAGAGAAAGCGATTTTTGGAGCACCAGGTTCATCGCGCCAAGGGCCTGCGTCCCATGGTGATCCTTTGAAATTGTTGTTCGAACATCGGTCATTCGACGGAATAACTGGTTGACATGATTTAAGCGAGTTGTTTCCGAGTACCCAATTATTAGCGAACGACGCATTTGTTGAACATGAGATATTCGAGGAGTCTGCACCACCTTCGTTACCGCAGAATCCGAAGCCGGCAGTCACCGAATCACCGAAGAAGATGACCGAGTTTGCCGAGTCGCGTGAAATTCCCTGAGTGGTGGATGTCGTGCTTGAGCTGTTTGTGGCTCCACCGGAACACTGGGTGAGGATCGCAATCAAAGCGAGACTGAGAGCGAACTTCCTAGCAATTTTCATGTGCCAGAGAGTACTCGTGAGTCCAGAGATGGTGACTGACGTCTGCTTCGCACGAGGCATCGGGTGCAGATGATCAATCGAAGAAGCGCTGGGCTACAGGACGGGATGCTCTTCAGTTCGCCGAGGTTGCGGTCCAATGCGAACGGCTGTCAGAACGAGCGCAGCAGCAATCAGAGTTGATAGAACGCGAGCGGTGATTGATCCGCCCATTGGGAAGCCAACAATGCGGAAGAGAAAGAAGACAAACACTGTTATCCCAGCGGTGGTGATCGCGTAGTTGGGCGTCAGGAAGGCAAGGACGAAGTACGACGCGATCCCGACCATGATGAGTGAGAACGCACCCGAGTAGGGGATAGTGGCGATGAGTGTTCCGGCGATAGCGACGCCGAAGAGGGTTCCGACCACCCGACGGGCGACCTTGTCGACTGTTCCTTCATGGTCTGGTTTAGAGATCCAAGCAACAGTCATTGGAATCCAATAGGAGTGCGGAAAGGTCAGGAGCTCCTCAAGCGTTGTAGCAATAATGATCACGACGGCGAGTCGCAGCGAGTGAAGGATGAAGGGGTCCGTCCAATGGAAGTGAACCTTCGAACGATTCCAAAAAGACTCTCCGTACGAGTTGTCGTCGTTCGCTGGAATTCTCTTGATCAGCAATCGGATGCCGAATTCAACCGCAACGGAGGCGATCATGATGCATCCGCCAAGCAACATGAGTACCGTGTTCGCCTTCCATTCGAAGAGATCGATCGGCGAACCTGAAAAAATGGTGAAAATGACCAAGGTCAGGACGCCAGTAGTCATCGCTGGAATGCTCGCAACTCCAATGAGCCCGCAAAGCAGGCCTACAAAACCGCCGATCGCTATGTGTAGGACTTGATTGCTCGAGACAGCACATCCGAGAGCGGTTCCGAGTGTGATCCCTATCGTCGCACCAGCCATTGAAGTGAGACGTCGACGAAATGAACTGCCACGATCGGCAATGGCGGCAAAGAGGAGACCTAAGCCGAGAGGAAGGAGAGCGCGAACGTCGTGTTTCACATAGGTGTAGCTGAGTGCAGCGAGAATCACGAACGCTGAGCGAATCGGGCGAACGTGTTCGAGCGCTGTGAGATCGGTAGCAAGCGAACTGCGAATCAATCGCGAAAGAAACCTCACGTTGCGATCGTAGGGGATTAGTGGGTTTCGCGGATCGTCTGTTTAGAAAAGAACGATTGCCTGATCAGCCGGTGAACGCTGGCACTAGTAACTCTGTTGGCGCGGCGGTGGTTGTGGTTGGTGGCTGTTGAGCGACCGGTTCAACTGCTCCAGGGGTGCAAGATCCGGAGTTGGCTGGTGGTCGAGGGGCATTGACCTCGTCAGTCGAATTACTCAATGGTGATGAGATGTTCGGATCGACGCACCCTGCATTTGGAATGATTCCGATGATTGCTGCGCCGGGAGAACGCCATTGCTGAACGCCCGGACCAGTAGATAGCGTTCCGAGTCCAGGGTCGTTCGAATCGAGACTGGAATCAGCTGTTCCGAGAAGGCCACATGAGTTGGCTGTTTCATTTGCGTAGTTGTAACTACTGCTTGTCGCTGAATTTTGGCAGAGGGCCGTCGAGCCAGGTTTCACGAAGACGTTCGCCCACAAGGTCGACGAGCCAAGAGCGCTGATGGCGCTCCCGACTTGGGCCTGATTTCCGGAGAACGTCGAAAATGAAATTGTTGCAGCACCCGTTGCGTAGATCGCTCCGCCTCTGTTGTTATTGCCAGAGCTCGACACATTGGCGACAAAAGTGCTGGCGAGAACCGTTAAGTCCGAGTTCGTTACGTCGATCGCGCCACCAGGACCAGTCGAGGTATTCCCGACGAAACTGCTTCGAATAACTGTGAGCGGAATGCCTTGGACATCGATTGCTCCGCCGCCGTCACTGCCGCAGTCACTGCAGACATCGGTGTTGTTGGTGAATGAAGAATCCGAGACCGTGAGAGAACCAATGGACTCATAGTTAGGACCGTTGCCACCAAACGAAGCGATGGCACCGCCGACACTCCTAGTGACTGCTTGGTTCTGGTCGAATATCGAATTTTTTACTACTACGTCGGCGATTTGCGTGTTTATTGCGCCACCATCGTGAGCGACTCCCTGGAGGAATTTAAATCCGTCAATTTGCAGCGGAAGGACGGTGTCAAATTCATCACCTCTGACACCTTGGAACGAGAAGATTCCTCCACCAGCACTCTCATTGTTCCCGCCCTTAACGATTACTCCGTTACCGATAAGCAAAAGCGTCCCGGTCCCCTCATAGGTGATGTGAGAACTCAGCAGGATCGTCGAGAGATTGGGCAACACGCAAACAGTTCCGCCATTCGCGTTTTGAGCATCGGCCATCGCCTGACGCAATGAACCCGCTCCGGCATCCGCATTCGTTATCACAGTGAAATGAGAGCTATCGCTCGCAGCGCAGGCCGCCGGAATGGCGGAAGCATTGCTGCGGGTGGACGCAAAGAGTCCGGAAAACGAGCCGCTGAGCGTCAAGAGAATGATGCATAACTTGATACCGAGTCGAGATTTCATCGGGTTGTTCTACCAATAACCGAAGATGTTGTCACTTTGTTCTGGTGAGATTCGCCGGAGGTCAACGCAGGAGGGACCGCCTCGAAAAGCGGTCCCTCTTTACGGTTTCTCGGGTGGGCGATACTGGACTCGAACCAGCGACCCCTGCCGTGTGAAGGCAGTGCTCTAGCCAACTGAGCTAATCGCCCTAAGGGCCGAAATGGTAGCCGAACCGTTCCATGGGTCCACAGCCCGGATTCTGTCTCGACGTGCCATTGCGTGGCTCTAAGGTTCGAATCCCACGCGCCGGACGGTGCGGTTTGGCTTGACTAAGGGGAGCACTAATGCCGATTCCTGCCGATGAGTTTCCGCTGCATCAAGCCCCGTATTCACTTGCTCATGCGGCGTCGAGCGATCGCAACTTCTATGACCGTTCGTATTGGAACGCGCATGATCGTACGGGCGAGGTATTCCTCATTACCGGTCTCGGTCAGTACCCGAACCTTGGTGTGACCGATGCATTCGCGTGTATCCGGCGCGGCGATCTGCAGCACACCATCCGCATGTCTGATGTCCTTGGCCCCGATCGCATGAACCAGCAGGTTGGTCCGTATCGCATCGAGGTCATCGATCCTCTTAACGAACTTCGAATCACGTGTGACGCTAAGGCACAAGAATTTGAGCTTGATCTTCACTGGCGAGGATCGTTTCCTGCAGTTGATGAATCTCCACACGTTTCGCGCAACGGGGCAAAGATCATGCTCGACGCGCAACGCTTCGCTCAGGTCGGAACCTGGGAAGGATTCATTCGAGTCAAGGGTGAAGAGATCATCGTCGACCCGGCCACATGGGTCGGCACGCGCGATCGGTCATGGGGTATTCGCCCAGTTGGTGAACCTGAGCCAGCAGGCCGCTGGGTTGCTGAACCGAAAGCCGACGGCGGCTTCTACTGGATCTACGTGCCGCTTCGCTTTGACGATTTCGCTTTGGTGTTTATTGCACAAGAAGATGGCGATGGTTTGCGCACGTTGAACGACGCGCTTCGCATTTGGCCCGACGGACGCGTTGAGCCCCTCGGCTATCCGAAGTACGACATCAACTATCGGTCAGGCACGCGTATTCCTGAATCGGCAACCATCACTGCTCAGGCTGCTGACGGATCACCACTCGTTGTCGAGGTTGAATGCCTTGGCCATGTCGCACTTTCCGCTGGTTGCGGTTACGGACCCGACCCGCAGTGGAC
>WLMU01000039.1 GCA_009700115.1 Actinomycetota bacterium
AAGGGGTACGTGCTCGACCGCAAAGAAGATCTTTCGGACCAAGAACTCATTGATTGCATCCTCGAACGGCTCTATGGCGATCCACCTCCGCTTGGCGTCCCCAAAGAAGTGCTTGTTCCCTTCGAGAGCGCGAATCCCAGTCTCTATGAAGAGTTCTTAAGTGCACAGCGCGGTTCGAAAGTCACTGTGCGCATCCCTCATCGCGGCGACAAGCGCGAGCTAATGGAAACAGTCACGCGTAATGCCACCGAGGAGTTCTCGCGACACCGTTTGAAACGCGCCGCTGATCACAACAGCCGAGCGCGTGCATTGAATGATCTGCAGCAACACCTGGGTCTCCCTGAAGCTCCGCTTCGTATCGAGTGCTACGACATGAGCCATATCCAGGGAAGCGACTACGTCGGTTCAATGGTGGTCATGGAAGACGGTCTGCCGAACAAGCGCGAATACCGTCGCTTCAAGATCAAAAGTGATCAAGGCAATGATGATTTCGCAGCAATGGAAGAGGTCCTGACTCGTCGCCTGACTGCATATGTCGAAGAGCGAGGAAAGCCTGTCGCCGAGCGATCGGGGAAGTTTGCCTATCCGCCGCAATTGCTTTTGGTTGACGGTGGCAAAGGTCAACTAAGTGTCGCCGTGAAGGTCCTCGAAGCGCTCGGCCTTGACGAAGAGATACCGGTGGCATCGCTGGCGAAGCGTTTCGAGGAGGTGTATCTGCCTCACCGCTCGGAACCAGTCGAAGTGCCTCGGGGGAGCGAAGCGCTCTATCTGCTGCAACGCATCCGTGATGAGGCTCACCGATTCGCGGTGTCGTTTCATCGAGAACTACGAGGGAAGCGCATGACGACCTCAGTGCTCGATGGGATTCCAGGTTTGGGCGAAGCTCGGCGCAGTCGCTTGGTGAAGGAACTCGGCGGGGTCACCGCAGTCAAGAAAGCGACGCTCGAGGAACTGCAGGCGATCTCTTGGCTTCCCGATTCGGTTGCGCAGGCAGTTTGGGACAAGATCCATAGTCCGTCTCGTCGAGATCTGCGCTGAATCGGAGTTGTTGTGTCTGAACCTGATGCCAATGCCCAACTGTGGGAGGCGCACGCCGACTGGTGGCAGCGCGAGTTCACCGACGGCGTCGATCCTGAATACACCGAGCAAATCATTCCTCTGATTCTTGAGTGGACCGCAGGTTTCGAACGTGTGCTTGAAGTGGGCACCGGTGAAGGTCAGGTTGCGCGTGCAATCGCCTCGACTCACGGTGCAACCGTGATCGGAATCGATCCGACCGTGAATCAAATCGACGAAGCGATTCGTCGCGGTGGTGGGCCCGAGTACCAACTCGCTGGAGCGGAATCCCTGCCGTTCGATGACGCGTCATTCGATGCTGTCGTGTGTTGTCTCGTGTTCGAACACATCGACGCGGTTGATGAGGCACTTTCGGAAGTTGCCCGTGTTCTGCGTCCGGGTGGCCGGTTTGTTTTCTGTCTCAACCATCCGCTGTTGCAAACCCCTGGATCTGGATGGATCGATGATCAGATCCTTGACCCGCCCGAGCAGTACTGGCGCATCGGTCCGTACCTCACCGAACAGGCGACGATCGAGGAGGTCGAAAAGAATGTGTTCATCCGATTCGTTCATCGTCCACTGAGTCGGTACATCAACGCCATGGCCGATTCGGGGCTGGCGCTTGAACGAATGATCGAGCCGGCGCCTCCGCAAGGATTCATTGATCGCGCTCCGGAATACACCGAAGTAAC
Organism: Actinomycetota bacterium; assembly: GCA_009700115.1. Lineage (GTDB taxonomy): Bacteria > Actinomycetota > Acidimicrobiia > Acidimicrobiales > Acidimicrobilacustridaceae > Acidimicrobilacustris. The sequence continues at coordinate 1,749 of WLMU01000039.1, forward strand.
GACGATTCCTCGTTTACTCACACTCGTAGCGCGCCGGTCATAACGACCGAATCGCAGATGGTTACGGGCGCCGTCCCATCAGATCAAGCAGTGCAGTTTGAGCATCGACGTTGTCGTCAAGCGTTTCGCTCGGACCTTCGCCAAACATTCCAACCTGTCCGATAAACGGACGCATCGGTTCGATGTTGGTCGCAACGACGGCGACAACTTCGGGGTCGAGGGTTTCGTCGGCGCCAATCGCTCGAGCCAGATCCCATGAATGCACGAGCAGGTCACCAACTCGGAAACCGAGTAGTTGCGAACCAGGCATGTCCATCGCTGGATGTTGAACGGTGAGTTCAAGGGCGGCGGGATCAGCGAATGCTGCCGCCTGCGCTCGCATGGAATCTTGGACAGCCGCCAAAGGATTGTTGCCGGCGACTGCTGTGGTCAGAAGAGCGATTGCGTCTTCACGAGTCGCGCCGCCGATGAGTGCTGCGGCCATCGCGTTTCCGCCTACGACATGGTCGAGAAGCTGTTGGACGGTCCAGTCGCCGCATGGGGTGGGCTTGGCCAAGTCCCCGGACGTGACGAGAGCGGTAACCGCTTCGAAATGAGCGGCAGCGATGGGGAGAGCGGCGATGTTGTCCATGGTCTGAGGTTAGAGGCACCACGGCTAGCGTTTCCTAGGTGAGCGACTTCGTGGTGATCACGGGCTTGTCGGGTGCGGGACGCTCTCAAGCCGCGGACGTCCTTGAGGACCTCGGTTGGTACATCATCGATAATCTTCCACCGGCGCTCATCGGCAGTGTGGCTGATTTCGCCGATGCTCCGGATGCAACGATCACCAATGTCGTGCTTGTTGTCGGAACTGGTCCCTACCACTCAGAAGCGTTACCGGCCCTCGATGCATTGCGCCGTCAGGGCAACCGATTGCGGATCGTTTTTCTCGAGGCAGCAACCGATGAACTTGTGCGGCGCTACGAAAGCACTCGTCGCCGCCATCCACTCGGGGCGGAAGACCGGACGCTGGGTGAATCGATCGAAGAAGAACGCCGAGTCCTGCAATCGGTCAAAGCCGAGGCCGACGTTGTCATCGACACCACCGAACTCAATGTCCATCAATTGCGTGCCCGGATGCTCGACCTCTTTGCCGCCGATGCCCCAGCAGGCGGTATGCAAACGACAGTGCTCTCGTTTGGATATAAACACGGCCTTCCCCTCGACACCGATCTCGTGATCGATTGCCGATTTCTGCCGAACCCACATTGGGTGGAAAGCCTGCGACCGCAAACAGGCCTGGATGAACCCGTCCGCGATTACGTGCTGGCTCAGCCGCTCACATCCGAGTTTCTTGGGCAGATCAATGGGCTTCTGGCCACGTTGCTGCCCGCCTACATTGCCGAGGGAAAGAGCTATCTGACGGTGGCGTTTGGCTGCACCGGGGGTCGCCATCGGTCGGTGGCCATTGCTGAAGCCGTTGCCGAAGCCCTTCGTGATGAGGGATTCCCTTTGCGGGTCACCCATCGCGATCTCGACCGCTGACATCATCGCGGGCGCAATCGGCTGGCAGGACCGTCAGGAATCGATCCGGCCAACAGCATGCGCTGTCTGGCGTAACGTCACACCATCTCAACACGTCGCCGTTGACTATCGACGGCATATCTAGGAGGCAGTGCCCACAATGACAATCCGTGTCGGCATCAATGGCTTCGGTCGCATCGGCCGCAACTTCTTCCGGGCGGTGAGGCAGTCCGGCGCTGATATCGAGATCGTTGCCGCCAACGATTTGGGTTCGGTGCCGGCTATGGCGCATCTGCTCAAATACGACACGGTCATGGGTCGCCTCGACGCAACTGTTGAAGCAACCGAAGACGGAATCCTTGTCGACGGCAAACTCCTGAAGATCACTGCCATTCGCGATCCCAAGGATCTTCCCTGGAAGGAACTCGGCGTTGACATCGTTGTCGAGTCAACGGGCTTCTTCACCGACCGCGACAAGGCCGCGGCTCATCTTGAAGCTGGCGCTCCGTACGTCATCATTTCGGCTCCAGCCACAAACGCCGATGCAACCTTCGTTGTTGGCGTGAATGACGACACCTTTGATCCCGCAAAGCACAAGGTTGTGTCGAACGCTTCATGCACGACGAACTGTTTCGTTCCGATGATCAAGGTTCTCGACGATGCCTTCGGCGTCGAAAAGGGCCTCATGACGACGGTTCATGCCTACACCGGCGATCAGAACCTCGTTGATGGTCCACATACCGACATGCGTCGTGCCCGTGCGTCAGCCGCCAACATCACGCCTTCGTCGACGGGCGCCGCACGCGCTACCGGACTCGTGCTCGAAGCAATGAAGGGCAAGCTTGACGGTACCGCCCTTCGAGTGCCGGTCCCGGACGGTTCGATCACCGACTTTGTTGGTGTCCTCAAGCGTGACGTCACCGTCGATGAAATCAATGCAGCGTTCAAGGCCGCAGCAACAAGTGGCCCGCTTTCGAAGGTTCTCGTCTTCACCGACGAAGAAATTGTTTCTTCCGACATCGTCGGTCAGCCGGCATCGTGCACCTACGACTCGAAACTCACCATGGCGATGGGCAACCTCGTCAAGATTCTCGGTTGGTACGACAACGAGTGGGGTTACTCCAACCGCCTGGTCGACCTCGTGCAGGTCATGGCCCGCGCGGCGAAGTAGTACCGCCCGATGAGCGTTCCCTCGCTGGAGGACCTCGGCGACGTCAGTGGTCGCCGAGTCCTTCTTCGCGCCGACTTCAACGTGCCGATCGCCAACGGCGAGATCGTCGACGACTTTCGTATTCGTGCGGCGCTTCCGACGATTGACTACCTGACGTCGCGTGGTGCAACGGTCACGGCGTGCACACATCTCGGCCGTCCAAAGGGTGCTCCCGATCCGAAATATTCGGTGGAACCCGTTCGTCGCCGCCTGGCCGAATTGGCACCAGGGGTTGAACTTCTCGACAACCTTCGGTTCGATCCGGGCGAAACCTCGAATGATCCGGCCTTCGTTCAGAAACTGATCGACGGTCAGGATCTCTACGTCAACGATGCATTCGGCGCATCACACCGCGCTCATGCCTCGATCGTTGGTCCTCCGAAGTTTCTTCCTTCGGCTGCGGGTCGCCTTCTCCAGCGCGAAGTCGAAGTGCTACTCCCGCTGCGGTCTGAGCCGAGGCGTCCGTTTGTCGTCATCCTCGGAGGATCGAAGGTTTCAGACAAACTCGGGGTCATTGACGCCCTTTCAACTGTTGCCGACGCACTCATTATCGGCGGCGGAATGTGTTTCACATTTCTTGCTGCCCAGGGTCATCAGGTTGGAGATTCATTGCTTGAGGTCGACCAGATCGAGACCTGCAAGCGATTCCTTGATTCAGACGTCACCATCCATATTCCGCACGATGTGACCGCGCTAAGCCCCGGAGGCGAAATCATGAACCCCGAAGCCGGGGGAGAGGTTCGCCAACTCGGTGCCGATATTCCCGATGGTTGGAAGGGTCTCGACATTGGACCGGGCACCGCATCGGAATTCGCTGACATCATCGCTGAAGCAAAAACGATCTTCTGGAATGGCCCGATGGGTGTGTTCGAAGATCCCCGCTTTGCCGCCGGAACACGCGTGATTGCCGAAGCTATGGCAGAGGCACGAGGCTTTACCGTTGTCGGTGGTGGCGATTCCGCAGCGGCACTCGACGCATTCGGACTTGCCAACGAGGTAGATCACGTTTCAACCGGTGGGGGTGCATCGCTCGAGTTACTTGAGAACGGTGATCTTCCCGGACTCGAAGCATTACGAGGAGCAACAAATGGCTGACCGCAAACCCCTCATCTCCGGTAACTGGAAGATGAACCTCAATCACTTCGAGGCCACAGCAACTCTCGACAAACTTCGGTATCTACTTTCAAAGGATGACTACGAAGTTGTCGATGTTTCGGTCCATCCGCCATTCACCGATATCCGCACAGTGCAAACCTTCCTTGAAAGCGAAAAGGTACCGATCGCTGTCGGCGCACAGAACTGCCATTGGGAAGCTAGCGGCGCGTACACCGGCGAAATTGCGCCAGGAATGCTGTTCAAACTCAACGTGTCATTTGTGATCGTGGGGCATAGCGAGCGTCGCGAGTTGTTCGGCGATGACGACATCGTTGTGGCCCAAAAGGTCAAAGCCGTCTTTGAAAACGGTATGACTCCAATCTTGTGTTGTGGCGAGACGCTTGAAGAGCGTGAAGGCGAAGCCACCCGCGGCAAAGTCACCGGACAGATTCAGGCTGGCATCGAGGCTCTGAAGCCAGAGCAGGTGGCCTCGATGGTCCTTGCTTACGAACCCATCTGGGCTATCGGTACAGGTCGCACTGCAAGTGCTGAAGATGCACAGCAGGTGTGTGCCTGGATCCGGGCCAAAGTCAAGGACATGAAGGGTGCCGACGCGGCCAAGGCCGTTCGCATTCAATACGGCGGTTCGGTGAAGGCCGGCAATGCCGCTGAACTCATGAGTCAACCCGATATCGACGGTGCACTCGTCGGCGGAGCAGCGCTTGATCCCGAGGAATTCGCCCGAATCGTCCAATTCCGGCTCTCCTGATAACGTCCCGAATCGTGTTGATCGCTGTTCTCATCATTCAGGTGCTCTCTGCACTGACGCTCATCTTCCTCGTGCTGCTTCACAGCGGTCGGGGTGGCGGCCTTTCCGATATGTTCGGCGGCGGTCTTGGCGCGTCAGCGGCAGGTTCAACAGTGGTTGAGAAGAATCTCGATCGACTGACGGTGGTTGCTGCGGTGATCTTTATTTTCGCTTCGGTCGCACTCGCACTTCTGCTCGACAAGTAGGTCGATATGGGTCGCAATGACCCGCCGGCCCTTTCGCTGCGCGATGTCACACTGATTCGTGAAGGTCGCCCAATTCTCGATCATGTGTCGTGGGAAGTTGCCGCACAGGAGCGCTGGGTTGTTCTTGGCCGTAATGGGTCGGGAAAGTCCTCGCTGATGAAGATCGCATCGCTCTATCTGCATCCGTCATCGGGTGATGTCGAGGTTCTTGGGGAAAAACTCGGACGCACCGACGTTCGCTCGCTTCGCAAACGTATTGGTCTGGCGAGCACGGGAATGGCAGATCAGCTTCGGTCGGATCTGACTTCTTCGGATGTCGTGATGACGGCCAAGAACGCAGCGTTAGAACCGTGGTGGCATACCTATGACGAGAACGATCGTCAGCGCGCTCGAGACTGTCTCGAACGGATGGAAATAGGCCGACTCGCAGAACGTAGTTTTGCCACTCTTTCTTCGGGTGAGCGTCAGCGCGTGCTCTTGGCTCGCACATTGATGCCTGAGCCAGGTTTGCTACTGCTCGATGAACCCACGGCGGGCCTTGATCTCGCTGGGCGTGAAGATCTTGTGCGTGGTCTCGGAGTGTTGGTATCAGGGCAAGACACCCCGGCGACAGTGCTTGTGACACATCATGTCGAGGAAATACCGAAGGGGTTTACCAACGTCCTGTTGCTTCGCGAAGGCAAGGTTCTCGCCGCTGGCCCACTGGACGAGATTCTCACTGAATCAAACCTTTCCGAGTGCTTTGAAATGAAACTTGGGCTTGAATATCGACATGGCCGATGGTGGGCGTGGGGCACGGGAACGTGAATAACGCACTGGGCCTCATTGCGGTTGCGGTCTTGATCATCGCTAACGGTTTCTTTGTCGCTGCCGAGTTTGCGCTTGTCGCGGTTGATCGGGCCAAAGTTGAAAATGATGCCGATTCAGGCCGCCGTCGCGCGCTACTCGCCAAGGGTCTATTGCGGCACTTGTCGTTTCACCTGTCGGGAGCCCAACTCGGCATCACTGTCACATCGCTCTTGATCGGTCTTCTCGCTGAGCCTGCAATAGCGGAGTTACTGCATCCCCTTCTTGAACCGGTTCTTGGAACCGCAGCCGTGACCGGAGTTTCGCTGGCAATTGCCATTTTCATAGCGACGGTTGTGCAAATGGTGGTGGGAGAGTTGGTGCCGAAAGGATTAGCACTCGCGCGACCAGAACAGACCGTCTACGTCCTTGGTCCGCTTGTCCGAGTGTACGGAATCGTCTTTGGTGGTCTGATCAGAATCCTCAACGGGGCAGCGAATCGAACTGTTCGATTGCTAGGAGTCGAGCCGACTGAGGAACTTTCGCATGTGCGCACTCTTTCGGAGATGCAGATCTTGGTGAGCGCATCGACTCGCGGGGGGTCACTCGACGATTCGGCATCGGGGCTGCTCACCCGGTCTATTCGCTTCGAACGTAAGAGCGCTGAAGATGTTCTGGTTCCGCGTACTGCGGTGACAGCACTTCGAAGTACCGACACTGTCGACGCGTTGGTCGAAGCATCGGTTCGCACCGGTCATTCGCGTTTTCTTGTCTACCAAACCGACATCGACGACATTCTGGGCACAGTGCACGTGCGGTCAGTTCACGGCGTTCCACGCGAGCAGCGGGCGACCACGCCTGTCTCCACGCTTGTCCGCGCGGTGCTCGCTATTCCGGAAAGCCGAGATCTTGCTGATGTTCTGATTGATTTGCGACGCGCGAACTCTCATCTTGCGGTTGTCGTTGATGAATACGGGGGAACTGCGGGGATCATCACTCTCGAAGACATTCTCGAAGAGATTGTGGGCGAGATTGGCGATGAACATGATCGCCGGATGCCAGCGATGACGATCCCAGGTCGCCGAGACGAGTGGTCACTTCCGGGCGGACTTCATCCCGATGAGGTCGCTGATCAAATTGGTTGCGTTCTCCCCGAAGGGGAATATGAAACGTTTGCGGGCTTTCTCCTCGATCAACTCGGACACCTGCCAGTCTCGGGTGAAGTCGTTGTGTGGGGAGAGTGGTCCTTCGAGATCGCCGAAATGGACCGTCGCCGAATTGCTCAGGTGACGGTGCGAACAACCGCGTCGGAACGAGACACGCAAACTTCGCACAGCGCAACGCCAGTCGACGAGACGGGGGCCTGATATGTGGCCATTCCTTGTCATTGTCGTTCTTCTGGCGATCAACGGTTTTTTTGTTGCTCTCGAATTCGCTTTGGTGGGCTCACGTCGGAGTCGCCTTGAGCCTCTCGCTGAGAGCGGCGATCGTTCGGCGATTCGTGCGTTGGCAGCGATGAAGGAGTTGAGCATCCAACTCGCGGGGGCTCAACTCGGAATCACCGTGGCCTCGCTGGTGCTTGGGCTAGTCGGAGAACCTGCAGTTGCCCACCTTCTCGTGAGCCTCGCTCAACATGTGTCATGGATTCCTCACACATGGATTCATCCGATAGCTGCAGTGCTGGGGCTCCTCATCATCGTTTTCGCCCACATGGTGCTTGGTGAAATGGTGCCGAAGAATCTGACGCTGACGCACCCCGAATCGGTTCTCAAAATTGTGAGTCGGCCGAATCGGCTGTACCTGCTTGTTGCGCGTCCCCTCGTCATCATCCTGAACTGGATGGGCAACCTCGGGGTTCGCCTTTGCGGCGTCGAACCTCGCGATGAGCTTTCGGAATCTCACACTGCAGAAGAACTTGCGGTGTTGGTCTCGGTTTCGAAAGAGGAAGGCGCGATCACGGGTTTCTCGGCCGAGTTGCTTGCCGGTGTCCTGGAATTTGCGGGGCGCACTGTGGCTTCGGTGATGGTTGATCGTCCGAATGTGGCTGCTGTCTCGATCGGAGCCACTCCGCGCGAACTCGAAGAAGCAGTGCGAACCCTCGGGCACACGCGACTGCTGGTCGTAGGCGATGGTGGAATCGATGATCCCCGAGGATTCATCCACGCCAAAGATTTATTGTCAGTTTCTGAGATGGACCTCGACGAAACTTTTTCCCCACTGATGATGCGCCGAGCTCTTAGGGTGCCGCGTGAACAGCACTTGAAAGAACTTTTGCTCGATATGAGGACTTCGCGAGTCCATTTCGCTCTCGTCGCAAATGATGATGAATCGACCGCGGGGATTGTGACTCTCGACGACATTCTCGAAGAACTCGTCGGGGACGTCGCAGATGAACTTGAACCCAGGGATTCTCCGACTGCCGAGTAACTGTCAGGCTCCGGTGGAGTGATAGCCGCCGTCAACGTGCACGACTTCGCCCGTGGTCTGCGGAAACCAATCCGAAAGTAAGGCAACGCAGGCTTTTGCTACAGCACTTGAGTCTCGAACGTCCCAGCCCAGCGGTGCACGTTCATCCCAGACGTCTTCAAAGTTCGAAAAGCCAGGAATTGATCGTGCAGCGATGGTTTTGATTGGTCCAGCAGCAACAAGGTTGACGCGGATTTGTTGTGGGCCCAGATAGCGAGCGAGATAGCGGGAGGTCGACTCAAGAGCGGACTTGGCCACGCCCATCCAGTCGTAGGAAGGCCATGTCACGGTGTTGTCAAAATCGAGGCCGACAATCGATCCGCCTTCAGTCATGAGTGGCGCAACGACGTCGGCAAGGGCCTTAAGCGAATATGCGGAGATATTCATCGCCACAGACACATCTTCCCAAGTGGCATCCATGAACGTTCCGCCGAGACAAACCGGGGGGGCAAACCCGATCGAGTGAAGAGCCCCATCGACTCGGCCCCACTTCTTTGTCAGATGTTCGCGAGCGGCATCAAGATGCTCGGGCACGGAAACGTCGAGTTCGATGACCTCAGGTTCGACATCAAACTTCTTCGCTGCCTTGAGTGTGTGCTTCATTGCGTTTCCGAGTCCGGTGAGGACGATCTCTGCGCCTTCCTGCTGGGCGAGACGGGCAACGCCAAAACCAAGCGAGGAGTCATTGAGCACTCCGGTCATCAACAGTCGCTTGCCTTCAAGCAATCCCATGGGTCCTCCGATCGCGGGTAACGGAGAGACGTTACGTTGCCAAACCCGACTTTCGGGGGAACAGCACCGACAAGGCACGATCGTCCGCTACCGTTCGCTAAATGTTGATCGGAATCGTGGGCGCCACTGGCCCAGCTGGAAGTGCGCTCGGGATCAGGCTGGCTTCGGCGGGTCACAAGGTCATCCTGGGCTCCCGAAGTGCAGAACGGGCAGCCGAGGTCGTCAGTTCGATCAAAGCGGACTGGCCTGACCACAACCTGGAAATCAGTGCTTCCGACAATGCCGGAGCTGCTGCTGCAGAACTCATTGTCATCGCAACACCGTGGGATGCCGCTTGGACAACCGCGAAATCGGTAAGCGAATCGCTCGATGGCAAGGTCGTGATTTGCATGGCCAATGCCCTGATTCGTGTAGGCCATGAATTCCAACCGCTCGTGCCGCCCCGCGGATCAGTAGCCGCCAGCGTCCAAGCCGCTGTGCCTCGTTCTCTCGTCGTGGGTGCGCTTCATCATGTGCCGGCCAAAGAACTTGCCGACCTCAATCACCCGATTGAGAGTGATGTTCTGGTCTGTTCAGACCATCCGGCAGCGAAGAAAATCTCAATGGACCTGATTAACGAAATGCCAGACATGCGGGCACTCGACGCTGGCGACCTCACCCAGGCCGCGCCAATCGAGGCGTTTACTGCAGTGCTCCTTGAACTCAACCTCAAGTACAAAACCCGCGTTGCGGTGAAGTTCACCGGAATCGATCCCGAAAAACTGCGATGACAAGGCCAGCCCCGACCGGCCCGATGCGCCTCTACGACACTGCTCGTCGTGAAGTTGTTGCATTTGAGCCCGGCCCAGTAGTGCTCATGTACACCTGCGGTATCACTCCGTACGATGCGACGCATCTCGGACATGCCGCGACTTATGTCACCTACGACGTTCTTCAAAGGCGATTACGAGATCTTGGCCACGAGACGCGTTGTGTTCGTAACGTCACCGACGTCGACGACGACCTGTTGCGAAAAGCTCGGGAACTCGGTGTTCACTACCTAGACCTCGCCGCTGCCGAGACGGCTCGTTTCGATGCCGACATGGAAGCACTCAACGTTGTCGAATGCTGGAGCGAGCCGCGCGCAACGAGCGCTATCGCTGACATTCGTGGTTTCATCGGAATGGTGCTCGACCAAGGTCACGCCTACGAGAGCGGCGGCTCGGTGTATTTCGATGTGAGTTCGTTCGAGCGATTCGGACAGGTATCGCACTACACCCGCGAGCAAATGATCGACCTCGCTCGCCAGCACGGTGGCAATCCCGATGATCCCAATAAGCGTGATCCCCTCGACTTCGTTTTGTGGCAGCCATCGGCACCCGACGAGCCAAGTTGGGAATCGCTCTGGGGCCCTGGCCGCCCTGGTTGGCACATCGAGTGTTCTGCTCTCGCCTTGCGTGAACTCGACACCACGATCGACCTGCACGGTGGTGGTTCCGATCTGATTTTCCCGCATCACGAATGCGAAGCCGCACAAAGTGAGGCGGCAACAGGTCAGCCGTTCGTGCGGCACTGGATGCATCAAGCCATGGTTCGCATGGACGGCGAGAAAATGTCGAAGTCTCTTGGCAATCTCGTTTTCATCAGTGAATTGCGAAAGACCTGGGATGTCCGGGCAATCCGTCTCGCCATCGTTTCTCATCACTACCGTGACTCATGGGAATGGGACGACGAAATCATGCCGATTGCTGCAGCACGATTTGAACGTTGGCTCGCTGCAACGATTGCGCCCGGTGCAGTCGATAGTCAGGCAGCCCTTGACGAGGTCCGCGTGCGGCTCGATGACGATCTCGATACCCCAGGTGCAGTCGCAGCGATTGATCGCGCGGTCGAGCGGGGCGAAGGTGTTGTATCGGCAGCGGAGTTGCTTGGCGTCTTCCTCGTAGGTGACCCTCAGCGCTGAAGTTCTCACCACTTCCTGTCTTACGGACGGGCTCGGGTACGCTCGCCGTCATGTCTGACGAGATCACGATCACCCTTCCCGATGGCTCCGAGCGTTCTGTTCCCGCCGGCACCACCGTGGCTGGGCTCGCTTCCTCGATCGGTTCACGCCTAGCCAAAGCCGCAGTTATCGGATCCGTGAACGGAACCGAGCGCGATCTCGTATGGCCGCTCGAGGGCGGTGACGAGGTTTCAATCATTACCGAGACCGATGAGCGTGGTCTCTTCACGATCCGTCACTCGACGGCGCATGTTCTCGCCCAAGCCGTCCTCGATCTCTTTCCCGGAGCGACCTTCGCTATCGGTCCGCCGATCGAGAACGGGTTCTATTACGACTTCGAACTTCCCGATGGCGGGACATTTACCCCCGACGATCTCGATCGTCTCGACGCTCGGATGCGCGAGATCATTAAAGAGAAGCAGCCGTTCATTCGCGATGAAATCGCTGAAGATGCTGCGCTTGAGCTTTTCAGTGGACACAAATACAAGTGCGAGATCATTCGGGGTGCAGCCGAAGACCCGATGTCAGCGACTGAGACTGGTCTTGTCCGCACCTACGAAAATCCTCCTCGGTTCATTGACCTTTGTCGCGGTCCGCATGTCCCAGACACCGGTCGTCTCGGTCACTTCAAACTCATGCGAGTTGCTGGCGCGTACTGGCGCGGCGACGAGCGCAACCCCATGCTTCAGCGCATTTACGGAACTGCCTGGGCATCGAAAAAGGATCTCGAGGCGTACCTCGTTCGTCTTGAAGAAGCGGCGGAACGCGATCATCGAAAACTTGCGACAGAACTCGATCTTCTGAGTTTCCCGTCAGAACTTGGCGGCGGACTTGCGGTGTGGCATCCGAAGGGTGCGATCATTCGCAAACTCATGGAGGACTACAGCCGTGACCGCCACGAGAAGGGGGACTACCAATTCGTTGTAACTCCTCATCTCGCCAATGCCAATCTGTTTGAAACCTCCGGGCACCTCGATTTCTACAAGGACGGGATGTACCCGCCCATGGAGATGGACAACGGTTCGTACTACCCGAAGCCCATGAACTGCCCGATGCATTGTCTGATCTATCGCAGTCGCCAGCGCAGCTACCGCGAACTTCCGCTTCGCCTTTTCGAACTTGGCACCGTGTATCGGTACGAACGGGCGGGGACGCTTCATGGACTCATGCGAATCCGCGGCTTCACCCAAGACGACAGTCATATCTATTGCACCGAAGAAGAGTTGCAGGACGAAATCGCATCTCTTCTTGATTTCGTCATGAGTGTCTTGCGCGCATTTGGCTTCACCGAGTTCACCGCCAACCTCAGCACGAAAGATCCCGACAAGCACGTTGGCGGCGAAGAAATCTGGGACAAAGCGACCAACGCGCTTCGGGGCGCCCTCGAGAAATATGGCCTCGAGTACGCGGTCAAAGAAGGCGATGCTGCGTTCTATGGCCCGAAGATCGATATCGATATCAAAGACGCAATCGGACGTACTTGGCAGTTGAGCACTATCCAGTGTGACTTCAACCTTCCCGAACGCTTCGACCTTGAATACGTTGCGGCCGATGGCTCGCGGAAACGTCCGATCATGTTGCATCGAGCATTGTTCGGTTCGATCGAGCGTTTCTTTGGTGTGCTTCTCGAGCATTATGCCGGAGCATTTCCGGCGTGGTTGGCGCCGGTGCAGGTTCGCATCCTTCCGGTTCGCGACGATCACGATGCTCATGCACGGCTGCTGGTTGCCAGTCTCCGGGCACGTGGCTACCGCGCCGACATGGTCGAGGCCGATGAGCCGCTCGGTGGTCGTATCCGCAAGGCGAAGCTCGAGAAACTGCCGTATGTCCTCGTTATCGGCGACGACGACGTCGCTCACGCAACCGTTGGTGTGAATCCGCGTGGGGGAGAGGTCGAACGAAATGTTTCGTTCGAAGCATTTGTGGAACACCTTGCCGCCGATGTCGCCGGGCATTCCTGATTCATGTCCGAATCACCGCGTCTTGACCATCTGTGGGCCGGTTGGCGACTTTCGTACATCACAGCAGTGACGCAACCGGAAGACACCTCGTTAGATCCCGATGAAAGTGGATCGCTCTTTGAGCGGGTGTTGGCACTCTCCGACGACGAGGGAATGATCGTGTTTCGCGGAGCGACGTGTTCGGTTCTGTTGAACGCGTACCCGTATACAAGTGGTCACCTTCTTGTGGTTCCCAATCGAGCGGTTGCTGACCTTGAAGATCTCGCTGATGAAGAACTTGAAGAGATGTCACGTCTCTCCCGTGATGCCGTTGTTGCTCTCAAGGGTGCCTATCGATGCGATGGCGTGAACGTTGGACTGAACCTTGGTCGAGCCGCTGGAGCGGGAGTTCCGGATCACCTTCATACTCATGTGCTTCCGCGTTGGGATGCAGATAGCAATTTCATGACCGCGGTGGCGTTGGCGCGAGTCCTTCCGGAACCGCTTGATGCAACGCTTGAGAAGATTCGAACTTCCTGGCCTCGTTGAGTGATTGATTCACGGTGGCATCTGTCACTTTGATGGGCAAATGTTCTGACTAACGGGGAAACAGCCCAGAGTTGCTGCAACACTCAATGAACTCGTGGACGCGGTCTCTCCGAAGTCCTGAGTTTGGAAGTTCTCAGCAAGCCACCCCCCCAATGGAGACAGTATGACCCCCCGTTCGTTTTCTCGTCCGCTCGTTTTTGCAGCGGCAACTCTTTTCGCGTGCACCGCCGTTTTCGCCTCGGCGTGTTCAAGCTCTGGTTCTTCGTCTTCATCAGTCAAACAAAGTGGCGTGGTTGTGAGTAACGCCTCGGCCACCGAGTCTGCGACTTCCGGTAACAACGGAGAGATCTACTTCACAATCGAGAACACCAATGCGGTCGTGGACAAACTGTTCTCCGCCTCAGTGCCGCAATCATTTGCCAAAAGCGCATCGGTTCAAGAGTCCGGGGCGAGTGCTGGACCAGCGACGACCTCGATGAACGACGTCACCTCGGTGGCGATTCCTGCAAACGGGACCGTCACATTTGAGCCGGGCGGCTATCACGTGATGCTTACTGGGCTTGCAGCGCCCTTGAAGGCTGGCCAGAAGTTCGACCTGAATCTTGGATTCATGAACGCTGGCATCATCAAAGTCACCGTCACCGTCAAGGCGTCCTGATCGCGGGTGTGCGACCGTGGTCCTG
>WLMU01000004.1 GCA_009700115.1 Actinomycetota bacterium
AACAGCGCGCGGCCCGTGCCCGCGACGAGGGTCGTTTCGAACGAGAAATTCATCCAGTCGAGGCCCGCCGACGTGACAAGGACTCCGGTGAGATCATTCCCACCGACGGAATGTTGCGCAATGACGAAGGAATCCGCGACACCACCACCGCCGAGTCACTCGCAGCACTGAAGCCAGCGTTCACTCCCGACGGCGTGATCACTGCGGGCAACTCATCGCAGATCACCGATGGTGCATCGGCGGCCCTCATTATGAGTGAAGCTGCAGCTTCCAAACTCGGTCTCACGCCACGTGCGCGTTTTCATTCCTTCTCGCTTGCTGGTGTCGATCCACGCATCATGCTCACCGGTCCCATTCCGGCAACACAGAAGATTCTCGAGAAGTCCGGCCTGTCACTCGACGACATCGACCTCATCGAAATCAATGAAGCCTTCGCACCGGTCGTACTTGCATGGCAGCGCGAGCTCGGTGCCGACATGAGCAAGGTCAATGTGAACGGCGGTGCCATCGCTCTTGGCCATCCGCTCGGTGCTTCCGGCACACGTTTGCTCGGCACGCTTTTGTGCGAACTCGAGCGCACCGGCGGCCGCTTCGGATTGCAGACAATGTGCGAAGGCGGCGGCCTCGCCAACGCCACCATCATCGAACGCCTCTAACCTCTCCACATGGCCACCGAGGAACAGACCGAACGCGCCGGCGGTTGGCGTCCCAAACACCCCGTCATCGACGGGCTGGTCATCATCGGTATCGCTGCGTGCATCGTGGGCGGATATTCGCCGTTCAAGGTGATCGTCGCCGGCATTGTGGCCTGGCTCATCCTTCGTGTCGGGGTCCTGATGTTGGGCGGAATGGCCCGTCCCATCCCCGAGCCGCCCCCTGTGGGTGAACTGCGAAAAGTGAAGATCACCTACCGCTGCGAGATCTGCGGAACCGAAGTTCGGATGACCATCGCCCCCGACCAAGAACCTGAAGCCCCAAGGCATTGTCAGGATGACATGGTCATGATGACGCCCATCGACGACCTCTAATTTGTTCTCCACAGACTGTGGAAAACAATGGGAGTGGTCACCAGTTGTTTACCCGCAGTT
Organism: Actinomycetota bacterium; assembly: GCA_009700115.1. GTDB lineage: Bacteria > Actinomycetota > Acidimicrobiia > Acidimicrobiales > Acidimicrobilacustridaceae > Acidimicrobilacustris. Next base: position 1,089 of record WLMU01000004.1, read on the forward strand.
TGGGGCCGTGAGCAGGCCTTTTTGTGCAGACCGTTATCGGTACTGCGTGGCGGCGATGATGCCCGCGAGGATGAATCCGAGACCGCCCAGAAGCCACCAGTTGCTCACGGCGCCAGGCAGGATCAGATCCACATAGTGGAAGAAGATCACGAGCAGCCCGATGATGCACAGAGCGATCATCAAGACGGGCAGCCATGCAGGGCTCGGGGCATGAGCCGTGCCCGAACGCGGGGTGTAACGGGTTGAGGCCGCCGGGCCCTCGTGAGTGGTGCCGGTCGACTTCTTGGTCGGACCACCCTTTGGGGTGACGCGGCCGCCGGTGCGACGTGAGGGTGCGGGGCGCTTGTCGGTAGCCATAGTGGGGCGAGCGTAGCGGCCGAGAGGAAACTCGTCAGGCGCGACCGGTCTCGGCCGATAAGGTCCTCCGGCGATGGCCGCCCGCATCCTTGTCCTCGATAACTACGACTCGTTCGTCTTCAACCTCGTCCAGTATTTAGGCGAGCTTGGCGCCGATCCGCTCGTGCATCGCAGCGACGCGCTCAGCATCGAACAGATCGAAGAACTCGCCCCCGACGGCGTACTCATCAGCCCCGGCCCTGGCCGCCCCGAAGACGCTGGCCTCTCGAATGCCGTCATCACAACCTTCGCCGGTCGCGTTCCGGTCTTTGGCGTGTGTCTCGGCCATCAGTGCATCGGCCAGGTCTACGGCGGCGATGTTGTGCGCGCGCCACAACTCATGCACGGGAAGACCTCGCTCATTTCTCACGAAGGCAAAGGCGTGTTCGCCGGCCTTCCTGATCCCTTCGAAGCCACGCGCTATCACTCACTCGTTGTGCAACGCGACAGCGTTCCCGATTGTCTTGAGATCACCGCGCAAACACAAGACGGTCTCGTGATGGGTCTTCGTCATCGTGAGTTCGATGTTGAAGGCGTGCAGTTTCACCCGGAATCAATTCTGACCGCGGGTGGACATCAACTCGTGGGCAACTTCCTCGAACGCTGCGGCCACTAAGCGATACGCACAACCGAATTGGCGCGGCCCAAAGGCCGCGGCCGATTTAGTTCGTTGACGTTGTTGTTGAAGCCGTCGTCGTTGTTGTTGAAGCCGGCGGGCCAGTTGACACGGTGATCTCTACGCTCGAACCCTTGGCCGCCTTCGTTCCAGGCGTTGGGTTCGTGCTGATGACCGTACCGACCGGTTGTGTCGCGCTTGTCGCTTGCTTCGTCGTCACCGTGAACCCGGCTTGACCAAGTTGGTTCGAAGCGCTTGCTGCATTCAGACCAATCACGTTCGGGATCGAAACATCGCCGGCGCCTGACGACACGGTGATGGTCACCACAGAATTCTTGGTTGCCTTTGCATTCGCACTCGGCGACTGAGAAATAACTGTGCCCTTGGCGACAGTGTCGCTTGACGCTTCCTTCACTTCTGGAATGAAGTTATTCGTCTTCAACAATGATTCAGCCGCGGCCTGCGTACGACCAACAACATCAGGAACCGTTGCATCGCCGATACCTGAGCTCACAGTGATCTCTACCGTTGAGCCCTTGTCGGCATTGGTGTTGCCCTTGGGCGTTTGTTCAAACACCTGATTCGCGGGGACGCTGTCGTTCGCCACGTTCTTCACTGACACCTTGAAACCCGCAGTACTCAGGGCATTTGTGGCATCGGTAACGTTCTTGCTGGTGACATCAGGTACGGAGACCTTTACAACTGACTTGCCCATGCTTGAACCAACAAAGAACAAAATGAGCGCGATCAGAACAAGTGCGCCGATGGTGAGCCCGACATAAAGGCCCGTGCGATTTTGCTTCGGGGGTGGCGAGTACTCACCCGAAGTTGTGGGCGGACCACCGAAGCCGGCACCACCAGCACCAGTAGCTGCGGGAACCATCGTTGTTGCATCGGCGGGAGCAGCACCGGCAAGCCCAGCGCCGATTACGACACCAGCTGCTACGCCAGCACCGCCGGCAATGAAACCAGCAGCAAGAACTGGCTGACCTTCAAGGAAGCGACGAAGATCGGAACGAAGATCTTCAGCAGATGCGTATCGCTGACCCGGATCTTTTGCGAGCAATTTGAGATCGATCGCTTCAAGCGCGGGAGGAATATTTGGATTGATGCGACTGGGCGCAACCGGTGCTTCCTGCACGTGCTTGTACGCAACCGCAACTGGTGAATCGCCCGAAAATGGCGGACGCGCGGCAAGCATTTCGTAGAGCACACAACCGAGTGAGTAAAGGTCTGAACGCGGATCAACTGCATGACCCTGAGCTTGTTCGGGCGAGAAATATGTCGCTGTACCCATTACTGAACCAGCTTGAGTGAGATTGACAGCGGCATCGCCTGTGGTTGCGGCCTGCGCGATACCAAAATCGGCGACCTTCACTTGACCGGTTGGCGTGATGAGAATGTTTCCTGGCTTCACGTCGCGATGAACAACGCCGTTGCGATGAGCGAAGCCGAGCGCCGCTGCAATATCGGCAGTGATTTCGGCGGCACGATTGGGATGAAGCGGGCCTTCGGTACGAATAATTTCCGAAAGCGGACGACCTTCCACGTATTCCATAACAATGAAATAGGTGCCGTACTGCTGACCCCAGTCGTAGACCGCGACAATGTTCGGCTGGTTCAAGTTGGCAGCAGCCTGCGCCTCGCGACGGAACCGTTCAACGAATGCAGCGTCACGCGCATGCTCGGTGAAAAGAACCTTCACCGCCACGGGTCGATCAAGCAGGAGGTCTCGAGCGAGGTAAACGTCGGCCATGCCGCCTCGCGCCAATTTCCGGTGCAGTTCGTAGCGATCGTTGAAAACTGTGGGGCCCGCAGGAGTGTCACTCATCGCCGCAAAGACTAGGACCGATTTGCCAGTTGCACATCGCACTCGGCAGAGGAATCTGCCCCCTAGCAGCCGCCCTGCGCAGCGAGTGCGGTTTGGAGCACCGCTTTGGCGATCGGCGCAGCAACTCGACCGCCCGTTGCCTCGCTTCCGCCCGACTGATTGAGGACGACAACCGCCACCGCCACCGTGGGCGGTTTCCCGGGGGGACCAGCGAAGCCCATGATCCAGGTGTGGCTCTTGGGAGGATCAGTGCCGAGCTGGGCAGTACCGGTCTTTCCACCAACAGTGCAGCCCTGAATGGCCATTCCTGTTGCAGTTCCACCCTTCACGACGCCAACCATGTCGTCAAAAAGTGTCGCTGCCGATGCGGACGACATCGGGGTGAGCCACTTTGATGGCGCATACGACGACACAACATCACCTTGAACGTTGCGAACCTCGAAGAGGACGTGCGGCTTCATGATGACGCCACCATTGGCAACTGCGCCGGCCACCATCGCCATTTGCAGTGGCGTCGCCTGCACATCGTTCTGGCCGATAGACGACATTGCGAGTTTTGCCTGATTATTTCCAAGGTTCGTAGGAAACACCGACTTGACCGGTTCAGGCATGTCGATCGGAACCGTTGCGTTGAATCCAAAGGAACCAGCGCCAGCAACCATGTCCACAGCACCAATCGTCTCTGCGCCCATTTGCGCAAATGACGAGTTGCAAGACACACGAAGAATTTCGGGCAGGGTCCCCCCGCAGGTTTCACCACCAAAGTTCATAATCGGCTTATTCGTTCCTTCGGGCGTGTAACCATTTACGTAGGGATACACCGGTTCAGTATTGGTGACTTTTGCGGTCTGGAGACCAACACCGCTGGTGACAACTTTGAACGTTGAACCCGGGAAATAACGATCTTGGTAGAAGTGGGCTCGCATGGGAACACCGGGTGCCGCGTTAAGAAACTTCCATGACGTTGCGGCAATTGTCTTGTCGAGAGAACTCACCGTGTTCGGGTCATACGAAGGCCAGCTCCACGATCCGAGGATTGCCCCGGTCCGTGGGTCAAGAACAACGACTGAACCTTCACGATTACCCAGTTGAGAGCGCGCGGTTTCCTGTACGTCTTTTCGAAGCGAAATGGAAACGTTGCCAACGTTTTCACGAGCGACGAAGAGGTCACCAAAACCCTTCACCTGTTGATCGAATGTCGAACCTGAAAGTTCGTCGTTGTACTGGCGCTCGAGACCCGACGAGCCATATCGAAACGAAAAATAGCCAGTGGTCTGACCGAAGAGTTCACCTTCGGGATACACCCTCATTCGTTTGAACTCCGAACTGGTGTCTGGGTTCGCCACACTTTGCGCGATAACTGTTCCGTCGGCGGTAAGGATCGTTCCGCGAGGTCGATTGAAATCCCGCCGAACCTGAGCCGTATTCAGCGGATTCGAATCAAGGCTGTTCTTATCGACAACTTGAATCCAATTCAGTTTCGCAAACAAGGCGACATAAAGAACAACAAGTACGACCCCAAGTTTCATGATGTTGCGATTCATGCCGCCACCTCCGCCGCCGCACGATTGATCGCTCGCTTTGAAGTTTGATCGCTAATGCGCAACAAGAGCGCAAGGATCACGTAGTTCATAACCAACGACGACCCACCGTAGGAAATGAAGGGAAGCGCAACACCAGTGAGCGGCAGAAGACGGAGCACACCGGCAACGATGATGAACGCCTGCAAACCAAGCAGCAGAGTGAAACCTGTCGCCAACAGCTTGTCGAAGACCTGATCAGTGTCTGCGGCTATACGCAAACCAGAGCCGATTACTAACAGGTACGCAATGATGATTAGTGAACCGCCCACCAGACCGAGTTCCTCGGCGATCACGGCAAAGATGAAGTCGTTCTCCGCTGCGGGGATGCGGGTATCACCGCCACGACCGAGGCCTGTTCCGGTAAGACCTCCAAACGACATGGCAAACATTCCCTGGATGATTTGGTAACCATTGCCGCTCGGGGTCTTCCACGGATCAAGCCAAATGTCAACGCGAACTTTCACATGATCGAGAGTCCTCCACGCGAAGACTGCGCCCGCAGCAAAGAGTCCTCCACCAATCACAAGGAACGATGTGCGTTGCGTTGCGACCCAGATCATCACCAAGAACAGCCCGAAGAAAAGCAGCGATGATCCAAGGTCTTTTTGGTAAAACATCACGAGCAGAGTGATTCCCCACGCGATGAGCACAGGTCCGAGGTACTTCGGATGCGGAAGTCGAAGAGGTCCAATCTTCCATTGACTCGTCGCAATGAGCTCACGTTGATCAGCAAGGTACGCCGCAAAGAAGATCGCTAGTGCAACTTTGGCGACCTCGCCGGGCTGAAAGTTGATCGGCCCGAGTTTCACCCAGATTTTGCTGCCGGATCCGGCGTCGTAACCCAAACCTGGAACTAGTGGTAGCAGGAGAAGGCCGATACCAACGAGAGCGAACGTGTACCGGTAGCGCTCAAGGTCACGCGGTCGTTTTACCCACCAAAGCGTGAGAACAAAACCAAGAATTGCGATCGCCGTCCACGTCGCCTGCGCCGCTGCAAGTTTTTCATTTAGGCCTGCAATGACGACATAGCCAAGCCCATTCAGCAATGTCACTGTTGGAAGAAGAATCGGATCAGCACCTGGCGCCAACTTACGAACGGCAAAGTGCGCTCCCATAAATAAAGCAATGACGGCAATCAGAAACGGAATGATGTTCGCCGGGATACGCGAATCAGAACCGAGACTGGCTAATACATAGGCCGCGCAAACGATGACCACAGTCATCAACATGAGTCCAAGTTCAGTGTTGCGTCGGCGTGTCACCGCCTCACCGCACAGTCGTTGTAGTTATGCTCGACGTTGATGAACCCGACAGGGGTGCGAGAGTCGTGGTTGTTGACGCCTTTAGGTTCTGTTCAACCAAATTGTCGATATAGGCCCGAGCCAACTCAAGGGAAGGCTGTTCGACTCCGTTCTGTACATCGACGACAGCCGATCGAGGAACGTTGGCGATCAAGAGTTCAGAATCTTCCGCCAGCGTTGGTTCAATCCAAAGCACGCCACCAGGCTTCCCGTGGAAAATGGCGACCTTGTCGCCATCGACACCGACGTACCAAGTCTTCGTGCCCGTCCACCAGATAAACGCGAATCCAGCGAGGATCACAAAGACGAATGCAGCGATAAACACGCCGACGCGCCAAGTGAAAGAGCTGCGAATCGCTCCTGGGGCTCGGGGTGCCTTCAGTTCGGCTTCGGGCGGTTCTGGGACTGTGAGGTCGCCGCCGGTATGCGAGTTGCGCACACGATTCGCTGGATCAGCTTTGGGATCACGACCAGCATCGTCGACAACGTCAACGATAACGCAGGTGATGTTGTCGCGTCCGCCCCCTTCATTGGCCAAACGGATCAGTTCACGAGAGGCCTCGTTTGGATCAGCGAGGCGTCGAAGAGTTGCGGCAATGCGACTTTCGTCAACCTCGTTGAACAATCCGTCGCTGCAGATCAAATAACGATCGCCAATAACCGGGAGGATTTCCCATGAGTCGACAAGCACAGTTCCATCAATACCAAGAGCGCGCGTGAGGATGTTCCGCTGTGGATGCACCGCTGCTTCGGCAGCCGTTAGGCGCCCTTGGCGCTCCATCGTCGCAACGAGACTGTGATCTTCAGTTATCTGGGCGAGATTCCCGTCGGAAAGTAGATAGAGACGAGAATCGCCAACGTTGACAACACCGATCGCGTCGCGACCGGATGCTTCGACAAGTGCCATGGCGACGAGAGTCGTACCCATTCCGGCGAGTTCTGGATCGGCGGTTGAGCGCTCGACCAAAATGCGATTCGCGTCTTCCACGGAACGAACCAAAACATCTGTTCCAGCTGCGGTAAAACCTGACTGAAGACTTTCGAGGGCCAGATGACTCGCTACTTCGCCTGCTTGATGTCCACCCATGCCATCGGCAACAGCAAACAGGCCGTCGACAACAAGGAATGAGTCCTCGTTGGCCTGACGAACTCGCCCAGTGTCGGAGGCTGCACCCCATGCGAAACGCGTCACTGCATCTCCATGACGGTGTTGCCGATCTGCACGAAGTCTCCGGGCTTGATGACCATCGGACCCGAAACCTTGTGTCGGTTCAACCATGTTCCATTCGTAGAACCGAGGTCTTCGATCTGCCATTGATTGTCCCGAGTGAACACGCGTGCATGGATCTGCGATGCATAGGTGTCATCAATTGTCACTTGGCAACCAGCGGCGCGGCCGATCGAAACTTCTCCGTCTAACGGCCACGTCTTGCCTGCAAGTTCCACCGGTTCACGAACAAGGAGTTGGCGGGTTAGTGCCGCGTTTTTTACGTCTTTGCGACGTTTGCGTGCCGGTGCAGCAACTGGAGTTGTCACACCGCCAGCGGGTAGCTGCGGAGTAGGACGGAGTTCCGCCCACACCGCGCGAACCACGCGGAAGAAAAACAGATAGAGAAGCGCGAGAAGGCACAGTTTCAAGACCAGAAGTAATTGGTCAGAGACCATTTTCAGGACGCCTGAAACGTGAGTCGGATACTTCCGAAGCCGAGTTCGTCGCCGTCACGAAGTTCACGTTCGTGGACCGGTACACCATTGACCGTGCTTCCATTGGTGGAACCGAGATCGACAAGTACGAACCCGTCGCCCCGTGGATGTATTTCTGCGTGACGACGGCTCACGTTCGGATCGACCAGCGTGACTTCACATTCAGGCAAGCGGCCGATGCTGACCATTTGCTCGTGCAGAACAAAACGCTCGCCACTGGGTAGAACCAGTGAACCGGCTCCGGCTCCGCCTTTGCCTTCCCTGAATCGGGATTCGATAGAAAAGGTGCCGGTGCGCTGATTGTCATCGACAACAAGTTCGATCTCGACCGGGCCAAGAAACCCATAGGCCTCGTCGCGCGCATGTTCACGAGCCGCATCGCACAGTTCACGTGCCAACGAATCGGCGATGTCGACGAACGAATCGTGATCGTCGGGAGAAATGGCGATGGTGAATGAATTAGGCGCAATGGTGCGGCCTCGAACATCGACCGTGCGATGGTCATCCATCTCGCGGGTGAGTTTGCGACCTATTTCGATGGGACGCACACCACTCTTGAAGACTCGCGAGAACACGCCTTCCACGGCATGTTCGAGACGACGTTCAAACCCTTTGAGTCCCACGGCAAATAGGTTAGAGCCGCAGGCAGTTCATCCAATGCCGCTGAGCGGAATGGCGAAATCCCGCATACCGGCGCCGATTTTGGATTCGTGAGCCCCAACAATGGGAAGTAGAGTCACCAGTCCACTCGCGCGAGTGGCGGAATAGGCAGACGCGCAGGATTCAGGTTCCTGTGCCCGCAAGGGTGTGGGGGTTCAAGTCCCCCCTCGCGCACCACAAATCGGCTTTGGCCCTGAGCGATGTGTCTGATCGCAGGGCCTGAGAGCCGTGCAGCTAGTGAATTGCATAGGCCTCGTAGCCGCTTGCTGCGAGCTCTTGGGCTCGTGCCATGAAGCGGTCGAGGCCACCCATGTAGATCGGAATCACGCGCGCCTTGCCTTCGATGTTGCCGCCGTTGTACCAGGAGTGACAGTTGGGAGCATTGAACATCGTGCCCACCGCTGCAGCTTCGACTTCAGCACACCATTGATCCTGCGCGTCAGCGTCGACCTCTGCATGCGTGTTGCCATGTTCCGACAGGTACCCGAGAAAATCAGCGATCCAACCAACCTGCAATTCAATATGCGGCGGATAGTTCGCAAGGACGCCGACGCTGCCGGGCCCGATAATCATGAACATGTTCGGGTAGTCCGCAACTGAGAAGCCCATAAACGTGCGCGGCCCATCGGCCCAGTCATCGCGCAACAAACGTCCGCTCTTGCCACGCATGTCGATGCGCGTAAGTGCACCCGAGACTGCGTCGAATCCGGTCGCAAAAATCAGAACGTCGAGTTCTTTTACGCCTGTTGAAGTGCGGATACCTTCAGGAACAACTTCGACGATCGCATCTTTCCGAAGATCAACAAGCGTGACGTTGTCACGATTGAACGTTTCGAAGTAGCCATTGTCGAGAACGGGTCGCTTGCAGCCGATCGGATAATCCTTTGGACATAACGAGTCGGCTACCTCTGGATCGTTGACACTTCGACGCACCATTTCACGGAAGAGTTCGACAGCCATTTCGTTGGCGTCAAGATCCTTTGCCGCATCGGCCCAGATGCGCGACGCGCTAAACCCATACTCCTCAAGTGCATCATCACGCTCCTCTTGCGTGCTTTTGAGAATGAATTTGTCGGGATCAGCGAACGTGAAGATCGTTGCACCCGTTGTGTGTGCAGTTGCGAGTGGCGAGGCGTACTGCTGGGCACGCACTTCGCGATAGCGCGACTTCACCTCGGCCTGGTGCTCGGGCGTCAGCGGTCGATTCTGCGACGGCCACGCAAATGTTGCCGTTCGCTGAAAGACCGTGAGGTGGCTCGCAACCTTTGCGAGTTCTGGAATGGTCTGCACACCTGAAGAACCATTTCCCACGATGCCAACGCGTCGGCCTTCGAGTGCAACACCTTCTTCGGGCCACAAACTCGATTGCACGACTTCACCGGCGAATGAATCGATGCCCGGCCAATCGGGACGATGCGGCGCCGACAATCCGCCAGTTGCCATCACACAAAAACGAGAACGAAGCTGCTCGCCTGTTTCGGTATCGACAACCCACGTGTCGGTTGCTTCGTCGAACGTCATTGCGGCAACACCGGTTTCAAGGCGGATGTCTGGGCGCAGGTTGTAACGATCGGCAACGTGATTGAGATAGCGCTCGATTTCGGGCTGCGCCGCGAAGTGTTCGCTCCATTCCCATTCCTGTTCAAGTTCCGGATCGAAACCAAACGAATACTCAAGGCTTGGAATATCGCACCGAGCTCCGGGATAGCGGTTCCAGAACCACGTGCCGCCAACGCCGCCCGCACGCTCAAGAACGATCACACGGAACCCACGCTCGCGGAGCACTTTCAGCGCGTAGAGACCAGACATTCCCGCGCCAACCACGATCACGTCAGCGTCCAGCGTTACGTCGTTGCTCCCCATTGCTGCTCCCCCGAGCTCTTCCGATTAGGAACATCATTGCATGAATCTGGTCTTCCGAGTTTCCGAAGCCATCGCCGCCTGATCATCATTCCAGACCAAGAACTGAACCAATCACCGCAGCAGCCGCTGCACCCGAAAGGGCTGCTCCTTCGACCTTTGCGCCACCAAACGCATCACCGGCGCAGACAAACAGGGGCATGTCGCTAAGGCGAAGGAATCGTTCCGGATGTTCAACTGAGGGTCGGGCGTAGAGCCACCGCTGAATCTGAACCGATCCTGCAACCACCGCGGCATCGAGACGAGCTGCCGCAAGCAATGCTCCTGTGATCGCTTCGTCTGACTCGTCCCACTGTGCGCGACTGAACTCCGGCGTCGCATGGATGGTCACCGCGGGCACTGACGAGATTCCCTTCAATTGATTGTCGGCCATCCAATCGATTGGGCCCTCGACCGGATCGACTGCTCCCGGTTCCGTAAGCCCCGAGGGTCCGTCAAGAACTGCCATCAACGCAATACATGGGTCATACGCAATCGTATTCAACGCAGCCGCATCGCTAGAAGTCAGCACGACATCACCCTTTTCCAAAAGCGCAATCGTCTGAGGAACTGGCGCAGTAGCGAGCACTACATCAGCAACTAGTTCCGAGCCGTCAACAAGAGTGACTTTCCAGGACTCTGCATCGTGAGTAAGCGCAGCAACCTGTGATGCAGTGCGCACATCAAGACCGACGGCGAGATTCTTGGCGACGGCATTCATCGATACTGAGCCACGAAACCGAGTGTGACCATCGGGATCAAGTACACCTTCTGGTCCGATGCGACCTCGGAACCATGGAGCGACGACACCGTCAGTCACCCAACGACCCACTGTCGCTGCGAACTCCGCACTGTGTATCGTTATGAACTGCGCACCGTGATCAAGTGTCGCGTCGCCGATACGTCGCGTCGCTAGGCGGCCACCAACACCTCGACCTTTATCGAGAACGATGACATCAGCTACTGCGGTGAGGAGGTGCGCAGCCGTGAGTCCGGCCATCCCCGCGCCGATTACTACGACACGCGGCCGACTCACCTCAGAGACCGCGGTTGGTCTCTGCAAGTCCCAGTTTTACCTGTGCGGAATCGATGTAGGTCTTCTCGCTGATGAACGCGTGCTGCGTACCGGTGTAGATGTCACGGAATGCGCGCTCGAGACGGCTTCCTTCGCGAATTGCGGTAGTACCTGCAGCGAGGTGGGCCCACTGTGCAACCTCGCGGCTGGCTTCGGTTGCATAGGTCGCGGCAATGCGCATGTCGGCGCGCATATCGACAGTGAGTTCTCCGCCCTCAGCGACAACTCGCTCGGCATCCGAATAGGTGTCGACAACAAGCTGTCGAGCAGCGCGCCACATGCCGAGATGATGTGCATAACCACGCTGGAACGTGGTCTTGTGCACAAGAGTCTCCATATCGCCCATACGCGCTTTCACTTTCGCAAGTTCAGCAACGTCGTCGATCATGCTCTTTGCAACACCAAGCGCCCACGCTGCGTGGCCCGCTGCGGTGATTGCCATGAGGCCCATTCTGAATGTGGGTGAACTTCCGCGATGCGGTGTGCGTTCAAAGAGTTCGAAGACGCGATGATCGGGAACAAATAGATCGGTGACGTTGTAGTCGTACGAACCTGTGCCCTTCAGGCCTTGCACATGCCAACCATCGGTGAAGTTGATGTCGTCACGATGAACCACTGCGGCGAGAAGCAGGATCTCTCCGTTGGCATCGAACATGAAGTTGCCGTCATCGATGGGGAGGAATCCTGCGCACACAAACTCAGAATGACCAGTGCCGGAACCGAAGTTCCATGTACCGCTGATCTTGTAGCCGCCTTCAACCTTTTGCCCTTGACCGTTCGGTGCGAACTGTCCGCCCATAGTCACGCGCTCGCCGCTACCGAACGTTTCGGCGAAACCCGAATCGGGAAGGTACGCAGCAACAGCTGCGGCTGACGGGAGGTTCGCTATGCCGATCCACCCGAACGAACCGTCGAGTTCGGCCATGGCCTGCCAAGTGTTGATCATGTCGGCGAAGGAGGGCTCTGAACCACCTGCTTCGGCGGGGTTCAGGTACGACATAAGACCGCATTCCCACATCGCATCGACCACCGCTGGGGTCATGGTGCGATTTGCCTCGCAGGCCGAGGCTTCGGAGAGGACAAGCTCCGCCATCGAATCGACGAGTGAGGTTCCTGAGTCAGTCAAAGTCATATCCGCAATGTAGGCGGAGTTCCGATCCCCGCAAAAGCAACGAGATCCGCTCTAGCGGTGCCGCCACCGATGCGCCTTGAACCTCGGTCCCAATTTGAGGGTCTGTCGATGCTCCTGGTCATTGCAATGGCACACTGAGCCCGTGATCGATCCCGCAATCAAACGATGTCTCGGACAAATGATCAAGGGCGTGCAGGTTGTCGCCGCCACTCATGACGGCCTCACTCGGGCCTACACCTCACACTGGGTCACTCAGGTTTCGTTTGAAGAACCCGTTGTCATGGCCTCGCTCTCGAAGAAACACGACACTTGGCCCGTTCTCCAAGAAAGCGGCGCATTCACGGTTTCGATTCTTGCCGCCGACCAAATCGCTGAGGGGCAGTACTTCAGTTATCCAGGACACAAGTTGCGCTACTCGGCACCAGAGTTCCTTGGAGAGATCGATGGCCACCCCGTGGTTCCCAATTGCATCGCTTGGTTCACTTGCGATGTCTTTGACCAGATCAGCTTGATCGATCACGAGCTCGTCTTTGGTCGAATCACAGCTTCTGGTGAAGGTCGCCTCAAAGCACCTCCGCTTCTCTACTCAAGTCGTCATGGCTGGCGCGTCACCGGCGACAAAGCGCGTGAGCCCGGCGTCTCAATACGCGATCAACTTTTGTCGCGGATCGTTGATGACACAACGACAGAGTCGGCCACATGAATATTCCCGCCGAACAACGACCATTGATCGATCACAATGTGCACACCCACGAACTTCCCGCGCTGCCACAACGCGAGTCACGAATCATTGCGTCACAGTGGATCGAAGCCCCAAACGAAATCAAGACACTCGGCCAAGACCTTCAGGGCGAACCTGGATATCTGCGACGAATCGGCGTCTACCTACTTTGGCGAGCGGGTCCTGCAGTGCGCGCACGTGCCCGCTACGGAGCCGTTGACAGCACGGACCTCAAACGCATCTGGACGTTTGAATTAGATGCCGATGGAAACGGTGACGGGCTCGGACCCGACGGGATCATTCACAGTCGATTCCGTACATGGAAGGAGTCGTTGCGAGATGACCCGGGATTTGGATCCGAGCCCAATGAGACGAACTAGCTTTTTGTCACCAGCGCGCCGGGGAAGTCGCCCGCGGCACGGAACTCATCGAGATGTGCGTGGTAGTTCAGAAGACTTCCCGCGTACACAAGGCCCTTTGCGGCCTTTTCGTCTGGTGCTGACATTTCGTTGTTGAAGTAACCCGGCGTGCAGGTTGCGACGTACTCGGCACCATTGCCGATCGCTCCGTACAGCACCATGAGCCAACCTTCTTCGGCTTCAGGGGTTGCTTCAATCGTGGCGATGCCTTGGTCATTACACGCCTTGATGAGTTCGGCGACGTGACGAGCCGAACGACCAAGGAAATGAACAAAGTTGGTTCCGAATCCAGCCTGCACGAGGCTGATCACCATCATGTTGGGGAAGCCACCTGACAAGACGCCATGAAGCGTGTGGGCGCCATGCGACCATGACTCGTTGAGAGTCACGCCGTCGCGACCAACGGGGTCGAAGCCAACGCGTGCGTCGAGATCGGTGTTGACCTCGAAGCCCGAAGCAAAGACAAGGCAGTCGATCGGATACTCAACGCCGTCGACGACGACACCAGTTTCGGTGACGCGTTCGATGCCTTTGCCGTCGGAATCAACAAGGTGCACATTTGGCTTGTTGAACGACGGCAGGTACTCGTCGTGGAAACAGACGCGCTTGCAGTTCTTGCCGTAATAGGCCTTGAGTTTTTCTGCGGTGTCTGGATCGTCAATAATCGTGTCGACTCGGCGGCGAAGCTTTTCCATCGTCTTGAAATCGCTGAGTTCCATTTCGGCGAGATGCTCAGGAGATTCAACAGCTGCCTGCGTATTGCGCCACATGACATCGGTCCAACCGTCGTTCACGATGTCGACCTCGGGCATATCGCCGGTGACTGCTTTCGTGAAGTTCACGATGCGTTCTTGCTGCCAACCGGGCTTAAGGCTCTTAAACCACGCTTCGTCAGTGGGGCCGTTTCCTCGAACACCGACAGCACTCGGCGTGCGCTGGAAGACAAACAGATCCTGCGCCGCTTCGGCAAGCTTCGGAACGGCCTGAACCGCAGTAGCGCCAGTTCCGATAATGCCGACGCGCTTGTCGCCAAGCTTGTCCATGAATTCGCGCGGACCACCGCCGGTGTAGTCGTAATCCCAACGGCTGGTGTGGAACATGCGTCCCTTGAACTTCTCGATACCAGGAATGCCGGGAACCTTCGGCTTATGAAGAATGCCGCCAGCGATCACGATGTACTTCGAACTGATCTTGTCGCCACGTGAGGTCGTGATGTTCCAGCGGTTCGAGCTGTCATCCCAAACTGCGCCGTTGATGATTGTTTGGAACAGCGCGTGCTCATAGAGATTGAACGTGCGTCCGAGGAGTTGGCAGTACCCGAAAATTTCCGGCGCACTCGCGTAGCGCTCGGTGGGCATGTAGCCGGTCTCTTCGAGAAGCGGAAGGTAGGTATAAGAGTCGACGTCGCACATGCAACCGGGATAACGATTCCAATACCAAGTGCCACCAAAGTCGCCGCCCTTTTCCACGATGCGGAAATCAGTGATGCCGTTGTTCTGCAGATCGACGCCAGTGAGCATGCCGGCGAATCCGCCGCCGACGATGACGACCTCGGTCTCTTCGGTAATGGCATCGCGGGTGAAGTTCGGATCGGCGTAGGGATCTTGGTCGAGTTCTTCGAACTGTTCCTTCAGACCTGAGAATTGTTTGAGGCCGTCGGTACGCAAACGCTTGAGTTGTTCTGCGGCGTACTTCGCCCGAAGTTCCTCGACCGAAACTTCAATGCCTTCGTTCTGCTCTGCCATTTCTGATTCCCCCTAGAGAACTGACTTGCGACGTCTACGACGTGGATCGACATTGTGGCAGATCTAGGTGATCTGTTCCTGTTTGGATGTGGCAACGGTCTGACCCGTCGCGAATCGCCCAAACTCGCCAATTACCGCATTGCGTTTTTAACGAAGTCCTCAAGGCCATGGCCTTCCTGGAGGCGATCGCCTGCATGGAAGCTGCCGCGAAGGTGGCGGCGAATCCCGCCCGGTGGGTCTTCGGTTGCCCGCGCCGCCGAGTGCCAAAGATGGGCGTCGTGCAGGAGCACGTCTCCACGATCGACATAGAGGGCAATCTCGCCCAGGACCTTTTCGAATCCCAGGGGCATCCCTTCGGTGTTGTGGAGATGGCTCCCCGGTAGCACACGCAAAAACCCATTGGCCGGCGAGGTCCCGTCTATATGAATCGTGAACGCGACAGATGGCCAGATAGTGAGGTGGGGTCCCGATTGCCAATCTGAATGCCAACCAATTCGCGAGTAGCCCGAATCTTTTCCGGGGCGAGCGTCTTGATACACAACCCCGAACCGCTCGTAGTCGAGCAGCCACATGTTCTCGCCTAAGAGTCGCCGCATTGACTCGACAATCACCGGCGCGTGAACTGCGACGTGAGCGAGATCCGAGCATTCAGTGATGTGGCAGACGTAATGCGCAAACGGCTCCCCTTCAATCAACGCGTCGGGATCATCGAGGATCACGGTTCCGTGCTTCTCATCCATTGTCCCGGTGAGAAGTTCCGACTGCTGCTGCTGCATCTCTTGTTCAAGGGCAACGAGTTCCGCGTCCGAATACACGTTGCGGATTCGCGCGAAACCCCAGCGATGGAAGAACTTGATGATGTCGTCAATCTCATCGGGATCAAAAACAGCAAGTTCCGGCGACATACCAAGGCGATCATTGCCCGCTTGATCGAGATGTTGTTCCCGTGAATTCAGATTTGGATGCGATGTAGTTGTCATGACTTCTTCACCGTTCGAAACGTGAGATTAATTCGCTCGCCCACTGGCTTTTTTGTCTTCGGAACACGATGTTGCCAGAGCGCTTGCGTCGTCCCTCGCATGATGACGAGATCACCATGATGAAGATCTAACTCGATTTTCTCTGCATGGGCTTCTACACGTCGTAGATCGAAGCGGCGAGAAGCGCCAAGACTTAGAGAACCGATGACCGGCATTGGCCCAAACTCAGATTCGTCGTCGGCGTGCCAATCCACTCCGTCATTGCCGTCTCGGTAGAGATTGCACAGCACCGAATTGAATGTTGCTCCTGCGTGTTCAGACACAAGATCCCGCAGCGCTATGAGTTCTTCTGTCCAAGGGCCAGGATCATGGTGAATCCCTGAGTAGGTGTAATCAAGACCCTCATCGGCAACCCACGATTCGAGCCGAGGCACTGCGATCAGCTCACCGAACATCCGGAGATAGTCCTGTCGCCACGCCACACGCTCGCGAAGCGCCACGAGCGCGGCATCCGCGGCATCGGAATCAACGGCGTTACGGATAAGGGTGACGTCGAGTCCGGGACCCTTGGGGTGTTCATCGAACAACGCCGGCTGACCGGTCATCACACCTCCTCCAGATCAAGCGACCAACTCCCCAACGATAGGTTCACCCCGCCGACGATGAGCGGCTGGAAGTACGGTGAAGGTATGACTTTTCCGAATCGACCGCCTGAAGGCGACTGGTGTGGCACGCAGTTCCTGAAGTTTGAGCGCGAGGGCTCGATCGCCGTGCTCACTGTCGATCGTCCCCTCCGACGTAACGCGATGACACCGGCGATGTATTTCGGCGTCCGCTACGCCGTCGACTACGTCGCGAAGTCCGAGGATCTCGCGGCACTTGTCATCACGGGAACCGGCGATGTCTTCATCCCCGGTGGCGACCTCGGTGGCGACCAGGAAGACAGTTGGGCTGACCTCGCCAATCTGCTTCACATGGACAACGTCCCGTTCGACGCAATTCGAAATGCATCCAAGCCGGTCGTCTCTGCAGTGAACGGCATCTGCCAAGGCGGAGGGCTCGTCATTGCGATGCTTTCCGACGTCGCCGTCGCTTCCACCAGCGCAACCTTCCGTGCGCCCGAGTTGCTTCGCGGAATTGCCGACACGTCCTATGCCGCGATCCTTCCCGGACAGATCGGGATTCCTCGCGCTCGCGACATGCTCATGACCGGCCGAGTCATCGATGCGGCCACTGCAGAGTCTTGGGGCCTTGTTACGCGCGTCGTGTCGCCTGGCGCTGAACTCGCCGAAGCGATCGAGATCGCGAAACAAATTTCTCGCGGAGCGCCGGGGGCACGCAACATCGTCAAGCGCGAGATCAACCGCCAATACGAAAACTACGACCGCATGTCGATGACCGAATCGCTCTACGGTCCCGAAGCTCTTGAAGGTTTCAACGCGTTCAAAGAACGCCGTAACCCGTCATGGGTTCCTGAAGACCTTCGCACCGAAGGCCGCCTCTGATCCCGACCGGGATCAGTCTCGAAGATGCGAACATCACTTGGTGAGATCGAAACGGCGCTCGTTTCGCTCGCGCGTTCCGTTGCAATAGATACAGGCGTTTCGAGCATCGAGGAACTTCCTCCGTTTGCCGATGCTGACAAGGCATGGAGTGCGCTCGAATCAAGCGGATTGCTCAGCCTTCGCGATGATGGCGGATCGGTTCTCGATCTGATTCTTTGTGCGGAACAATTTGCAGCAGCCCTCAGCGCATCCCCGTTCATCGGAGCAGTTCTCGGCCGTGAACTCGTGGGAGCAACAAGCGAACGAATCGTCACCAGCCTTGATGGCCACATCGCTCCCGATGCGCTCGGCGCTGAGAGGGTTGCGTTCGTTCGCGCAGGTCACACTCACGTGACCAATTCGGACTCTGTAATCCTTACCGCCGATCGGTCTCGGGTCGCGATGACAACTACTTCGTCCGATGTCACCGCGATCAGTGCTGCAGATGAAGCCGGGTTCCTTGCCCTCACGCAGCTTCTCTTAGGTGCTGATCTTGTCGGCAATGGAATCGCCGCCATCGAAGATGCTGTTTCCTATGCATGTGAGCGTGAGCAATTCGGGGCTCCGGTCGGCAGTTTCCAAGCCGTACAGCATCTTCTTGCTGATGCATGGGTTGACCTCGTCGCTGCGCGTAATTCAGTCCGTTCAGCGGCTTGGAAACTCGGAAACAGCACAAGTGATGCCCACTCAGCGGCTGCTCGCGCAGCGCTCGTTGCTTCCGAAGCCGGCGTTCGCGGTTGCGAGACTGCCACTCAGATTCTTGGAGGAATAGGACACACGTGGGAGCACCTCACTTCGGTCCGTCTTCGACGCGCGCTCATGTCGCGAGCGTTGCTGCCAGCACCTTCCGAGGAGCTGCTCTGCGCCCGCATTGGCGTCACCCCAACTGGAGCCGCTCTCGATGACGGCTTCGACCTTCGCGATGACGTCGTGGAAGCGTCGTTCCGAGCACGACTTCAAACCTGGCTTTCGACCAATCCGGTCATTACGGATTGGCACCGGCAACTTGCGGCAGCTGGTTTCGTAGGCGTTTCGATGCCAACCGAAGCGGGTGGTTTCGGACTACCCGTGACCTGCGAAGCCATCGTTTCAGAGGAACTCGGCGACAACGGTTTTCCTTCACCTCCCGCAATCGCACACCTTGCCCATGCACTCGCCGAATTCGGAACAACCGAACAGCGAGAGGTACATCTCGCACGCATGCTCGACGGTTCTGTTCGTTGGTGTCAGGGCTTTAGCGAACCCGGAGCCGGTTCCGACCTCGCCGCAGTACGCACTCGAGCGAACATCGACGGAGATGATTTCGTCATCAACGGCCGCAAGATCTGGACAAGCGAAGCATTTCAATCCGAGTGGATTCTTTTGCTGTGTCGAACGAACGAACATCCACATCGCGGTCTTTCGGTGCTTCTTCTCCCCCTCAATTCTCCGGGAATTGAAGTGTCGACCATCATCACGGCATGGGGATCTGAAGAATTCGCCGAGGTGTCATTTACCGATGTGCGTGTGCCGAAGTCTGCACTTCTTGGTGTCGAAGGTCAGGGCTGGGAAATCGCCATGTCGCTACTTGCCGTGGAACGCGGACCGGCCGATATTGGTTGGATCTCAAAGTTCCGCGGAACAGCATCTGCCCTACTCAGCGATCCGATCATCGCAAGTCGGCCCGACGTGCAACGCGTTGCGGCTTGGATCGAAGCACTCGATGCCACCGTTGCCGTCACATTGACTGATCGACGGAATGGCACATTCGACTCAACCTCGGGTTCGATCGACAAACTCCTGATGACCAAAGTCGACCAACTTCTTCACGATGTCGCGCTTCAGTCAGATTCTCAAGCGCTTTTCCAAGAGACGAGCGAATCCCTCGAGCGCTACCTGTGGGCTCGTGCAGCAAGCGTGTTTGGCGGAACGAGCCAAATCCAGAAGAACATCGTCGCCCAGCGGATCCTGGGACTTCCACGAAGCTGACGTTTCGTTCAACCACGAGCCAGATCGACGGCTGCGCGAACTTTATCTTTCTGAATCTTTCCCATCGGATTACGTTCAATCGCTTCCACAAAAACGATCTCCTCAGGGCACTTGTACTTCGCTAGCCCGAGTGAGATGCAATGTTTGGCGAGCCCGGGAACATCGATAGAACTTCCCGGAGCAAGAACAATTGCGGCGCACACACGCTCGCCAGTTCTCGCATCGGGAAGCCCAATGACAGCAACATCAGCAACTGATTCGTGGAACAGAATGGCTTCTTCAACTTCAGTCGCTGAGATGTTCTCTGCATTACGAATGACGACATCTTTCAGTCGACCAACGATGCGAATTCGCTCATCATCAGAAATCTCGGCGAGGTCGCCGGTTCGAAACCAGCCATCGTCAGTGAATGCTGCAACGTTGAGGGATTCGTCAACGTAACCAAGGAAACATTGCGCACCTCGTAACTGAAGTTCGCCATCGATCACACGGGCCTCAACTCCTGGTCCGGCCGGGCCGACGTCTCGACCAACATCGGGGCCATCAAACCATTCACACGTGCAGTTCGGAACTTCAGTAAGTCCGTAGGCCCCAACAACTCCCGCTACGCCAAACGTGTCGATGAGTTCTTGATTGACGTCTCCGGGGATCGGGGCCCCACCGCCAACACACCCCCGAACGTTCGGAAATAACGAACCGCCTTCGTGGCGATGTTCTGCCTCAAGGAACGCACGGAAAAATGGAACAGCAGAACCCAACATCGTCGGGTTGTGTGTTGCCATGCGATCGGCAGTCGTCGCCGGATCGAAAACGTCGAACAACACCAGTCGCACTCCGGTATTCAGCGATGTAACCAACATCGCGATTCCACCGATATGAGAAAAGGGCCACGCAATCGGATACACGTCATCGGGGCCAAATCCCAAACGCTCCGACAGCGATAACGCCGAAGCCATCGCCGACTTATCGGTGTGGCGAACACCTTTCGGCGCTGCCGTTGTCCCCGAGGAGAAATAAATCCAGCGACCGTCATCATTCGTACTTGGTGGCGCCGGAAGCACCGATGGGTCGCCGTGTGGCAATCGCAATGGCGTTGTCGCATCAATCAATGCTTCGTAATCCGCAGTCCAAGAGCGAAGCCCAAGTTCATTCGCCATTACTGCATGGTCGAACCCGCGCCAACGTTCGGGGACGATCAACAGATCGGTTCCGATCTGACTAGCGATGTGTCCAACTTCCGCGTGGCGAAGCATTGAGATAATCGGATTCTGAACAACGCCAAGCCGCGCACACGCGACGAGCATGACGATTGCCTCGAGCGTGGTCGGAATCTGCCATGACACGACCCCGCCTGGAACAACCCCGAGTTCGAGAATGCCTGCAGCGACCTGTTCAGCAGCGTCACGCAGTTGACCGGTCGTGAGCGAGCGACCGTAGTCGTCAGCAGCGACCACACGATTGGGGTGCTGCTGTGCAGTCGAGTTCACAAAGTCCCAGAACGTCTCAGCCATTTGATCAGACTGCCACGTTCGGTCAGGCAGCGAACAAACCTCATTTCACGGCGGTTTCGTTCGAACTTCGACCTCTAAAGAGATTGCCTGAAAGCGATACATTGCCTACTCCACCAGCTGGAGTTGTTCGTGAGACTTGACCAACCGATCATCCGATTGCCCATCAGCACCGATATCGAGGCCCTCATCGCCGAGATCAGTGCGATCCCCGATGACGTTTGGCGTCCCCATCCCGAAGGCATGCCCGGCAACAGTGCCCTACCTCTGGTTTCCGTCATGGGCGATCCAACCAACGATTCCGTCGTGGGCCCGATGCGACCAACACCGCATTTGGAGGCACTTCCGTCGGTAGTGAACGTCATGGCGGGGCTGACCGGACTCGGCTGCCCCATTGGTCGCACCCGATTGATGCGTATCGACATCGAATCGGAAGTGAAATCGCATGTTGACACCAATCGCTATTGGTGGGACCACCTTCGCGTCCACATTCCGATTATCACCGACCCCGCCGTGCTGTTTCACGTTGATGATGAATCTGTGCACATGGAACCGGGCAGTTGTTGGGTGTTCGATACTTGGCAACCACACCGTGTCGAGAATCCTGTAAATGCTCCGCGAATTCACTTAGTCATTGACACTGTTGGTGGTGCCGGTTTCTGGTCCCTCATCGACAGGCAGACGGGAGCACTTGATCCCGATTCACCGCTCCCCGCGGTGCAACAGGTCAGTGCGATTGCGTTCGAAACTGCGAATCAACCATTGGTAATGCCATCAGCAGAAATCGACCAAACGCTCGCAAATATTCTTCATCAGTTCGCCGAAGTTGACCTCGACAAGGCCGTTGAGCTTGACCAAGCGCTCATTTCTTTCCGACGTTCTTGGAAAGCATGCTGGTCTCACTTTGGCGACAACCCTCAAGGTTTTGATTCTTTTGACAAGCTTCGAGATGAAGCCGACGCTGTCGTTGACCTCATAGATGATCAACTACCCAATACGGTGAAAGTCAACGAAGCAATCCGTCAACTTGTACTTCGCCCATCACTTGCGCGAGAAGCCTTTGGTAGTTCTCCGCAGGTTGCACCTGCGACCGATCCCGGAGCTGCGACTGCCGCCGCGGCATCAACTTCAGCGCAACCACCACAATCCACTTCGCCGACAGTGCCTGCGGCGAAACAAATTGGTGAACCGATCACTCTTGATCGTCCGGTTTTCATCATCTCCTCGCCTCGTTCGGGCAGCACGATGTTGTTCGAGGCAATGATGCGAGCCAAAGAGTCGTACACAATCGGTGGCGAAAGCCATCAACTCATCGAAGCGTTTGCCGCACTCGCTCCTGCTGCGCATGGGTGGGATTCAAACCGCCTCACCGTGGACGACATCAGCCCAGAAATCGTTGAGAAACTCAGCGGCTCGTTTGTGCGTCGGTTGAAAGATCGTGACGGCGAGCCGGTACAGCCCGGCTCGGTTGTGCGCATGATCGAAAAAACTCCGAAGAACTCTCTGCGCATTCCATTTCTTGCGGCTGCATACCCCGATGCAAAGTTCGTGTACTTATGGCGTGACCCGCGCGAGACCATCAGCAGCATGCTTGATGCGTGGCGATCTGGTCGGTTCGTCACCTACCCAGACCTGCCTGAGTGGACAGGCGACCGCTGGTCGCTCCTCCTGACTCCCGGTTGGCGCGACCTCATTGGAAAATCACTTCCCGAGATCGTGGCCAATCAGTGGGTAACAGCAACCACGATGATGCTTGATGATCTTGAAGCACTCGATCCCGATCGTTGGTGCGTCACGAGTTATTCAGCGTTGCTTGCTGATCCCGATACAGAACTCGCACGTCTCTGCGCCAATCTCGATCTCACCTGGGACACCGAAACGGGTGGCGAACTTCCACTTTCGGCAATGACTCTTGAAGCTCCGCAGGCCTCAAAGTGGGAACGCAACGCTGAAGAGATGAAGAAGGTCTGGGACATTGTCGATCCCGTTGCGGTTCGTGCACACGATGTTTTCGCCGACCCGCCCCCCATCCAGCCTTCAAAAACTCGTTCGGCCGAAGCAGTCAAGGTTGGACTCACTGAAGAACCCGATGGCGCTATCCCCACTGATTTCTCGAGCGTGTTTACCGGTTCGTTTGCCAGCATTCTTGAGGCTGCGAATTGTTCGCTCGCCGTCACCACCTATCAAAGCGGTCGCCTTGTCCTCGTTCGCCGTGACGGCGACAAGGTCAACACGCATCTCCGGTACTTCGCGAGCCCGATGGGGGTCGCAGTGCAAGGCGCAAAGTTGGCGCTCGGCACCAAGACCACGGTGTGGGAGTTCTGGAACCAACAGGCTGCTGCGTCAACCATTGACCCTGAAGGTCGTATCGACGCGTGTTACATGCCTCGTCGTGGTCACACCACGGGTGACATTCGGATTCATGATCTTGGCTACGACGCCGACGGCCAACTTTGGGCTGTCGCAACACGCTTCTCCTGCTTGGTCACGTTCGACCGCGAAAATTCCTTCGCGCCGCAGTGGAGGCCGCAGTTCATTTCCGGATTGTCTGCCGACGACCGCTGCCATCTCAACGGGTTGGCCATGGTCGATGGCCGGCCGAAATACGTCACCGTTCTTGGCATGACCGATACGCCCAACGGTTGGCGCGACGACAAAGCCGCTGGTGGAGCGATTCTCGACATTGATGGCGGGGCTCCGATCACTGTCGGCTTGTCGATGCCTCACTCGCCGCGCTGGCATAACGGCAAATTGTGGGTGCTCGAGTCTGGCCGCGGCGCACTCTGCACCGTCGATGTTGAAACCGGTGAACGCGAGACCGTCGCGATTCTCCCAGGCTTCACCCGGGGTCTTTCCTTCGTGGGAAACATCGCGTTCATTGGTTTGTCAAAAGTTCGCGAGACCGTGTTTGACGGTTTGCCAATCACGCAAGCCGACACGCCTCGCGAATGCGGAGTATGGGCAGTCGATATCAACACCGGCTCCATCGTCGGCTTTATGCGTTTCGAAGGCTCAGTTACCGAACTCTTCGAAGTAGCAGTACTCCCAGGAACGCAATGGCCAGAACTTGTCGAACCAGGCGCCGAAGCAACAAACGACGCATTCGTGCTCTCTGACGAAGCGTTGAAAGATGTGATTCAACCAGCCAAAAAGGCTGACTGAGTTTTAATCTTCTGCGAGAACGAGGTCGACGCGTTCGCCGGCGTCTTCCATCGTGGTGTTCCATGACACTGCGAGTTCCGACACAAGAATGCGTCGAGCACGGATCTGCATTGCTTTCTCGGCGCTTGAAAGTGAGGACTGGCGATCGCGAAGTGCGAGGTTACGAACAACCTCTGCACATTCGTAAATGTCGCCTGACTTCATCTTCTCTTGGTGATTCTTGAATCGGCGTGACCAGTTCGTAGGAACACGGACGTTACGAACTGCAAGCACCGCAAGTACGTCTTCAACTTCTTCTTCAGAAATTGCCTGACGAACACCAAGATCTTCTGCACGATCCTCGGGTACTGACACCTTGAGATTGCCACCGCGCCATGAATCATCACCAGCAGCAACCGACAGCTCGAGGTACTTGACCTTCTTGCCATCGACCACTCGAGTCGAGCGACCGGTGACCTCGGCTGTGCCGTGAGCGGGATAGATGACCTTGGAACCGACGGTGAACTTCATGAATGCCTTCCTGCAAACCGGGCCACAAGTATGGCCAAAGAAACGAGAGATCACACCATCTCGCCATGCGACCCCAATTCGAGCCTCCTACTCCATCGTCGGAAACACCCCGGGGACGGAAGAATCCTTGTCCCCAGCCAGTTCCTCGCCCGCCAAGATCGATGCGCGCTCGATCGCCTCGGCCTCTTCCTCTGAGACCACTTCCTCAGTAGATCGGCGCAATGAGGGCCAGGCCGCCGCTGCAGTGATGAGACAAGCAAGGCCACCGGTGATGTAGGTCGCCCTTGGGTCAATGTGCTGGCCAATCCAACCAATGACCGGACCGCCGATCGGCGTGGTTCCAATGATTGCGGTGATGTAAAGCGCCATGACGCGACCGCGGACAGAGACAGGGGAGGTGAGTTGGAGTGTCGCCGAGTTCATCGTGATGAACGCGACGCTGCCACTTCCGACAAATAACAGAGCGATCGCCATTGTCCAGAACGTCGGCATGAATGCAGCAAGCAGCATCGTTGCCCCAAGGAACGTCGCAGCGAAACCCAGTCGCCTATGCGTCGCACGACCAAATCTTGCGATCAGTAACCCACCAGCGACGGAGCCGATTCCCATCATTGATGACAGCACGCCGTACCCGGTTGCTTCTCGATGAAACGTGAATTTCGCGAATAGCGGAAGCGCAATCTGATTTTCGTAGGCAAGCATGCCGATCACGACAGTCATCAACATCGGAGTACGCAAACGCGGGTCCGCCCAAACGACTTTCACGCCTTCACGAATCTGCCCCTTCTCCCGTTTCACCGGAGTCTTCGGCACAAATTCAGACCTGCGCATTAATAGAAGCGCAATCGAGATCCCAAGGAAGCTGACCCCATTCACCAAGAACGGCACCGCGAGTCCGAAAGCAGCAATCAGGACACCAGCGACGGCTGGTCCAAAGATGCGGGCGATGTTGTTCGCAGTGCTTCCGATCCCAACTGCGCTCGTGATGTCGTCAGGCCCTACGAGTTCGTAAACAAACGAGGAACGGATCGGCATGTCGAATGCATTAACCGTACCGAAGGCCGCAGCAAGAGCGAACAAACTCCACACAGAGATCGTGTCGGTAGCCACCATCACACCTAGTGCCGTCGCGATTGTTGCTGCGAGAACTTGGGTGATTTGCAACATGTGCCAACGGCTATGACGGTCGGCGAGTGTTCCGGCAAATGCGCCAAAGAGCAGCGTCGGAGCGAATTGTGCCGCGCTCACAAGACCGAGCATTCCGCCGCTGCCGGTCACTTTGAGAACAAGCCAGCCCATCGCAACGGTCTGCATCCAGGTTCCGGCTTGAGACACAACTTGACCAGTGAGATACAAGCGAAAATTGCGGTGGTGCAGCGCGGAAAACCCGCCTGGTTTCGAACTCATGACGATTCCAGAGAAACGATTTCGAGGAATCGATCAATAGCGAGTAGGTGTTCGCGTCGCCACACTCCAACAAAATGCGACGCATCCACTTTCGCAGACTCATCGATCAATGGCGCGAACTTCTCTCGCTGGCGAAGAGCCAGTGGGTGCAGCGAACGTCCGGCGCGCGTGCGACAAGCGAATTTCAAAAGGAGTTCGGTCCGCACATCTTTTGGAAGCTCCACCGGCGCATCGAGCCATTCGCTCGAATTTTCCCGGCCAGCGGTTGTGACATCCAACAACGTGCGAGAACGCCCGCTCCCTGGCGCCGTTCCGATCTTGACGATCTGTCCGTCGCTCACCAACTGTTCCAACGCTCGATAGGTAAGGGGCCGACTCAGTGACCAGATCCGACCGATCTCGCCATCGGGAGCCAGCAAACCCGAGATTGCCCAACCGTGGGTAGGGCCTTCAGCCACCAACGCCAAGCACACCATTTCGGCCAGTGCTGGGTCGTTGCGGGTCACCCGTCGATGGTACCGGCGACGTCGTCAGGAGTTGAGGTATGTAATCAGGACCTGACTACCATACGGGAATGGCGTTTCAAGTCCCAAAACTTCACCCGAACGCCCTCGTCGCCATCTCGTTTTTGATGTTGCTCGTGTTCGCTCCGGCCTGCGGCTCATCCTCAACGACCTCCTCCACCGCTGGATCTACAGACTCGCTGTCTGGGTCTCTCACGGTGTCGGCCGCATCCTCGCTGCAAGGTGCCTTCACCGATATCAAGGCTGCCTTCCGAAAGTTGCATCCTGACGTGAATGTCACCATCAACTTCGCAGCGTCATCAACGCTCGCACAGCAGATCATTGCCGGAGCCCCTGTTGATGTCTTCGCCGCCGCCGATGAAGCCACCATGAACAAGGTCACCGATGCCAAGTTGCTCAGCGGTACGCCAACTCTTTTCGCGGCGAACTCACTCGAGATCATCGTGCGAAAAGGCAACCCGTCGAAGATCGCATCGCTTTCTGATCTCTCGAAGTCCGGGCTCATCTATGTCACCTGTGCGCCTGAGGTACCCATTGGGAAATACAGCGCTCAAGTTCTTCAAAAAGCCGGGGTAACGATCACACCGGCGAGCTTTGAGCCAGATGTGAAAGGCATCGTTGCAAAGGTCTCGGCTGGTGAAGCTGACGCAGGAATCGTGTACTCCACTGACATACGCGCAACAAAGCGTGCAGCCGACGGCGTTGCAATCCCGGCGAACCTTAATGTCATCGCTAAGTACCCGATCGCGGCGATTTTTAAATCAGGTAACAACACCGCTGCTGAAGCTTGGATCGCATTCGTGACAGGTACTGCCGGACAAAGCATTCTCAAAAGCTACGGATTTACATCGCCGTGACACGTTTACGCATAGGACGCAACCGTTCCGCAGGTCTGCAGCGCCCACCAGCTGCGATTCTTGCAATCGCTGCAATCGCGATCGCGTTCTTCGCGCTTCCATTCATTGGATTGTTGTGGCGTGTTCCGTGGGGTGATGCTTGGTCGCTACTAACGACGCCATCGTCACTCACTGCATTGCGCCTTTCAATCGAAACCTCGTTATGGGCGACTGCATTGTCAATCGTGTTCGGTGTTCCACTCGCATGGGTCCTTGCTCGCTATGGATTCCCTGGTCGACGCATCGTGCGCGCGCTATGTCTGCTCTCTCTCGTGCTTCCACCGGTCGTCGGTGGCGTCGCCTTATTTGCTGCCTACGGCCGGCGCGGGCTTCTCGGCGACTCACTCTTCGATTGGTTCGGGATGCGCCTTCCGTTCAGTACTGCAGGCGTTGTTCTCGCTCAAACCTTTATTGCAATGCCTTTCTTGGTCCTCACGGTTGAGGCTGCACTGCGAGGCCTTGACCGCCGCACTGAAGACGCCGCTCGAACACTCGGGGCTTCGCGCTGGTACGCGTTTCGCCGTGTGACACTTCCCGCAATTCGCCCGGCGCTTATCGCTGGCGCAGTGATGGCTTGGGCTCGTGCGCTTGGAGAATTCGGCGCCACCATCACGTTCGCTGGCAACTTCCCGGGTCGAACCCAAACCATGCCGCTCTCGGTCTATCTCGCTCTCGAATCAAACCCCGGCCAAGCGCTCGTCTTGAGCGTGGTGATGATCGCTATTTCCTTCGGGGTGCTTTTGAGTCTTCGCGATCAATGGCTCGGCGGTTCAAGTACAAGTGGTGGCTCACGATGAGCATCAATGCCCAATTCGATATTCAACTTCCCGAGTTTCATCTCGCCATTGAGTTGGCCCTCGCCGAGGGAGAAGTGCTCGCTGTCCTCGGTCCAAACGGGTCCGGCAAATCAACGCTGTTACGCGCGCTCTGTGGGCTCCAACCTGTCGATAACGGCAAGATTCTGCTCAACAACATCGTTGTCGATGACGCCGAACTAGCAACATTTGTTTTGCCCGAACAACGCCACATTGGTGTGATGTTTCAAAACAGCACACTGTTCGAGAACCTTTCCGTCCTGGAAAACGTTGCATTCGGACTTCGTGCTCGTGGAACCAAACGAGTAGTTGCTCGTGCAAACGCAACCGAGTGGCTTGAACGCTTTTCACTTGAGCAATTTGCGCAACGACGTCCGGCGAGTCTTTCTGGTGGTCAAGCCCAGCGCGTTGCGCTTGCTCGCGCGCTCGCAACGAATCCGGATGTCCTACTTCTCGACGAACCAACGTCAGCACTAGATGTTCGTGCCAAAGCCGAAATCCGACGCGACCTACTTCGTCTTCGCCAACAACGACCCGTGACAACGCTGATCGTCACCCACGATCCACTTGATGCCTTCGCGCTCGCCGACCGTGTCATCGTCCTTGAAGAAGGCCGCATCGTTCAAAGCGGCCCCCTCGACGAAGTGGCAAGCCATCCCCGGTCTCGCCATATCGCCGACATGGTCGGACTCTCCCTTGTTCGCGGCGAGGTTCGCGACGGTGCTCTCACCACGGCATCCGGAGCACGACTCGTCGTGCCGGCCGACTCCCCGTCAGGCCCATCGGTCGCTTCCATTCGCCCAGCAGCGGTCAGCCTTCATCGGGCCGAGCCCGAGGGAAGCGCCCGCAACGCGTGGAAGATGACAATCAGTGACCTCGACCGGCATCCGGAGCGTGTCCGCGCTCGGCTGAATGGTCCGATTCCACTGTTGGCCGAACTCACGCCTACTGGAGCCGAAGCCCTCGCCCTCAATGTTGGCGACGACATTTGGGCATCGGTCAAGGCCAGCGAAGTCACCGTGACTCCAGATCTGGGTTCCTGACCAACTGCACCTCACCAATTGCCCCATCGGTCGATCCACCCGATAGAGTGGTCTCACCGATCTGGGTGGCGAAGAAGTGTTCGCAGTCCGGTTGGGCGGATGAAGATGACGGTGGTTGAAGCAGGCCAACGGAATTCTTTATCGCTCTGGGCTTCCCCATTACGCCTAGGGCAGCAGGACACGTAGCAGCCGGTTTCCTCCTGGGTGAGGGGCGGAATGTTGCGGAGCATGACCGGTGCCGACTGGGGATCAGGCGCCACGAGCGGACGCACAGGTTGCGTTTGCACGAAACCACCAAGGACGTTTGTGCCTCAAGACGACGAGATCGATCAGATCGATACAACTGAGCCGGCTGCGGCAAGTTCCAACGCGCCCTCCATCGACGTTCACGGCGCGCGTTTCGAGACACTCGTCGAAGCTGCGGCATGGGGCGAAGCCTCTGCCGAAGATCTTGCGATTCTCGAGGCTCACAACACCGCGTGGCAACGCGTCCTTGTCGAACGATTGAACGACACCGACGAAGCTCTCGACCGGTTGCGTTTACGCCGATCACCTGACGATCAACAAGTCATCGCCGACCTCGAGAACGAACAACGCAAACTCGAACTCGCCCTCGACCGTCTTTTGGGAATCGAACCTGAAATCGGTGAACTCACTCTTGGCGTCAATGCGCTGCAACTTTCTTGGGTAACCGGACGCCTCGTGGCATGGCTCGGTGGTCCCGATGCACCGCCAACCACAGTCGAACAACTTCGTACGTTCCTTGCGGCAACCGATGCTCCCGAAATGTGGGGCGGCCGTTCTCCCGTCACTCTTCCGAGTGGCGAAAAGACCGTTGCGCTTGAAGCCAACACCAGCGATGTTCTCGGCTGGCTACTCGCACTTTCCGCAGACCCACCCGAAGAGGAGATCGGTCCCTCCGCTCGATGGATGTCGATCGTTGCCGCATGGGCGGTGTCTCTCGCTGCACGAGGCGCGATGATTCCGACTTTGCGCCGCTCACGCACCGGTCGACGTAACCAAAATCGAAGTGCGTTCGGCGTCACATGGCAACCGGCACTTATCGATTCCGAACGACTTCGCGTCATCGGCGATGCAATGCCCGGAGCAGTCGCAGCGCTTTCACCTTCGGTCGACGGGGCCACAATGACTCGCTCTGTCTTGGCGGAAGTTGTCGATGTCATTTGCTTCGACGCAGCACGTCGCGTCGAAGTTGCGGCTGCTCCCGATGATCCCAAAACAATCGCTGCCGCTGCCGAGTCATTCCTTGCTCGTCTCGACGGAACTGCATTCGAGGTTCCTGCCGGTATCGCCGGAGAACTCACTAACTCGATTGAACGCTGGGCAACGCCAGTTCTCTCGCGCAACTATCGACCGCTCATCGTTCAGCTTGATCCACCAGATTCTGGCGACGCCTGGCATCTCGCAGTTTTTGCACCCGGCAAGGGCGAACAGCTCACCCCCGTTGAAGTCGCGCTCGTGAATGCCGGCAACCAACGACGCGAACTCGAAGGAAATCTTGTTCGCCTTGAACGTCTCTATCCGCCGCTTATGCGTCCAGGCAGTATGCGGCGCGGCGAAGTCGTGCTCAGTCAAGAAGAAGCCTGGGAATTGATGTCCAAGGTCGGACTGGTTCTTGCCGATGCCGGTTTCGAGATGCGTGTGCCGGCGCTCTCACGCCGCAAGGCCACTCCATCGCTGCGCATCTTCGCTGAATCGAACGGGGAAACCTCGGTCGGTGCGCACCAACTCGCGAACGTCAGTTGGACCGCAGTCTTTGACGACATCGAACTCACCGCAGCCGATATTGCGCGTTTGGCGAAAGAAGCACGCCCGTTAGTTCGCGCCAACGGACGATGGGTTGCACTAGATCATGCCGATCTTGCTGCTGCAGCAGAAGCACTCGCCGAGCGGGCAAAGAAGCCACAGATGACTGGCGCGGAAATGCTGCGTCAGGCTCTCGGCCTCGATGGTTCACCGTTGGCCGGTGGCGTCTCCATCGATGGTTCAGGCTGGGCTGCCGACCTCATGGCCAAGGCATCGACCGCCTCACTGGCCCCGGCATCGAATCCCGACGGATTCAAGGGAGAACTACGCAGCTATCAGGCCGACGCATTGGCATGGCTGAAATTCCTCGACACCACCAGCCTCGGTGGATGTCTTGCCCTCGACATGGGCCTCGGAAAGACACCGACAATTCTCGCCCATCTCGTCGACAGCATCAGTGACGCGCCTTCGCTTGTCATTGCGCCCCCCGCCGTTGTCGGCAACTGGGCTGCCGAAGCACGTCGCTTCACTCCTGAACTTTCGGTGGTCGTTCACCATGGCGTTGGGCGTGCCGATCACAAAGAAATCGCCGAAGAAGTTGCTCGTGCTGATGTCGTCATCACCACGTACGGAACAGCAGTGCGCGATATCGAAGCACTCGAGAAAATCACATGGGGCCGAATCATCCTTGATGAAGCACAGGCCATCAAGAACCCGGCAAACGAAACTGCTCAGCAACTTCGCCGCCTGAATGCATCATCGCGACTCGCGCTCACCGGCACTCCGATTGAAAACGGATTGGGCGATCTTTGGGCGATTCTCGATTTCACCAATCCCGGCCTCGTCGGACCTCGGCCTCAATTCATTGCGCAACTTTCGGCCACCGGCGCTACCGGTCGAGATCAAGGCGAACGTGCACTTCGCGCACTTAACGGCATCCTCGTCTTCCGTCGCACAAAGTCCGAACCCGCGATCGCCGCCGAACTCCCCGACCGCATCGACGAACTCGATCATTGCTCGATGACGCCCGAACAGATCGGCTTGTATCAAGCAGTGCTTGACAGTCTCGTTACCGGAGCGGCGCTCGAATCAGGTGCCGACAATCGCAACGGCCGCATTCTGGCTGCCATCACTGCGCTCAAACAGATCTGTAACCATCCCGTTGCCTACCGCCACGACGATGGTCCACTCGACGGTCGGTCAGGGAAACTCGCGCGCCTCGAGGAAATCATCGAACAGGTTTACGCCGCTGGCGAGCGCGCACTCGTGTTCACGCACTTTGCCGAGTGGGGCCAGAAACTCGCCGAACATCTCTCCACGCGTTTCGACAATCCCGTCGGTTGCTACCACGGCGGACAATCACGAGGCGCTCGCGATCAACTTGTTGCCGACTTCCAGGCGCTCGAAGGCCCTGGCACTCTCGTACTTTCACTGAAGGCAGGCGGCACCGGCCTCAACCTCACCAATGCCAATCACGTCATCTTGTATGACCGCTGGTGGAATCCTGCGGTAGAAGATCAGGCACGTGATCGAGCCTGGCGAATTGGGCAGGACAAAACGGTGATTGCCCATCGTCTCGTGTGTCCCGGCACTGTCGATGAGCGAGTCGAGGAAGTCGTGGCCGGCAAGCGCCACATCGCCGATCTCGTTCTTCCTAAATCCAGTTCGCTCGGCGATCTCGATTCCAACCAGTTGCAAACCGCGCTTGGCTTGCGGACCGATGAGCTTCTGTCCGATACCGATGACCTTGAAGGGAGCCTCACATGAGCCGATCACGCCGCCGTCCGGCAACCGGGGTGCAGAAGAAACAGACTGCCGATCGCCTTGCCGCCCAAAAGTTCTGGGGGGAACCATTCCCCGACGATCCCGCTTTGGTGCGAATGTCCACTGATCCCTCGGGGATGGTGCTCTCGCTCGGCGACCCCCCACTCCGAACGATCGAACCCACAGCGCAGCAAACCTTCGTTCTCGTGTACCACCGAGCAGCGCAGATGGCGATGCTCGCAGCCACTGCTGCTGGCCTCGACGCCGACCCCTTAGGCGAAGCGTTCTAGCGTCGCCTACCCTTTGCCCACGTGCGCTTCCTTCACGACAGAACCCCAGAGGCCGACCTCACGTTTGATGACGTGTTTATGGTCCCGGCCCGTTCCGATGTCTCGTCTCGTCTCGACGTTGACCTGACCACCAACGACGGTTCCGGAACCACGATTCCGATCGTCGTCGCCAATATGACCGCAGTTGCCGGTCGCCGTATGGCCGAGACCGTGGCTCGTCGCGGTGGCATTGCCGTCATTCCTCAAGACATCCCACTTGAAATTATTGCCGAGGTCGTTTCCTGGGTGAAGCGTCGCCATCTCGTGTTCGACACACCCATCACGTTGTCGCCTGCGGGAACTGTCGGCGAAGCAATGAACCTCATCGCCAAACGCGCGCATAACGCCGTCATCGTGGTCGATGGCGATCGCCCCATCGGCGTGGTCACGGAAACCGACTTTGCCGATGTTGATCGATTCACCGGCGTCGACCTCGTCATGTCGACCGACCTCCTCACGCTTCCCGACACGATTGATGCGGAAAAGGCCTTCGACATTCTGCACGAAAGCCGCCGAAGATCAGCTCCTGTCGTCGATGCTTCCGGCGCGCTCGTTGGAATTCTCACTCGCACCGGTGCGCTCCGATCAACGCTCTACAAGCCTGCCGTCGATGCCAACAATCAGATGCGTATCGCCGCCGCAGTCGGAGTGAACGGTGACGTTGCCACAAAGGCTCGCTTACTCGTCGAAGCGGGAGTCGATGTTCTCGTGCTCGATACTGCTCACGGTCATCAAGAAAAGATGATTGAGGTCATCCGAAAAATCAAAGCACTCGATCTCGGTGTGCCACTTTGTGCCGGCAACATCGTTTCTGCTGGAGGCGTTCGCGATCTCGTCAACGCCGGTGCCGACATCGTCAAGGTTGGTGTCGGACCGGGCGCAATGTGCACCACGAGAATGATGACCGGCATGGGACGGCCCCAGTTCTCCGCTGTTCTTGAATGCGCAACCGAAGCTCGTTCGCTTGGTCGCCACGTGTGGGCCGATGGCGGCATTCGTCACCCGCGTGACGTTGCACTGTCACTCGCTGCTGGCGCAAGCAACGTGATGATTGGTTCCTGGTTTGCCGGAACGCACGAGTCGCCTGGCGATCTTCGCCAAGACGCCGATGGACGCTTCTACAAAGAGAACTTTGGCATGGCATCGGCACGTGCTGTCGTGAACCGCACTGCTCACGATGAAGCCCCAATCGAGGCAGAACGTCGTGCGCTGTTCGAGGAAGGCATTAGTTCTGGTCGTCTCTACCTCGACGACGCCCGGCCAGGTGTCGAAGACCTCATCGACACGATCGTCGCCGGTGTGCGCAGTTCCTGCACCTACGCCGGCGCTCGCAACATTGAAGAGTTCCACGAGCGTGCCGTTGTCGGAGTCCAGACAGCGTCTGGTTTCGCTGAGGGTCGCCCGCTTCATCAAGGCTGGTAACTCGCAAACCCTTTGTGACAAGGGTCATTGTGACTGCTGACCGGCAAAATCACTTGGGCTTATCGGAGCGCGTCCCGTAACATTTGGCTATCGGCTCTGGGAATCCCCCCTCCCATTGAGCCGGTTGGCCGAATCAGAACTTAGGTTCTGCCGGCCTTGCGACACCCCCGCCATCCCCCCGGCTGGGGGTGTTTGCGTTTTGCGACAAAGCGACAGAACTGAATCAGCTCATGTGATCGTCGAGAAACTCCAACGTGCGCGTCCAAGCAATCGAGGATGTTTCCGCATGGAACGACGGACGCTCATCGCAATGGAATCCATGGTCAGCATCAGCGAATCGAATCACTTCGGAGTCAACGGAACATGACGCTGCAGCGATACGAGCTTGTTCAACCTCGTCGATCGGAATGTGTTCGTCGAGATCGCCGTAGAGACCGAGCCATGGCGTGCGCAATCTTGCGGCACTTTCGATTCCAGAAGAAAGACCGAAACGACCTTCACCTAAGCCCCCGCCATAAAAGGTGATCGCCGCAGCAAGTTCAAGACGAGCGGCGGTTTCAAGAGTGACCGTTCCACCGAAACAGAAACCCATGATCGCCAGTTTGTCGGTAGGAACCTTGAGCCGCATGAGCTCGGCGAATGCCGCATCGACATCTACTTCGATCGTTGCGCGAGTCATGGTCATAATGACGGGCCCGAGTTTGTCGTAATCGCTGTAGCCGAACAGTTGATCGTCGGATCGATGAAAGAGCGCTGGCGCCACCGCGACATATCCGGCATCGGCAACGGCGTCACACACGCGCTGGATGTGCCCCGTGAGACCAAAGGCTTCCTGCACCACGACCACGCCGCCACGAATGTCTTCAAGCGGCGTGGAAACGAAGACGTCCATCGGACCGTCGACAGTTTCCAGTTGTCGTTTCTCAGTGATGTGACCGCTCATCGATGTTCCCCCCGGCGCTTCGATGCCAATGGCATCGGTCAGATAGTCACCGACGTTAGATCGTCACCTAGAACGATGTCGCCAGAAAAATGCGCTGCGGCAATAGCCCGCCATTCATCTTCTTGACCCGGGCCGATGCCTGGCACGTAGTGCGTCAAAATGAGGGTCTTCACTCCTGCCTTCGTTGCCGTCTGTGCTGCCTGTTCGACAGTGGAGTGGTAATCGAGGATGTCTAGAAATCGCTGAAGCGGGAAGAGTTTCACGATGTCATCGCGCAACACGGTTTGCACATAGGCCGTTGCTCCGGCACACAGTTCATCGAGGGCGGCGCAAGGAATGCCATCGCCGCCGAGGACTACTGACGTACCTGCGTGTTCGAGTCGGAACGCCACCGTTGGCTCCACAGGACGATGGTCGGTTGCGCCAACAAGAACAGCAACGTCGCCGATCGTGAACGAGTCGCCCGGTGCAACTTCAATAACAGTCACCGCCGGAGGTTCGATGAGGTCGTCGTGATGGTCAATGCGGTATCCAATATCGAGAGAAAGCATTTCCATCATCTTGGTCACCACGAAGTTGATGCCCACTGGGCCATAAATCGTGATGGGGTTCGGTTCTGGCGACATGATCCAGCGAGTGGTGATGACGTCATTGAGATCAGTCAAGTGATCGCTATGAAGATGCGTCACAAGAACGGCCGAGAGGGCAGCGGGACCAGCAAATGCTGCAGCGAGGCGCATCACGACACCACGCCCCGCATCGCACAGAATGACCTGATCGCCGGCGCGCACAAGCGTTGACGGACCCGCTCGGTTGGGGTCAGGGATTGGCGTGCCGGTTCCGAGAAGGGTGATGTCCATGACTGGCCTCTGCTAACTCTTGGCGAACAAACTGACAATAGTTCTGCGCCGCAGCCCGTGCCCGGTGTCGTCCGGTTTGGCCCTACCCTCCGGCCATGACCAGTGACATCATCGACGATCGCCTCATCGGCGCCCTGCACGTCCGAGCGCTGTCACGGGCCGGACTCGATCACGATGCCGCCGCCGAACACACCGTGGTGCAGGCCGGCACCCTCGAAGCCCTGATGGCTGGTGGCTACGACGGCGATACTTCTCTGGCGGAAATCCTGCGCCTTGGCACCCTCGGTATCGGAACCGTTCAGGCTCTCAACGGTGAACTCATCGTCGTCGATGGTCTCGCGTATTCCGCTCATGCTGACGGAACCGTGCACCCGCTGGCTCCAACCGTGATGACTCCGTTCGCGGTCGTGACACCATTCGCGCCGACTTCCACGGCAACCGTTGACACTGCTTTGGACTTCGACGCGTTACACGATGCTCTCGACGCTATGGCACCTGCCGACGCGCCTGTCATAGCGGTGCGCGTCGACGGCGTCTTTACCGACCTTGTTTTACGCAGTGTCGAACGACAAACGAAGCCCTACAAACCGCTACGTGAAGTGGTTGCCCACCAATCGGAATGGCGCGTTGAGCGAGCGATCGGAACAGTTGTTGGTTTCCGCTTTCCCGATGCAACAGCTGGCGTTGAGGTGCCAGGCCATCATCTGCATTTTCTTTCAGACGATCGCAAACTTGGCGGCCACATCATTTCCATCGCGCTGGAACAGGGTTCGCTTGCCGTTGACCCCTGCCACGATCTTCATGTTGAACTTCCGCCGGGCATGGAACTCGGTCAACCGGGAACCGTTGACCGCGCTGAAATCGCCAGGATCGAAGGCGGAACGAAAAGCTGATCAGCCGCGTGCGAGAAGTTCCTCAAGTTGATCGAACACACTCGTAAAGCCTTCGGTTGCGCCTTCAAGGTATTCAACGGGAAGCCCCGACTGTTCAACATTGATTCGCGTTCCATCGCTCACTTCGGCGAACGACATGATCGATGAAAAACCTTCCGAGAAACGCGGCTCTCCGAATCGGAAGTGGCTGTGTTCTACGAACTCAACGAAGGTTCCAACATTGTGATTGGCGACGCCTTCGACGATCATCGTGCACTCGAATCGACCACCAACTCGCGGTTCGATCACCACTGAGTCAAGCGGAATCTCAACGGCAGCCGGCGCCCAGAACTGCACGAATTGTGACGGAGTCATATACGCACGCCACACCTGATCGAGAGGCGCCGCGACAATCCGACTGATCGTGAACGTACCGGTTTCACCTGAAAGTTCCATGCGAAGCAGAGTAACAATCAGCGAACGAGGATGTTGCGGAACTGCCACGGATCGGACTCGTCGATGTCGTCGACAAACAATCCGAGACGGCGAGTAAGCGGAGTCCAGTCGGTGTAGTGACCTTCCACCGGCCCAAGGTAAGGAACCTGCACCTCGAGACAACGAACGTGGTCCATTTCGTCGGTTTCGACGATGCCCTCATTCGGATTCTCGAGCGCCCACACCACACCAGCAAGAACCGCAGAAGAGATCTGCAATCCCGTTGCGGTGTTGTACGGCGCAAGTTCACGAGCCTCTTCAATCGAAAGTCGTGAACCGAACCAGTACGCATTGCGGTCGTGGCCGTAAAGCAAGACACCAAGTTCGTCGATGCCATCAACCAGTTCGTCTTCGTCAAGTACGTGCTTCGTTGTCTGGTTGCGGCCGCCGTTGCCAAACAGTTCGTGGAACGAAAGCACTGCGTCGTTGCACGGGTGATAGGCGTAGTGACAGGTGGGTCGGTAGACAACCTCACCGTTCTCGTCGCGCACTGAGTAGAAATCGGAAATCGAGAGTGATTCGTTGTGCGTAACGAGGAATCCGTACTGCTCGCCCAGTGTCGGACACCAGGTCCGAACCCGAGTCTCGGCACCCGGTGATTCCAAATAGATCGCTGGGGATTCCGGATCTGAGAAATGGTGAGCGTTTTCCGGCATCCACTTTTCGTGCGTGCCCCAGCCAAGTTCTGCGGGCTGAAGCCCTTCGGAAATGAATCCGTCGACCGACCACGTATTCCAGAACGTGTCGACCGGCTTCGGACTGGTCACCCGTTGCGTGTCACGTTCGGCGATATGAATTCCCTTGACGCCAACGGCCTGCATGTAGCGAGACCACGCATCTTTGTCTGCAGGAGCCGGAGTTGTAAGTCCGAGACCAAGTTCATCGTTCAAGCGCACGAGCGCGTCTTTCACGAACCACGACACCATGCCGGGGTTGGCCCCGCAACACGAAACTGCAGTGGTTCCACCTGGGGAACGACGACGTTCCGCCACTGCCTTGCTGCGCAGGAACTGATTTGTGCGATCAGCATTGTCAATTGACTGGTTGTAATAGAGACCAGGCCATGGTTCAACAACGGTGTCGATGTAGAGAACGTCGAGTTCACGGCACAAACGCATGATGTCGACCGAGCCCGTGTCGACCGAAAGGTTGACGCAGAAACCTTGGCCTTCACCGTTCGTGAGAAGCGGTGTGAGGATCTCAACGTAATTCTCAGGTGTGAGCTCGACCTGCTGGAAGGCGATGCCGTATTCATCGGCGTATTTCTTGCGATCCGCCAATGGATCAAGCGCAATCGCTCGCGACTTATCAAATGCAATATGACGATCGAGCAGCGGAAGAGTTGCTCGGCCGATCGAACCCATTCCGATCATCACGAGCGGGCCACCAACGGCTCCGAGTTGCGCGCCACCATGGGGCATCTTCGAGTCAGTCATTTCAGGCACCTCGCTTGTCATCAGGGGGTAGGAACGAAGGGCAGAACCTAGTTGTTTTGGGCAACGCGAAGAAAACACTGAAATGAACGGTGTGCGAGGCTTCATCCATGTCTCGGCTCCTTCCCGATGTAGACGTCTGTGAGGCCTACCAACTCACTCGTGAGTCAGTGCTTGAACTTCTCACCCAGATTCCAGAGTCCTCCGCCACTGTTCGTGTTCCGGCATGTCCCGACTGGACTGTGCAGCAAACCGTTTCGCATTTCGTGGGCGTTCCTGAAGATCTCCTGGCCAGTCGGATGGAAGGTGTCGCGTCCGACGCGTGGACCAACGCACAGGTGCGACGTCATGAAGGTGAATCGCTCGCCGAACTCGCAACTGCTCTCGAAGCAACGATCATTCCCTTCGACGCGATCTTGCCGGCCATCCCTCGCCCATCGAACTCGCAGTTGGTCATGGATGCAGTCACGCACGAGATCGATCTTCGTGAGGCACTTGGTCTGCCGTGTGTCGACTCGTCACCCTCGCTCACCGTTGCGAGGGCATGGCTCCTCGGCATGATCAACCGTCACGATTCGTTGCTTGGCGACCAACTTGAGGCCATCTCCTGTTCCGACTTCATCCTCATCCGCGCACTTACTGGACGGTTCTCGATCTCGGCAATGGACGCTCATGGCCTGCCCGGCGCTCAGATCGCGGCGGCCTTGGCCGGCACCCCACTCAAGCCACCGGCCTAGCAAATAGTCCGAAATTCCCTTGTTGGGTGCTCGCGGGGTCTGCCATCCTCCGTGTCCCTTCACCCTCGATACGCCCGCAACAGGGACAATCCCGTATTGGTATCAATCTGATACCATTTAAAGATGGCTATGACCCTTCGACTCACCGACGACGAACAACTTGCCCTCCAGGCGCAGGCCAAGAGCGACGGCATCTCCATGCAAGAAGCCGCCCGCCAGGCGATCCGCGAGTACGTCGTCCGCCGTTCTCACGAAACCGCCGTATCCGACGCTGCCGACCGAATCATGAACGCCCACGCCGAAGCACTTCAGCGTCTTGGTGAATGAGTCCGGTGACGGTTTTTCTCGACCTCGCCGACGTTCTTGCTCTCGCTTCCAGATTGCTCGGAGATCCACCGCCCATCCGAGATGTCGGACTTCTTGAGTCAGCTGTCGCTCGACCGCGCACCGTTGTCTTTGGAGTTGAGGCGTACGAGACCATTTGGACCAAGGCCGCCGCGCTCCTGCAGTCAATCGTGAATAACCACGCACTCATCGATGGGAACAAGCGACTTGGCTGGCTCGCCACGGCAGTCTTTCTTGAACTGAACGACATACCGATTTCACAGGCCTCAAACGATGACGTCTACGAATTTGTGCTCTCGGTGGCGAGCGGCTCGCCCGAAGTCGATGAGATTGCTGAACAACTTCGGGGGCTCCTAGATCCCTGACACCGCCCGTAGATGCCGTTGCTGTGCGAGGATCGTCGGCTACGGGGAGGTTGTATGGACGGTCAGGAAATGCTGGAGCGGTCTGCTCGTTGGATCACTGGCGAGGAACCGCTCGCGATGAACGGGCTGTTCAGCGAAAACGCTGGCGGTGCTGCAGTCGTTGCCGACGGCGTCGTGCTTATCGAAGCGTTCAGCAACGTCGTGGCGTTCGATACCGACGAAGGCATCGTCCTCTTCGACGTATCGCATCACATGTCTGCACCGCAGGCCATCACCGAACTCCGCACCTGGTCAGATGCACCCGTACACACCGCCGTGTACACGCACGGACATGTCGATCACGTAACTGGCGCGCAGGCTTTCGACGCCGAAGCAGCAGCGCGCGGCGACCGCCCAATTCGTTACGTCGGCCACGAAGCAATCCCCGATCGCTTCGATCGTTACCAGTTGACCAACGGCTACAACGGCTGGATCAACATGCGTCAGTTCCGCCTGCCCGAGCCAGCGTGGCCGAGTGAATTCATTTATCCCGAACTCACCTACCGAACCTCAACCAACCTTTCCATTGGTGGCACCGAGTTCGATCTTCGCCATGCCCGTGGTGAAACCGATGACCACACCTGGGCCTGGGTGCCAGACAAGCGCGCCATCTGCGTCGGCGACTTGTTCATCTGGCAATTCCCGAACGCCGGTAACCCACAGAAAGTGCAGCGCTTTGCATGGGATTGGGCGGTGTCGCTTCGTGAGATGGCAGCGATGAAACCAGAGCTCCTTCTTCCCGCACACGGCCCCGCAGTTGGCGGCGAAGACATGGTTGCTGAAGTGCTGCTCAACACCGCTACAGCGCTCGAGTCACTGCACGAACAAACGCTTGCCCTCATGAATTCAGGCGCCCGTCTCAACGACGTCATTCACACCGTGAAACTTCCGCAAGAACTTGCCGACCTTCCGTACCTGCGTCCGTCCTATGACGAACCGGAATTTGTAGTGCGCAATATTTGGCGCCTCTATGGGGGTTGGTACGACGGCAATCCCGCAAACCTCAAGCCTGCAGC
The DNA here is from genome assembly GCA_009700115.1 of Actinomycetota bacterium. Taxonomy (GTDB): domain Bacteria; phylum Actinomycetota; class Acidimicrobiia; order Acidimicrobiales; family Acidimicrobilacustridaceae; genus Acidimicrobilacustris. Next base: position 42,915 of record WLMU01000004.1, read on the forward strand.
CGACGTCGCCCTCGCCACCGAGACGGCAGCTCTTGCCGGCGGTGCCGAGGCGCTTGCGGCACGCGCCGAAGCGATCGCCGAAGAGGGCGACCTTCGCTTGGCATCACACTTTGCCGAAATGGCCGTGATGGCCGATCCCGATTCAGCGCGATGCCATCAGGTTCGCGCTGCGGTGTACGACGCCCGGCGCAAAGTCGAAGCATCGTACATGGCACGCGGTATTTATCGATCAGCGGCAATCGATTCAAAGATCCGGTTGAAGGACCTTTGAATCGACGCGACTAGTTCGCTTTTGTAACGACGACGCCAGTGAGTTCGCCAGCCTCACGCCAAGCAATGAGGTGATCGGCGTACTCCTCGACGCTGCCCATAAACGATGCACCACGTGCACCCTTCATGTCGCCAGCTGACTGTTCCCGATTGAGATAGCCAGGAGTGCACGACGCGTTGTACATGCCCACACCCATGACTTTGCTCATGAGAACGTTGAACCAATCTTCCTCAGCGTCAGCCGAAGGCTCAATTTGAGTGATTCCGTCATCGAGACACATACGGATGATGTGGGCGCAATGCTTCGATGTTTCGGTGAGGTAGTGCACAAAGTTGGTTCCGAAGCCACCCTGCACCGTGCTGATCATCAGCAAGTTGGGGAAGTCGCGGGTCATCACGCCATGCATGGTGTGCGGTCCTTCACCCCATGACTGCGTCATTGACACACCATTGCGACCCTTGGGATCGAAACCAAGGCGGTCGTAAGTTGCAGCAACATCGAAGCCCGAGGCATAGATCAGAAGATCGACGGGGTACTCGACGCCATCGACGACCGGGCCGTTCTCAGTGATTCGTTCAACGCCCTTGCCATTGGTGTCGATGAGGTGCACGTTTGGTCGGTTAAATGCGGGCAGATATTCGTCGTGGAAGCAAGGGCGCTTGCAACGAACGCCGTACCAAGGCTTGAGCTTTTCTGCAGTTTCCGGATCGTCAACTGACTCACCAATTCGCGCACGAACGGCTTCCATGATTTCAAAGTCGATTCGTTCAAGCTCTGCAGCTTCGGCAGGGTCTTCGGTGTACTTGGTGGTGTCGGTCCACATCACGTTGGTCCACTCGTCGCCAACCATGTTCTCTTCAGGCTGCTGGCCACACACTGCTCGAGTGAAGTTCTTGATGCGCTCGCCCTGCCAACCTGGCTTCAAGCTCTTGAACCAATTCTCGTCGGTCGGTGCCTGTCCGCGATATCCAACGAATGCTGGCGTGCGCTGGAACACAAAGAGTTCCTCGGCCGCTTCAGCAAGTCGGGGAACAACCTGCACTGCAGTTGCGCCGGTTCCGATGATGCCGACGCGCTTGCCCTTCAGCTTGTCCATGAGCTCTGACGGGCTGCCGCCGGTGAACTCGTAATCCCAGCGACTCGTGTGGAATGACTTGCCCTTGTAGTTCTCGATTCCAGGAATACCGGGAAGCTTCGCTTTGTGAAGCACACCGCCGGCAACGACGATGAACTTTGTTGACAGCACGTCGTCACGCGTTGTGGTGACGGTCCAGCGCTCGGTCTTTTCATTCCAGACCATGTCCTTGATTTCGGTTTGGAAAAGCGCGTTCTCGTACATATCGAAGCGACGACCAAGTTGCTGGCAGTACGCAAAAATCTCAGGCGCAAGCGCGTAACGGTTGGTCGGCATGAAGCCAGTTTCTCCGAGCATCGGCAAGTACACGTAGGACTCAACGTCACACATCGCGCCCGGGTAACGATTCCAGTACCAGGTGCCGCCGAAGTCGCCGCCCTTTTCGATAATGCGGAAGTTGTCGACACCGAGCTTGCGAAGATTCGCAGCTTCAAGCATGCCGCCGAAACCGCCGCCGACGATCACTGCGTCGACATCGGCGATTTCTGGGTCGCGAGTGAAGCCGGGTTCGACGTAAGGGTCGCGATTGAACTCTTCGTACATCCCAGCGAGTGCTGAGTACTGAGCAGTGCCATCAGACCGAAGTCGCTTCTCGCGCTCTTCGGCGTACTTCTGGCGGGCCTCTTCGATGCTCGTTGTCATGGCGATGATCCTTGGGGTGATGGGGACGGGAGCCCCGACTACTGATGCTCACACAGTATGCGATCGACTCTTGACTGGATCAACGGACCTTGATCACAAACCACACCCGAGCAGGAACCCCCGACTACCGGCACTTTTGTTCTTCGACGACCCTGCGGTCGCCGCGTCGCCCGTTTGTTGCGAAAGCTGCGACAAGGCCGGAAAGTGGTCGCCCGACCCAGACCAATTGGTCTCAGGATTCGGAAACGATGCCTTTTCGAATCGAGAGGTGACGAGTCGATCGTTTCGCCAATGCCGAGTCATGGGTCACGGTGATGATGGTGACTCCATGTTCGGCGCTGACCTGTTCGATGAGGTCCGCGATTTCATCACGAGTTTCTTCATCAAGATTGCCTGTCGGCTCGTCAGCGAGAATCACGCTCGGTTTCTTTACCAGCGCACGAGCGATAGCAACACGTTGCTGCTGCCCACCGGAAAGTTGTCCAGGCAGGTGCCCTGACCTGTCGGAGAGTCCGACCGACGCAAGCACTGCTGCGACAGCGTGATGTCGCTCGTCCTTTGTCATCTCTAACGGTACAAGGCCGCATTCAACATTTTCAGCAGCCGTCAATGTCGGAATCAGGTTGTAATTCTGAAAGATGAATCCGATGCGTTGCGCTCGAAGTGTCGCTTGATCGTTCTCTGACATTGACGTGATGTCGCGCCCGTCGAATTTGATAGTGCCCGATGTCGGAGAATCAAGTACTCCGAGCAGTTGCAGCAGCGTGGATTTTCCACCACCAGTTGAACCTTGGATTGAGACTCGTTCGCCAGCTTCAATACTTAACGAAACGTCTCGAAGGGCGGCGATGTTATTCGGACCTTGGTGATAAGTCTTGAACACGGAATCCAATTCATACAGGCTCATCAGGCCACACTCCTAAGTGCATCAGCGGGACGGAGTCGTGATGCTCGAAGTCCGCCAAACACCCCGGCAATGACGCCACCGAGAATTGCGAGACCAATCGCGAGCGCAATGATTCCAGGGGTCATGGCTGCTTTGAGCGCCACTTGGTAGGTCGTTCCGGTCTGGCCAGGTGGTCTCGGACCTCCTTGCACAGCGCCAGCAATCGTGGAACCGGTGCGACCGGCACCGGCTGTGCCGCCGGCGCGCCCACCCGATCCAGCGGGTCCTCCGAAGCCACTGAATGAACCTTGGAGCCCACCGGTTGTTGCTTGAAGAGATGGCGCGACAGAATCAATGATCTTTACGACGATGAATCCGAGAACGAGACCAATACCGCCGCCGAGCGCACCTTGAATCACGCTTTCACTTGCGACCTGCCGGACGATCCGATTCTTGCGCCAACCAAGCGCACGTAACGTTCCGAATTCGCGAGTTCTACGTCCAACTCCAGACATCGTGAAGAGCACTGCGATAAGGAATGCAAGCGCAAGAACAACAATCGAAAGCCATTTCCCAAGGTTGCCCAAGAGGTCAGATGCATCTGACAAAGAGCCAGAAACTGATGAACCCAGGTCGGAGGTCGTGCTCACCGTCGTGTCGGGAAGGGCTGCACGAATTCCATCGGCCACCGAGTCGGTAGACGCACCCGATGACGCTGTCACATAAATCGTTGAAACCAGACCGGTTCGACCAGACAGCGTTTGGGCGGTGTCAAGCGGGATGTAAACGTTTGCTGCCGTTTCTGCCGCTGACGTCGCCGAAGACACGATTCCCACAACCGTAAAGTCCTGCGTTCCGTCTGTCTTTCCAAGCGTGATCGTGCTTCCAACGGTTAATGACTCAGAAGTTGCGTAGGTGGAATCGAGTACGGCATTGAATTGACCTACATCAGTCGGACTCAGCGCGCGCCCGGAACTCAGCACAGTGCTCGAGAGGGGGCCTGTCGATGCCACTGGATCGACACCTAGAACCGAAAAGGTCGTAACTGCAAACGATGAGCTCCCAAGTGTCGGGGATTGACCCTGAGTCTGCCCCGGCCGCCCTTGGCCTCCCGTTCCCGCTTGACCCTGATCAATTTGCGGCAACTCTCCGCTGAACGATGTGTTCTGAAGTTTCAGTGCGGTTGAGACAGCAGCAACATTTGGCACGCCTTGCACCGTGGCAATCGCTGACCCATCAAGGGTTCCTGATCCTGGACTGGTTCGAAGGTTTGTTCGATTGACCTGACGTTGTTGCCCATCGGTCGCAGCTCCCGATTGACCTCCAGGGACATCGAACTGCTGGCGGCCACCACCTTGACCGGGCTGCTGCGGAGTCGGCGTCTGTGTAACCGTCAGATCGGTGCCAATCCCGTAGAGCGAATCAAGAACTTGCGCTTGCGCGTTCTTTGCTCCATTCGACAACGAACTCACAACGAGTACAACGGCGATCGCAAGAGCGAGTCCAAGCGAAACAATTGCGGTCTGCCGCTTTCGATTCACAAGTTCGCGTCTCAGATACGTAAAAAACATCTGCCCTCCCGGCGCTACAACTCCGAAAATTTACGATGAACAGGCAAGAGCAGTTCATGGATTTGGTAAGGAATTCGTAAGTGACGTCGCCCCATCACGAACGACGGGAACCGACCTCGGCTCACAAATCTGAAATCAGACCACAACCTTGATCGCGGCGGTGCCCGCCGTGGCAGACCCAGATTGCTTCGCAGCTTTCTTGTCACTTCGCTCAATCAGAAGGCGATACATGATCCGGTACTTCGCCCGCACCGCTTCGCGCACCCTCGCCACCGCATCAGGTTCCAGGACTTCGGCGCGACCAGCAACCGCCACAGATCCCCGCTTTGGCCGGCCCCGAACGTTGCTCGCCTGAATCGTCACGGCGGGATTTTTCAAGATTCGCTTGATCTTCCATGAATCAGGGTCGGTCGTGAACGCATAGCCGTCTTCAAATGGAACCACCCAAACTGCGGTTGAAACCGGGGTTCCATCCTGTCGAAACGAAACGAAGGCGATGTACCGTGCGGCGTCAAGTTCAGATGTCATGACGAGAAGTATGCCGTCGATGTGCACAGAAATCTTTTGATCGTGCATCTTGTCGATCCAAAGAAACCGATACCGTTCGCACCATGACTGACGCACTGAACGATTTCAACCAGCAGATCATGGACGAGTTCCGTGCCAATGCCGGCAAGGTTGGTGGCCATTTCGAAGGCCGGCCGATGACGATCGTTCATCACACCGGAGCAAAGAGCGGCATCGTTCGTCATGCGCCGCTCGTGTACCTGCCCAACGGTGACGACGTCGTCATCTTTGCGTCAAAGGGTGGACAGCCGACCAACCCCGACTGGTATCACAACCTCATTGCCAACCCCGATACGCAAATTGAACTCGGTGCCGACATCGTGCCCGTTCACGTTCGAGAAGCAACGGGCGCTGAACGCGACGAACTGTTCGATCGTCAGAAGATCGCAAGCCCCGTGTTCGCCGAGTATGAAGCGGCGACGACACGAATCATTCCGGTGTTGGTGCTTGAGCTTCGCTAACTCGTTCGAACCAGATCGACGCGTTCAGCCGCTGGAGTCAAAACCTTCAATGATCTGATTAATGATCATCTCGCATTCGGCGAGACCGAGAGCCGAATCACGCCCGACGAACGAGGAAGATAATGGCAATAATCACCAAAATGACGACGAGAGTTCCGAGACCGATATACATGTAGTCACCTCCAATGAGTTCATGGGATACCAATGAACCGCGCCATTGACCTGACTACTTCTCTTTGCGCAGAGATTCCTTGACCTGGTCGATAACGCCTTCAACCTTGTCTTCGATCTCTCCTGCCTTCTCCTTCATCTCACCGGCCTTGCGGTCAGCGGTTCCTTCGGCTTCAAGGTCTTCGTTGCCGATCGTCGATCCGACAACCTCCTTGGCCTTTCCTTTCACCTGATCACTTTTTGCTCCCATAGTTGATCACCCTTCGTCGTTGAACGTTCTAGAGACTGCGCCCAAGTCGGGTCGCATGCTCACTCTGTTGTCATCGATCAACTGACAAGTTCCCGAACTTCTTCTTGGAACTCAACACCAGAACACAGAGGAGCCACTCCGAGCATCACAGGTATCGCTGTTGCAGCGAGGTAGCAGTGTGATTTCAGTCAAAGATGAAGCGGTACACATTCGTGTCGCGGGAGACGATCAATCAGACATTCCGCGCCAGTGAACTCAGTACATGACTGTTAAGTCATGTACTCTGCCTCGATGACGCCCACCACCCGAATCATCGACGGGGTTGCGGTCCACTCAGTTGGCTCAGGTCAACCGGTAGTGCTGCTGCATGCCAATGGCGGTGACCACCACGACTTCGATGCGATCGTCGGAGACTTGGCCCGCCATGCCACTGTTCATGCTCTTGACTGGCCAGGACACGGAGCGAGTGCCGCGGTCGCCGATCCGAGCGCGTGTGGATTCGCAGAACTCCTTCCCGCGATCCTCGAGGAGCTCGGCGAGGGACCGTTCACCCTCATCGGGAACTCCATCGGTGGTTTCGCCGCCCTGCGCTCTGCCGCTCGACGACCCGATCTTGTTCGGGCCCTCATCCTCGTCAACCCAGGAGGATTCACTCCCCGATGGCCGACGACGTTCATGGCGTGTCGACTGTTCGGTTCAGAGCGGTTCGCACCGGTGGCGATGAGGATGCTCCCCCGCCTCTACCTCCGCCGACGGACACCCGAGGTCGGATCAATTAGGGCGGCTGCCGTCGTTGCGTCCCGCGACCCCTCCAGGGTCCGGACGTTCGCGCGGATCTGGCGGAGCTTCACCGATCCCGAACACGACGCCCGGGCAGATGCGCGCAATGTCGATGCACCCGTCCTGCTGATCTGGGGAACCCGCGATCCGATCCTGCCCTGGTTGGTTGATGGGCGCCGAGCACGAAAGATGCTCGATAGATCGCGTGTGGTGAAACTCCCGTGTGGTCACCAAGGATTCGCTGAGCTGCCGACGCAATTCATCAATGCTTTGGACGAGTTTCTCGAGCTGAAGATTGAGGAGGAACGATGAGTGAGTGCACGTTCATGGTTGCGTACTGATGACCAGCAAGTTGCAACGCCGAGGCCCCGGATCCCGAGCCGGCGGCAATCACCCAACACGCCTCGAGCTGCTCAATGCAGCCACCCATCTCGCAAGTGCCGAAGGACTGGATGCTCTCACAGTGTCTGCGATTACCAATGCAGCAGGCCACGCCAAGGGCACGTTTTACGTGCACTTCGACGACCGATCTCAGATGATCGCTGAACTCCATCGTCGATTCCACGACGATCTCTTCTCCTCCATAGAAGCCAGAACTGCCGCCATGGTTCCGGGTTCTGAACGAGCGCATATTCGCATCGAGGCGTTCCTCGACGGATGTCGGTCGCAACCTCCAGTACGAGCGATGCTTCTTGAGGCCCGTTCCCTTCCAGAGATCGCCAGTCTCGTCGAACAGCGAAATGCTCAAGCTGCTCAAGCACTGAAAGCGGATCTCCAAGGCCGGGTTGCACACTGTTCGGAAACCGCACGACTCATCGTGGGTGCAACCATCGAAGTTGCGCTTCAGGAACTGACTGCCAACCGACGCCTACCCCGACTTCGAGCTGCTCTCTACTCATTCCTACCAGCCGCCAAGACACCCGGAATGATGAAATAGTTCGTAAGTCGACCCGGTTGTAACGGACATGGACCTGACTGCATACATCGGAGCGACCGTTTCACTCTTCGCCGGACTGCTGGGGTTGCTCTGGCCAAGACACGTGAGTGCCGTGATTGGCCTCCGACTGCCGGGCAAATTGGGTATGTCCGAGTTCCGAGCGACATACGGCGGGCTCTTCATAGGTGCTGGCGGTGCTGTGTTGATTCTTGGGTCGGGTGACGCTGCCCTCGTCCTCGGTGCGGCCTGGATCGGCGCATTCATTGCCCGCGTGATTTCGATTGTCATCGACCACTCGACCTCGAAAGAAAACCTCGTCGGGTGCGGGATCGAGCTCATCGTCGGAGCGTTGCTCGTCCTCGGTCGCTGATTCAAACCAAAGTAAATAGACCGCGGAGCTATCAGTCGCCAAGCACTGAATGGCACCGATCAATCGAACTGATAGCGGTACACATTCGTGTCGCGGGCGATGAAGCCGATGCGTTGGTACAGGCGGTTCGCAGCTTCGCGACTGGGGCGCGAGGTGAGGTCAACCGTCTTCGCTCCGAGTTCAAGTGCACGATCCAATGCCGCACGATTCAACAGATCGCCCACGCCCTGCCCGCGCGCTGCTTCATCAACAACAACGTCTTCGATCCAGGCCCGCACGCCGGTAGGGATACGGAACCACGCAAGCGTGAGGCTTCCGAGAATGTGATCTCCTGCGTCACGATCGACAGCGAGGAGCAACAGGCTGGCTTCGGACTCGCAGATCGCCGCCAGTTCCGTCTCAGTCGGAGCCGGATTTGAGGAAGATAACTGGGGGATGAGGCGCTCGAATGCGGCCACCAATTCCGGTGTCACATCAGTGGCCTCAATGATCTGCACGTTCGCCATCGGTCCAGCGTAGACACCGATACCCTTCTGCGAATGCCGGAGACCTCAGGGCACTCGCTCCCCCATTTGCGCTGGACCCAGCCCGCCGATGTGACTGGCCCCGTTCTGCTTGTGGCCTTCGGCGGTTGGAACGATGCCGGCGACTCGGCAACCACGGCAATCGATTACATGGCCGAGCAATGGGGGGCCACCACATTCGCCGATATCGACCCCGAAGTGTTCTACGACTTCACCGTTACTCGCCCCGAGGTTCGTGTCGATTTCGATGGCGTGCGTCGTATCGATTGGCCGAAGAACGAGTTCCGCTCCGCCCACGCAACGCCACACGGTGCCGATGTCATCCTCCTTTCGGGCATTGAACCCCAGTTGAAGTGGCGAACATTTTCTGAACACGTCATCGGCGTCGCTCTGGCAACAAATGCGCGCATGGTTGTCACGTTGGGCGCGCTGCTGGCTGAAGTTCCTCATTCACGCCCCGTTTCAGTGTTCGGTGCGACGTACGACGAAGCGAGCACCGATGCGCTCGATCTACTTCCGTCGCGTTACGAAGGCCCAACCGGCATCACGGGCGTGTTGCACAATGCATGCAGAGAAGCAGGGATTCCTTCCGCTGCGCTGTGGGCCGCCGTTCCCACTTACGTGCCATCCTCGCCATCACCAAAAGCAGCGCTTGCGCTTATTGA
>WLMU01000040.1 GCA_009700115.1 Actinomycetota bacterium
GCAGAATCCGAAGGTCTGACCGTTATGACCGTTGCTGATGCCACCAAGTGGGCTGACGTGGTCATGATTCTTCTTCCTGACACCGAACAGAAGTCGGTGTACGACGCCGACATCGCGCCGAATCTCGCCAAAGGCGATGCGCTGTTCTTCGCACACGGTTTCAATATCCGTTTCAACCGCATCGTCCCGCCCGCTGGCGTCGATGTTGCGATGGCCGCGCCGAAGGGACCAGGACACCTTGTGCGTCGTACGTACACCGAGGGCGGCGGTGTTCCTTGTCTTATCGCCGTGGAGCAAGACGCAACCGGTAACGCCCGTAACGTCGCACTTGCCTACGCCGATGCAATCGGTGGAACCCGCGCTGGTGTGATCGAGACCACCTTCACGGAAGAAACCGAAACCGATCTGTTCGGCGAGCAGGCTGTTCTGTGTGGTGGCGTTGCTGCGCTTGTGCAGGCTGGCTTTGAAACTCTCACCGAGGCTGGTTACCAGCCCGAGATGGCGTACTTCGAGTGCTTGCACGAGGTAAAGCTCATCGTTGACCTCATGTACGAAGAGGGCATCAGTGGTATGCGCTACTCAATCTCCGACACTGCCGAGTATGGCGATGTCACCCGTGGCCCGCGAGTCATCACGCCGTCGACCAAGGCCGAGATGAAGAAGATCCTCGACGAAATCGTTTCTGGTCAGTTCGCCGACGAATGGATCGCCGAATCAGAGTCCGGTCGCAAGAACTTCAACGCCTTGCGTGCAGCCGGCGCTGAACACCCGATCGAAAAGACCGGCAAGGAACTGCGCGCCATGATGCCGTGGATCTCTGCTGGTCGAAAGAGCGTGGCCGAAACTTCAGGCGGCGCACAGGACTGATTCACCTTCGGGTGAACGAACTCGCCGGCTTTGGTCGGCGGCGACGGATTGTTATGAGGCGCCCGAGTGGTGCTCAAGACAGCGGGTGGAGTGCGCGAGGGGCCTTCGGGCCCCTCCGTCGCGTCTGGACGGCAATGTTGCGACGACGTCAGATCCGGATGATGTCGAAGCCGAGCCCTTCGACGAAGTCACCGTCTTGGGTGATGACGGGAATGTTGTGAGCCATCGCTGTCGCGGCGATCCATGAATCGTTCACGCTCATCTTCGTCTTTGTATCCCGAAGGGTGATTCGTAATTGGGCCCACGCTTCAGCGACGTTTTCATCGATAGGAAGCGGATTGAGCTCAGACGCGTCGAGGAACGTTGAAAGACGAGCCGAGCGAGTTTGCGCATCGTTAGCTGTGAGGATTCCGAGTCGCAATTCGCCAATGGTGATGATGCTGACGCAACTCGAGGTGGGGGATCGGTCGGTATCGAGTGGTCGGCCTGTCTCGAGTGCAATAAATATCGATGTATCGAGTAGCCCCTGATCTGTAGGCATTTCAGTCGAACTCGTCATTGTCGATGAGTTCATCGAACTCGCGAAGCTCATCGAGAAGGCCTGGGTCGGCTTGGCGAAGGTTCTTGAGGAACTTCTCGGTATTGACCCAACGTGGTTTGGTGCTGATGGGTTCGATACGGGCGACAGGACGACCGTCGAGGGTGACGATGACGGTGTCACCTTCGAGGACGCGATCAAGGACCGACCGGGTTTCATTGCGAAGTTCACGGGCGCCGACTGTGGGCGGGTCAGAGGTGAGGGCCATTGCGATGTTGTAGCACATGTGCGACATGGGTGATAGTGGGCGACCGGTCATCTTTGCGCCTGCGAACTGTGCCTCGTTCTAATTGTTGAGTTGATTGGTCGGGATTAGGCCCCTAGAGTCTCGCTCCTGTCCGACCGGCCCGAGCCGGTTGATCGATGAGGAGTGACCATGAGCGACAACTGGGGTTTCGATACCCGTCAGATCCACGCAGGCCAGGAGCCCGACCCGACCACCGGTGCGCGCGCTGTCCCGATCTACCAAACGACCTCGTATCAGTTCCGAGACACGACCCACGCTGCGAATCTGTTCGCGCTGGCCGAGATCGGCAACATTTACACCCGCATCATGAACCCGACGCAGGGTGTCTTCGAAGCTCGTATCGCATCGCTTGAAGGTGCAACGGCAACCGCAGTTGGACTTCCTGGTGCACTTGCAGTGGCCTCAGGTCAGGCTGCAGAAGCACTTGCCATTCAGAACCTGGCCGAAGCGGGAAGCCACATCGTTGCCTCAGCAGCGCTCTACGGCGGTACCTACAACCTTCTTCACTACACACTTCCGAAGTTCGGTATCGATGCAACGTTCATCGAAGATCCCGACAATCTCGACGAATGGCGCAATGCGATCCGTCCGAACACCAAGGCGTTCTACGGCGAGACCATCGGCAACCCGCGCAATGACGTGCTCGACATTGAAGGTATTTCGAAAGTTGCGCACGAGGCCGGAATTCCTCTGATTGTCGACAACACGGTTGCGTCACCGTGGCTCATTCGTCCGTTTGAGTGGGGCGCAGACATCGTCGTGCACTCTGCGACCAAGTTCATTGGTGGTCATGGCACCTCAATTGGCGGCCTTGTCGTCGATGGTGGTTCGTTTGATTTCTCGGCGAATGACAAGTTCCCGATGTTCACCGACCCCGACCCGAGTTATCACGGCCTTCAGTACTGGCCCGCCCTCGGAGCTGGTTCGTACATCATCAAGGCCCGCGTTCAGTTGCTTCGTGATCTTGGTCAGGCCATCACGCCGTTCAACTCGTTCCTGTTCCTTCAGGGCCTCGAGACGCTCAGCCTTCGCATGGAGCGTCACAACGAGAACGCCGCAAAGGTCGCTGCGTATCTCGCTGGACACTCGCAGGTCGAAGAAGTCCAGCACGCCAGCCTGACTTCTTCGCCGTGGCATGAGCGCGCGAAGAAGTACACCGCTGGCAAGGGCTTCGGCTCTGTGCCTGCATTCATCATCAAGGGCGGCAAGGAAGCCGGGCAGAAGTTTGTCGAAGCACTTGAGTTGCACAGCCACGTTGCGAACATCGGTGACGTGCGCAGCCTTGCCATTCAGCCGGCAACCACAACCCATTCGCAGCTCACCGAAGCCGAGCAGATCACCGCTGGTGTGCAGCCAGGTCTCGTGCGCCTTTCGGTTGGCCTCGAGTCAATCGACGACATCATCGCCGACCTCGACAAGGGCTTCGCTGCTGCGAAGTAAGTGTTTGGTTGTCTCAAGTTGTTGGAAGAGGCCCGGTCGCTGACCGGGCCTCTTCGCGTTTCTGACCGGCTACGTTCGAGGGAAACAAGGGGGCGTTATGCAAACAACATTTGATTTCAGCGGCAAGGTCGTCATCGTTACAGGTTCGACCAAAGGACTGGGTCGGGCGATGGTCGACGGATTTGCTGACGCTGGCGCAAAGGTCGTGGTGAGCAGTCGCAAACAAGACCTTTGTGATCAGGTCGCGGCAGAACTCACCGAACGCACTGGTGTCGAGGTATTTCCGTTGGCCTGTCACGTTGGTGAGTGGGATGCGATTCCAGTTTTTGTCGACAAAGTGATTGAGCGGTTTGGTCGCATTGATGTTCTCGTGAATAACGCTGGTATTAATCCCACGAGCGATTCGTTGATTGACACCAACATCGATCTGTGGCGCAAGGTATTTGCCGTAAACCTCGAGGGCCCATTGCGCATGGCCACCTGCGTTGCTCCGTATATGCGCGATGCCGGCGGAGGTTCCATCGTGAATATCGCCACGGTTGGCGCCTACAGCGGTGGTCCGGGCGTTGGTGCTTACGGTGCATCGAAAGCAGGTCTCATTAATTTGGGACGCACGATGTCAAAAGAACTCGCACCTTGGAATATTCGCGTGAACACGATTTGTCCTGGTCCGGTGAAAAGTGAACTCACTGAGGGCGCCGAACGAATGGCGCCTGGTTTTTACGAGCGTGCTGCATCGGCGACCTCGTTGAAGCGAGTGGCCGAAACAGCAGAGATCATCGGCCCGGTGATGTACCTCGCCAGCGATCTGTCCTCGTTTGTCACCGGCGACGACATTGTCGTCGCAGGCGGAATGGCTCGTGGCTGACGACATTGTCTTCAGCGGCGAGGTTGCCGTCATCACGGGGGCTGGTGGCGGATTAGGGCGTGCCTACGCGCACATGCTCGGCGATCGGGGCTGCCGCATTGTCGTGAACGATGTTGGTCGACCGCACGGCGAGAATATTCCCATTGCGCAGGTTGTGGTCGACGAACTTCGTGCCAAGGGGATCGAGGCGGTTGCCGACAATCACAATGCGATTTCCGAAGGTGGGGCCATCATCCAGACTGCTCTCGATGCATTCGGTGGCATTGACATCGTGATCAACAACGCGGGAATTGGCGCCGGCACGCCTATGAGCCCAAATTCTGCTGAAGAGTGGCGCGAAACAATCGATGCCACGTTGCAGACATCGATCGCTGTCACAGGGGCTTCGTGGCCTCATCTTGTGGAACGCGGTGGCGGTCGAATCGTGATGACTGGTTCGCCGGCGATGTTCGGTGCATCGACCACGATTCCGTATTCAGCGACCAAATCATCGATGTATGGCTTCACCCGTTCTGTTGCTGCTGCTGGTCGCCGACACGGCATCGTGGCCAACAACGTCATGCCGTCGGCCTACACCCGGCTCACTCGTTCGTTGCCTCCGGGCCCCATGGCATCGCTCTTCGCGGATCACTATCCACCAGAAGATGTCGCTTCTTTTGTGGTGTGGCTCTGTCATCGAGCGTGCCCCGTATCAGGCGAATCGTTCTCGGTAGGCGGAGGTCGAGCGGCGCGTGTTGCGTTGGCAGAGAACCACGGTGTGCTGGTCGATGATCAGGCTCCCGAATCTTGGGCAGCACAATTTGATGACCTCATGTCGCTCGAGGACGTTGTCTTCCCGCTCTCGATGAACGACGAAGTCACGTGGCAAGCGCACACGCTCGGCAAGTTGGTGCCCGCAGAACTGGCTCCGGGTGGTCCGCTTGATTGGAATCGCAAACCTCGGCCGTAGCCGAATTACTGGTCAGATGTTCTCGACGACGTAATCGACGCACTTGGTAAGTGCTTCGACGTCTTCGGGATCAATTGCCGGGAACATCGCGACGCGGATTTGATTGCGGCCGAGCTTGCGGTAGCTGTCGGTATCGACGATGCCGTTCGCTCGGAGCACCTTGTTGACATCGTCGGCCGAAACCGAATCGTCGAAGTCGATGGTGGCAACGACGTGGCTGCGTTCGTCGGGGTTGGTGACGAACGGTGATGCATAGGAAGAAGCTTCGGCCCACGAGTACATGATCTCGGCGGAACGATCACAACGCGACGCGGCAAAATGCAAGCCTCCGTTGTCGTTCACCCATTCGACTTGCTGAACGGCAAGGAACACTGTGGAAAGGGCGGGCGTGTTGTAGGTCTGGTCTTTGCGTGAGTTGTCGAGCGCTGTGGTGAGGCTCAGTGATTCAGGGATCCAACGGCCCGATGCCCCGATGCGCTCGATACGTTCGACTGCGGCGGGGGAGACGGCTGCGAGCCAGAGGCCACCATCGGAGGCGAGACACTTCTGCGGTGCGAAGTAATAGACGTCGGTTTGTGACGCATCGAATCGGAGGCCACCGGCAGCTGATGTTGCGTCGACGAGAACAATTGCTTTTCCTTCGGACCCTGCAGGCCGAACAAGCGGCATCGAAACGCCGGTTGATGTTTCGTTATGCGTAAACGCGTACGTGTCGATTGCATCGTCAACGATTGGCCGTGGATGGGTTCCGACATCGCTCTTGATGACGACAGGGTCGTCAAGGAACGGCGCTGCTGCGGCGGCTTGGGCAAACTTCGAGGAGAACTCACCGAAGGTGAGATGTTGGCTGCGGCGATCGATGAGGCCGAACGTGGCGATATCCCAGAACACGGTGGAGCCGCCGTTGCCGAGCATGATCTCGTAGCCATCGGGCAGGGCAAACATTTCGGCCAAGCCATTACGCAGGCGGCTCACCATGTACTTCACGGTGTCTTGGCGGTGGCTGGTGCCGAGGTAGTCGCGACCGGCTTCAGCCAGTGCTGCAACGGCTTCAGGGCGGACCTTTGAGGGGCCACAACCGAATCGGCCATCGGCGGGAAGGAGATTGGCGGGGATGGTGATTGGAGTAGTGCTCACCCCTCCATCGTCGCACCCCTAGAGGGTGGTCGCGTTACGCCGTGAGTCACACCGAATTCGATGCGGGGGAGGGTCGTTGAACCGGTAGCGTGCGGGCGCCCACTTCAGTCGATCCAAGGACTTCTCCAATGGCCACAGAGCGCCTTTCTCGCCGTGTCTCCGCCATCACCGAATCTGCGACCCTTGCGGTCGATGCCCGGGCCAAAGCGCTGAAGGCCGCAGGCGAGCCTGTCATCGGGTTCGGCGCGGGTGAGCCGGACTTCCCGACACCGGCCCATGTGGTCGAGGCGGCCGTTGAAGCTGCGCGCGATCCCAAGAACCATCGCTACACGCCCGCTGCGGGCTTGCCGGAATTGAAAGACGCGATTGCAGCCAAGACGCTTCGTGATTCCAAGGTTGTGGTCTCGCCGAGCCAGGTGCTCGTAACCAATGGCGGGAAGCACGCGGTCTACAACACCTTCGAAGCACTCTTGAATCCTGGCGACGAAGTT
This sequence comes from Actinomycetota bacterium, assembly GCA_009700115.1. Taxonomy (GTDB): domain Bacteria; phylum Actinomycetota; class Acidimicrobiia; order Acidimicrobiales; family Acidimicrobilacustridaceae; genus Acidimicrobilacustris. Next base: position 6,598 of record WLMU01000040.1, read on the forward strand.
CTGCTTCCGGCGCCGTACTGGACCACCTATCCAGAACCCATTGCACTCGCCGGTGGTATTTCGGTTGTGCTCCCCACCGATGTTGAATCAGGTTTCCGAGTCACCGTTGAACAACTTGAAGCAGCGCGCACTGACAAGACCAAAGCGCTTGTCTTTGTTTCGCCTTCGAACCCAACTGGGGCGGTGTACCCGCCGGAAGAAGTTCGTGCAATTGGTGAGTGGGCTCTCAAGCACGGCATCTGGGTCATCACCGACGAGATCTACGAACACCTCACCTTCGACGACAACGTTTTCACCTCGATCCTTGCTGAGGTGCCCGGCCTTGCCGATACGTGCGTGATCCTCAATGGCGTGGCGAAGACCTACGCCATGACCGGTTGGCGCGTCGGTTGGATGATCGGTCCCGCCGATCTCATCAAAGCCGCCACAAACCTTCAGTCACATTCGACATCGAACGTGGCGAATGTTTCGCAGCGTGCTGCTATTGCAGCGCTCGAAGGTGGCCTCGATTGTGTCGAGGAAATGCGGGAAGCATTTGCGCGTCGTGCGATTCTCATCCATGGGCTACTCAACGACATTCCTGGTGTTGCCTGCATGGTGCCCCAAGGTGCGTTTTACGCATTCCCGTCGATGGAAGGTTTGTTCGGTCGCAACTTCGGTGGCGTAACGCCCACGACCACCTCGGAACTGTGCGAGGTCATTCTCGACCAAGCGAAGGTTGCGCTTGTTCCTGGCGAAGCGTTTGATGCGCCGGGGTATGTGCGCATCTCCTTTGCTGTCAGTGATGCTGACATCGTCGAAGGCATCGGCCGCATAGCGGAACTCGTAGCAAAGAGCAGTTGACCAACCGATGACAACTGCGCCGTTCGGTTCGTGGTCTTCGCCGATCACCGCTGATCTCATTGTTTCCAGGTCGGTCTCTATCGGCGAGGTCTTTGTCGGTGGCAACGATGTTTGGTGGAGTGAGGCTCGACCCGAAGAGGGTGGGCGGGTGCAGCTGGTCCGCCATCATCCTGGCGGCGGAGCGGTTGATGTCCTTCCTGACGGATTCGGTGCGCGCACTCGCGTGCATGAATACGGCGGTGGTGCGTGGTGGCTGCATGGTTCCGATGTTGTGTTCGTGAATTGGGCCGACCAACGCCTCTATCGATTGGCTGCGGGGGCTTCGACGCCAACTGCGCTGACTCCTGAATCTGCCGAACATCACGGCGATCGCTACGCCGACGGCCGATTCACCGCGGACGGACGTTGGGTCGTGTGCGTTCGCGAACGGCACGGGAGTGCCGATGCTGAACCAATCAACGAGATCGTTGCCGTGCGCGTGCACCACAGCGGCGAGCCTGCCGAACCAGTAGTTCTTGTTACAGGTTCAGACTTTGTTGCTGCGCCTCGTGTGAATCCGTCGGGCAACGTGCTCACGTGGTTCCGTTGGAATCACCCGGATATGCCATGGGATGGGACCGAGCTTTGCGTCGCCTCGATGTACGACGATCAGACCGACGATGGCCAGATCGTTGTTGGCGACACTCATGTTGTTGCTGGTGGTCGCGATGAATCCATTACGCAGCCCGAGTGGGCTCCCGATGGATCGTTGTTGTTCATCTCTGATCGCACCGACTGGTGGAACCTTTATCGAGTCTCCGCCGATGCCATTCATGAACTCGTTGCGAATGGCGTTGCTGCTGACGCAACACCGATTGCCCCTGTCGATGCAGAAATAGGTGTGCCGCACTGGGTGTTCGATAACTCGCGCTATGCGGTTCTTGCCGATGGTCGCATTCTCGTTGCCTGGTTCAAATTGGGAATTGATCATCTCGGCGTTATTCCCGCCGGTGGCGGTGCGATGGTTCCGCTCGAGTCACCGTTCACTGCGCTTTCATCGGTGCGCGCGTTTGGTTACGGCGCAGTTGTGGTCGGAGCGTCCCCAACTTCTGAAGCCATCGTCGCTGTTCTCGACGTGCCGTCAAAGTCCGATATAGATGGTTCGACAGCTGTTCTTTCGGCCCCGCTGCGACCGACTCGTGATTTAGGAATCGGAACCGAGTGGTATTCCACGCCTGAACCGATCACATTCGCAACATCGGGCGATCGATTCGCACATGGCCTTTATTACGCGCCAACGAATCCGGACTTCACTGCGCCCGATGGTGAACGAGCGCCGCTTATTGTCCTGAGCCACGGTGGGCCCACCTCGGCCGCTCGGCCGCAACTCAATCTCGGTGTGCAGTTCTGGACCTCGCGTGGCTTCGGTGTGGTCGACGTGAACTATGGCGGCTCGACTGGTTACGGCCGTTCGTATCGTCGCCGCCTCATCGGTGAGTGGGGCATTGTCGATGTTGATGATTCCATCGCCGCAACGCGCCTTCTCATCGATCGCGGTGATGCCGATCGTGATCGACTCATTATCCGCGGTGGAAGTGCTGGCGGTTTCACCACGCTGAGCGCTCTCACGTTCCGCGACGTTTTCGCGGCTGGTTGCAGTCTCTACGGCGTCGCCGATCTCGAAGCACTCGCTCGCGACACACACAAATTTGAAGCCCGCTATCTCGACTCGCTCGTTGGCCCCTGGCCCGCTCGTAGCGACATCTACGCAGAGCGGTCACCGATCCATCACGTCGAAGATCTCGAATGCCCGCTGATTGTTCTGCAGGGCCTCGAGGACGAAATTGTTCCGCCGAACCAATCGCAAATGATTGTTGAAGCGCTTGATGCCAACGGCGTGCCCTGGGCGTACCTCGAATTCGAAGGCGAACAGCACGGTTTCCGCCAGGCCGCCACGATCAAACGATCCCTCGAAGCCGAGGCGTACTTCTACAGCAAGGTGCTCGGCTTCGATCTCGCGGACGATGTCGAGCCCATCGATATCGCTCATCTCTGACTTTCCCCGCAACCGGGTTGGCGACTCGCCGTTGCGCCCGTAAGGATGGACCCCTATGGCACGGATTCTTGTTACTGAAACCATCGCTGATGGCGGCCTCGACCGCCTCCGCGCTGCTGGCCACACCGTCGATGTGCAGGAGGGCTTGAGCCCTGAGCAGCTCATTGAGGCCATCAAGGGAGCGCACGCGCTCATCATCCGTTCTGCCACCGACGTCACCGCCGAGGTGCTCGCTGCTGGAACCGACCTGATTGTGGTTGGTCGCGCTGGTATCGGCCTCGACAACGTCGACACCCAAGCCGCTACCGAACGCGGCGTGATGGTGGTGAACGCGCCGCAGTCGAACATCCTCTCCGCTGCCGAACACACCATGGCGTTGTTGCTTTCGATGGCTCGCAACGTTCCTCAAGCTCATGCCGCCCTCGTTGCCGGCCGCTGGGAACGCAGCCGCTGGACTGGTGTCGAACTGTCCGACAAGACCCTTGGTGTTGTCGGCCTCGGTCGCATTGGCAAGCTCGTCGCGCAACGGGCAATGGCCTTCGGAATGAAGATCGTCGCCTATGACCCCTTCGTTTCTCCCGAGATGGCCCGCAAGATGAACATCGAGATCGTCGATCTCGACACGCTGCTTTCTGTTTCTGATTTCGTCACGCTGCACGTAGCCAAGACGCCAGAAACTGTTGGTCTGATTAATGCCGAGCGTTTGGCCAAAGCCAAGAAGGGCATTCGCATCGTGAATGTTGCTCGCGGCGGCATCATCGTTGAAAGTGATCTTGCCGATGCCATTCGTTCTGGTCACGTCGGTGGCGCAGCGATCGACGTGTTCGATAAGGAACCCACCACTGAATCGCCGTTGTTTGAACTTCCCGAGGTTGTTGTCACCCCACATCTGGGGGCCAGCACACACGAAGCACAGGACAAAGCCGGCGACACCATCGCTGAAATGGTCGGGTTAGCGCTTGCGGGCGAATTTGTTCCATTTGCAGTGAACGTGAACGCGGCTGAAGCCAGTGAAACCGTTCGTCCATTCCTTTCACTCGCCGAACGACTCGGTGCAACCTTTGGCGGACTCGCCACGGGCGTCGAGGCACTCGAGGTTTCCTACGAAGGCGAAATCGGCGGCTACGACACACGCATCCTCACGCTGTCGTTGCTCAAGGGTTTCTTTGGTCGCATCAGCGATGATCCGGTGTCCTACGTGAACGCGCCGAAGATGGCCGAAGAGCGCGGCATCACCGTTACTGAAACCACCACGACAACGGCTCATAACTTCGTGAACCTCATCACTATTCGTGGCGGAGCCCACTCGCTTGCGGGCACCCTCATGGGTCTCGATGGTGAAGCTCGCCTCGTGATGGTCGACGATCACCGCGTTGATGTTCCTCCCGCTCATCACATGCTCGTGGTTCGTAACGACGATCGCCCCGGCATGATTGGTCTTGTCGGCACCATCGTTGGCGAAGCTGGCCTCAACATCGCCGATATGGACGTTGGTCAGGCCCCGAACGGCGCCTCTGCGATGATGGTGCTGTCCATCACTGATGCGGTTCCGGCCGAGGTGTGCGAGCGCCTTCGTGCCATCGAAGGCATTGTTTCTGTCGACGCCATCTGAGACCCGTGGCCCTTTGGGAAAGCGGGGGGAGTGCCCCATGGTTGCTTTCGCCATAGGAACCCGGCAGACTCTGGTCATGCGTTCTTTCTCTTTGGAGCTTCTACTTCGTTAGGCGGGTGCCACATATGGCGCCTGCCAACCTCCTGCGCCCTCGGGCCGGGAGGTTTTTTCGTTCTCCGGCCAGATTCCGTTTGTTCCCCGAAATGCACCACATGCCCCGAAAGGCACCGTTATGAGCACCACCGACAACACCGCAGCAACTGACAGGGTCATCATTTTCGACACGACCCTGCGTGATGGCGAACAGTCGCCAGGAATCTCGCTCGATCAAGGCGAGAAGGTTGAGATCGCGGAACAACTCGCTCGTCTTGGTGTCGATGTGATCGAGGCCGGATTCCCGATTGCCAGCCAAGGCGATTTCGAATCCGTGCAGGCCATCGCCAAGTCAGTTCGCGGCCCGGTTATCTGTGGTCTGTCTCGCACTGCTCTTGGTGACGTCGATCGGTGCTGGGAAGCAATTGAGTCGGCGGAGCATCCTCGCATTCACGTCTTCATTGCCACAAGCGAAACCCACATGAAGCACAAGCTGCGCATGACACCTGATCAGGTGAAGGCCGAGGCAGCCTCTGGTGTTGCGCGTGCTCGTTCCTACACCGACGATGTTGAATTCTCGCCCGAAGATGCGTCACGTTCTGATTTCACCTTCATGTGTGAGGTTCTGCAGATCGCTGTCGACAACGGCGCAACTACATTGAACATCCCCGACACCGTCGGTTTTGCCGTGCCGCAGGAATACGCCGAGCGTCTGGCCAATGTCCGCAACTTTGTGAAGGGCGATTACGTCATCTCCACCCATTGCCATAACGATCTGGGCATGGCCGTTGCGAACTCGCTGGCTGCAGTGCAGTTAGGCGCTCGTCAGGTCGAATGTGCGGTGAATGGTTTGGGTGAGCGTGCTGGCAACGCTGCGCTCGAAGAAATTGTGATGGCACTGCGCACCCGTTCCGATTACTTCGGTGGCATCGACACCGGCATCAAGTCAGAAGAGTTGGCCCGCACATCGCGTTTGGTCAGTCGACTGACCGGTTATCCGGTGCAGTACAACAAGGCTGTTGTCGGCCGTAATGCATTTGCGCATGAATCAGGTATTCATCAGCACGGCGTTCTGAACGAGCGCACCACCTACGAGATTATGGATCCAGCCGCCGTTGGCCAGGGGGAATCGAAGATTGTTCTGGGCAAGCACTCAGGCCGTCACGCGTTCGCCGACACACTCAAGAAGATGGGTTACGACCTGCACGGCGATGCACTGAACCAGGTCTTTACTCGTTTCAAGGAATTGGCCGACCGCAAAGTTGAACTGAGCGACGCCGACCTCGAAGCATTGGTCGCCGAGGAGATGGGCGACACCGTTCGCTATGCCTTCTCGCTCATCTCGCTTGATAGCCACGGTGGCTCGAGTTCCACGCCTACGGCAACGATTGTGCTCGATCATGACGGCACCAAGATCGAAGCGACTGCTGAAGGTTCTGGCATGGTCGATGCCGCCTGCGCCGCGATCCACAAAGCAACTGGCATTTCGGGCACCCTCACCGACTACGCAGTTACCTCGGTGACCGGTGGGGTCGATGCATTGGCCGACGTTGCCCTGCGCTTTGAGGTCGATGGTGTTTCGATGCCAGGTCGTGGCCTGTCCACCGATGTGGTCGAAGCCTCTGCCCGAGCGCTGCTCAATGCACTGAACCGCATCGTGCGGGTGCGTGACACCGGCGAAGACCCGACCGCGGTTTCGCGGCCGGGCTCGCTCAGTTAGTTCAGCGATTCGTTGCCGGCATCCAGGCCGGTCGAGTTGCTTCAAAGGCCGCGATCGCATCGACGTGCTGAAGCGTGATGGCGATGTCGTCGAGGCCGTTCAGGAATCGTTCCTGGGTTGAATCGTCGAGCGGAAACTCCAGGTCGATGTCGAGCGAAGCAACGACGACGCGCTTGGTGGCGATGTCGATGGTGATCTCAACGGTCGGATCGGCTTCAACGGCACGCAAGATGCGCTCACTCACATCGGCGGGGAGCACGACGGGAACGAGTCCGTTCTTGGCGGAGTTGTTGCGGAAGATGTCGCCGAAGCGGGGAGCGATGACGGCTTTGAAGCCGTAATCCATGATTGACCACACGGCGTGTTCACGAGATGAACCCACACCGAAGTTGGCGCCGGCCACAAGGATGTTGGCCTCGCCAAACTGCGGAAGGTTCATGACGAACTCGGGGTCTTCACGCCACTCGGAAAAGAGGCCCTGGCCAAAGCCGGTGCGCTCAACGCGCTTGAGCCAATCGCTTGGGATGATCTGATCGGTATCGACGTCAGAGCGGTCGAGGGGGAGGGCGGTTCCGGTGATGGTGATGACTGGTTCCATGATGTGCTCAGTTCTCTCAGGCCAGATCGCGAGGATCGGCGAAGGTTCCAGCGATTGCGGTTGCTGCAGCGACGGCAGGCGAAACAAGGTGAGTACGACCACCCTTGCCCTGTCGTCCTTCAAAGTTGCGGTTCGAGGTTGAGGCCGAACGCTCACCCGGCGCCAACTTGTCGGGGTTCATGGCAAGGCACATTGAACAACCCGGTTCACGCCAGTCGAATCCGGCAGCAGTGAAAATCTTGTCGAGGCCCTCGGCTTCGGCTTGACCCTTCACCATGAACGAGCCAGGAACGACCATGGCGCGTACGCCGGCCGCAACCCGACGACCTTCGGCAACCGCGGCTGCGGCGCGAAGATCTTCGATGCGACTGTTGGTGCATGAGCCGATAAACACGGTCTGCACGGGGATGTCTTTGATCGGCATGCCAGCGGTGAGGCCCATGTACTCAAGGGCGCGAGATGCTGCGTCGCGTTCTCCGGAATCGGCGAACGAGGCAGGATCGGGCACATTGCTATCGAGCTCAATGACCTGACCAGGGTTCGTTCCCCAGGAAACGAAGGGACGAAGTTTCGTGGCGTCGATGTCGACAACCTTGTCGAACACTGCACCGTCATCGGTGGGGAGTGTGCGCCAGTAGGCAACTGCAGCGTCCCAATCGGCACCAGTCGGGGCGTACTTGCGATCCTTGAGGTAGTCGAAGGTGATTTCGTCGGGAGCAATGAGGCCAGCTTTGGCTCCCGCTTCGATTGACATATTGCACACCGTCATACGGCCTTCCATCGACAGCGAACGGATTGCTTCGCCGCGATATTCGATGACGGAACCGATGCCGCCGCCGGTGCCGATGCGCCCGATGATGGCCAGCACGAGATCTTTGGCGGTCACGCCATCGGGAAGTGCACCGTTCACGTTGACGGCCATGGTTGAGGCCGGATGCTGGGGGAGAGTCTGAGTGGCCATGACGTGTTCGACTTCAGAAGTACCGATGCCGAAGGCCAGCGCGCCGAACGCGCCGTGCGTGGCGGTGTGGCTGTCGCCGCACACGATGGTCATGCCGGGCATGGTCAGGCCTTGTTCTGGTCCGATCACATGCACGATGCCTTGACCGGGAGTACCCATGGCGTGTTCGACAATGCCGAACTCGGCGGTGTTGGCCCGCAACACATCGACCTGCTTGCGCGAGATGGGATCGGCGATGGGCTGATCGATATCGGAAGTGGGGACGTTGTGGTCTTCGGTAGCAACGGTGAGTTCAGGTCGGCGGACGGTTCGGTCACTCAGGCGCAAACCATCAAATGCTTGTGGCGAGGTCACTTCGTGCACGAGGTGGAGATCGATGTAGAGCACGTCGGGTTCGCCATCGGCGCGATGTACGACGTGATCGTCCCAAAGTTTTTGCGACAGGGTTCTCGGTGCCATGTTCTGCTCCTGTTCGAGAGGTTGGCCGGTCCTGACAATGGCGTGAGTTCCGGACGGCGCCGTTTGCGTCTCATATAATGGGACGCTAATCTTGCTCCGTGGGAAACACTATAGGTGGTGTGGGTGTTCTGGACAAGGCGGTTGATGTTCTCGACGCGCTCGAAGTGCAGCCTCGTTCGCTGTCGGAGCTTGTGACGGTGACGGGGTTGCCTCGGGCCACCGCTCATCGTCTGGCGACAGCGCTTGAACGACATGGTCTTGTTCGGCGCGACGCCGAGGGCCGGTTCATGCTCGGGACACGTTTGCTTTCTCTCGGGCAGGCGGCGGCGGACGCATGGCCCCTCGCAACCGCGGCGGCATCTGCCCTTGCGATTCTGCGAGATGAAACTGGTGAAAGCGTGCAGTTGTTCGTTCGCGACGGCGAGGATCGTGTGTGTATCGCTGCTCTCCAGTCACTTCACGGATTGCGCACCATCGTGCCGCTAGGTGCACGACTACCACTCTCTGCAGGATCAGCAGCGCGTGTCTTGACGAGCGTCGATCAAGCGCCGGGAGGCTGGGTCGAGAGTGTGGGCGAGCGCGAGGC
>WLMU01000041.1 GCA_009700115.1 Actinomycetota bacterium
CGCCCTGCGAAACTCAAGACCTACAAGGCCGCCGAATACCGATGGGGATCAATCCTCGGCATGCAGGACGATGGCCTCACAGTTGTCCAACCCAATGGCAAACGTTTCCGCATTCCGCGCAAACTGGCCGAACCGCTGCTGTTCAGCGTGTTCGTGCAGCGAATTCTGTATGGCGGTCTGCGCAAGCGGTAACTATCTGCCTTCGATTCTTGGAGAATCCTCATGACCGCTTCACCACAGAACAACGATGTCTCGCCAAATGTTGACGGCGTAGAAGCAGTCTTCTGGCATGTCGATGACATCGACTGGACTCAGGTGCAGCGACAGCAAAACGCCGACGGTTCCGTTTCAGTTGTTCGGGAGAAGTGGCCGATCATTCGACCCGGCTTTCTTTCTGCGCACGTTCACTACGAGCCGGGGATGGTCGTGCGTCGCCATGGACATCGCAGCAACCACATCGTGTTTGTACTTGGCGGAAGCGGCTGGATCGGAACCACACCGTGCGAACCCGGATCACATATCCATGTTCCACTTGGCTCGGCATTCGGTCCGATCATCGCTGGACCTGAGGGGCTCACTTGTTGGGAACTGAGTTTCGGCGAATTCGGCGGATGGGGCGACCAGCCCGAGCTGTACGCAAATGAAATCGCTGAGAGGGGAATTACTCCACTACCCGATCCTCCGCTCGAAATTGGCGATTGGTTTGTTGATCCCCGCGGGGATTGGGGCGGTGAACGTCCTTCGCCAAAAGTCGAAGGACTTCAGTCGTTGATGACCCACGTGAGTGACTATGAATGGACCGACGTGAAGCATCAGCAAAATGCTGATGGCTCACTTTCTGTCGTGCGTGAAAAGTGGCCAATCCTGCAGCCTGATTTCATGAGCGCCTACATCGAATACTCACCAGGAATGATCGTCCGCCGTCACGGACATTTCGGCTTGCATCTTGTCTGGGTGATTGAAGGCGGGGCCTGGTTTGGCGATCGCTGGTGCCCCGCCGGCACGCATATTGAGCTTCCCTTCGGCGCGGCGTTCGGTCCCATTGTCGCCGGCGATGAAGGCGCGTTGTTCCTCGAACTGACCGATGGCGACTTCCGCAGTTGGGGAGATCAACCCGAACTGTTCGACAACCTGATTGCTGAGCGCGGAGTTACACCTTTGCCTGACCCGCCCATTGATCTCGGCGAGTGGTTTACCGACCGCCGCGGATACTGGGCCCCGTAAGGCGGCGAGGCACAAATAATCCTTTCGGGGCCTACCGATGTCATTGAGTTCCAAACCACCCTCAAAAGCATTGGGCACTAGATTCGAAACGAAAGGTTTCACCCGGGGGGGGCATATGACTATCCGTTATTCAAAGCCACCAGTGCTGATGTACGACGTGATTGACGATCTTGACGAAGTGGTTCGTCTCCTCGAATCACAAGCTCCGTACACGCCACTTGGCGGTTGGTATAACCCCGGCGCAGACCCAACCAAAAAGACTCGCCCAATGTGGTTCCAGAATGACTGGGTCCACGATGATTTTGCCGCCGAAGGTTCTGATCTGTTCCTTCAACATGCGGGCTACATCGAAGCGGCGAAACACTATTACAGCGCCGAAATTGTTGAACCGATAAGCGTGTACGTGAATCTCATGGTCGCTATCGACGGCGGTGGTCCTGCACACACTGACAACCCACGCTTTCATGGTCGTGACCGAACAAATACACCGATGTGGTTATTGCGGGCGATGTTGTGGTCGGGTTTGTTCAACGAGTTCGAGATTCTTCAAGCAACCGCAATTTGGTGGCGCAATGACGTCGAGGGTGGCGCGTTGTATTACTGGCCCAACGGTGCCGCCAACCCACCCGAAGTTCACTCCGAGAACATGGCGAATACGGCATTGATCGGCGACAACCACGGAATGTTCCATCAAGTAGGTCCGATCGGACCGTTCTCCGGACAATCACCCCTGATCACTCCCAGCGCCACGCTTGCCCCAGTCAACGACGGGACTGGCGATTGGACAATCACTGATCTCGGCGAAGTCGTCTTTCGTGCCCCGCTCAATACCTACCGGCTCAGCGTGCTGTGGAAAGCCGATGTTTACGAAACCGCGGCTGAACGTGATCGAAAGAAGTCAAACACTCTCTCGATGCAAGACGTTGCCGACCGATTCAACGATGATCTCGCACAACTTGGCTCAGAGATCCGATTCGACCTAGATCGAGTCGATGATCTCGCGCTAAGCGCTGAACTGAAAACTGTTTACCCAGAAGACAAACCAGTCGGGGCATTGCGATCAGTTTTTGATGCGGCCTAACGGAGTTCTTCCCTATGCTGGATGCAGGGATTCACATAACGTGAGGTGGGGGAACAAATGAAGTCACGCGCTGCGGTGTTATTCGAAAGCCCAGGCCGTTACCAGGTCGTAGACGTTGAGGTCGACGAACCAAAGGCGCATGAGGTTCTGGTTCGTTATGTTGCAAGCGGACTTTGCCACAGCGATGTTCATTACCTCGATGGCAGCCATGCTGGTCCACTCCCGATGTGCGCTGGGCACGAAGGTGCCGGCATCGTCGAACAGGTCGGCCCTGGCGTTACCGGCTTCGCCCCCGGCGATCATTTCGTGGCCTCATTCATTCCGAGTTGTGGACGTTGCCGCTATTGCGCGCAAGGCAGAACCAACCTCTGCAATTTGGGCGCACACCTGCAGAACGGTCCGATGCCTGATGGCACCTACCGCATGCACTACGACGGACAAGACCTTCACCAGTTTCTACTGATCTCCACATTTTCGCAGTACGCCGTTGTTTCGGAGAACTCTCTCGTAAAAATCCCAAACGATGTGCCTTTGGAAACTGTGTGTCTTCTGGGCTGTGGTGTCGGCACGGGTCTCGGTTCGGCCATCAACGCTGCTGAAGTTCGGCCGGGAGACAACGTTCTTGTCCTTGGTGCGGGCGGCGTTGGAATGAGTGCGGTTCAAGGAGCCGCTCTTGCCGGCGCAGCAACCGTCATCGTTGTTGACCCAGTTGAATTCAAACGAGAAATGGCGACAACACTAGGGGCAACTCACACCTATTCGACCATCGCCGAAGCCACCGATTTCGTTCGTTCAATTAGTGATGGACAGGGCGCCGAGTCAGCAATCCTCTGCATGGGTCAGCCAACAAATACCGATGTCGCCAATGCATTCGATGCGATCGCAAAAGGCGGGACCGTTGTGGTCACCGGCATGGCCGCCAATTCCGAACCAGCCGCAATCCCAATTCACTTATTGGCTCTTGGCGGAATGCAGAAAACCATTCGAGGCGCGCTGTTCGGAATGTGCAGTCCGCCGGTAGACATTCTCCGTCAGATCGATCTCTATCGCGCCGGCAAACTGAAACTCGACGAGATGATCACGCGGCGTTATCAACTCAACGACATCAATTCCGCTGTCGATGACCTTGCCGAAGGGCGCAACATCAGAGGCGTCGTCACCCTGTAAGGAATCGGTAGCTCTCCGGTGTTTCAGGGGACACGAACCACGACACGGCCGAGCGTGCGACGCTCCGCAAGGTCATTGCAAGCTTCGGGCACATCCAGCCAGTCGACAACGCGTTCAACGGTGGGTCGATACTGACCCTCCGCAATCAATTTCTCCAGAGCTTCTTGCGTTTCGACATTGATCCGACGCATCTCTTCGCGTGGATAGCTCCCCAATGTGGCCCCGATCAGCGTGTGGTTGTACATGTAGAAGTGGGGGTCGTGGGCAATGAGCCCACCGGCATGGCCACACAAAACACGACGGCCGTTGGGTCGCAAGAGCGACTGTGCCGCCAAGCCCATCTCGCCTTGCACTGGGTCAATGACCACGTCGACTGCAGCGCCACCGGTCAATTCTCGTACCGAGTCGACAAACGAATTGGCGGAATGGTCAACCGCGTCAGCGCCGAGCGATTCGCAGAATGCAACTTTGTCAGCACTTCCCACGACGGCGATTACGCGCGCACCTTGAGCAACGCAGAGCTGAACAATCGCTGAACCCAACCCACCAGCTGCGCCGGTGACCACAACTGTCTCGCCAGATCGCACCTCTCCACGCCGAATCGCTGCGTGATACGCCGTGTGCGCGGGGATGAGAAAACCGGCAGCCTGTTCATCGGTCATTCCCGATGGGATTTCAAAAATCATTGAGATGCCAACGGTTACCGATGCGAGCGAACCCCACGGCTGAATCGCGACTGCAGCCACGCGCTTACCCATCATGTGTTGCCACGCTGGCGCAGCACCGATGACTTCGCCGACGCCTTCTTGGCCGGTGATGTACGGACGCGTAATCGGAACGGGATAGTCGCCGCGCGCCATTGTCACGTCGGGCAAGGCAAGCGCAGCATGGCTCATGCGCAGAACTACCCAATCAGTGAATGGTTCAAGCCCAGGACCCGTTGGTATCCACCCCGGCAATCCCATACTCATGCCCGTGAAATCTTCAACCCGAGGTTCGTCGATTTCGTCGAGGCGCAGCACCTCGAGTGGTTCGCCAGTTCCATGTACGCGCCAAGCCTGCATGATCCCCCTTTGTCGCTCACGTCAGTCAACCACGCAAACGTCCTATGGGCCCTCTGCGCGACAATCCGCTAGACAGCCCGCCATCTGGCTACAAGGCCTAAGTTTATGAAAGACAGGCAACAACGAGTCGGGCAAAGAGGGGGAATCGTGCTTGATCATCGGATCATCGGTGCAACAGTGGTGGACGGCACCGGCGCGCCAGCGGTTGCTGCCGACATCGGCATTCGCGACGGCCGCATCGTGGCGATCGTCGAACCCGGTACGTTGCAAGAGGAAGCGCTCGAAACCTTCGACGCCTCTGGCCTAGTAGTAAGCCCCGGCTTTGTCGACATGCACACGCATTACGACGCGCAACTTTTCTGGGATCCATTCGCCGCTCCGTCGAACGTTCACGGTGTCACTTCAGTGATCGGGGGTAACTGCAGTTTCAGCATCGCCCCAGTTCACCCGCAAGATGCCGACTACATCCGGCGAATGCTGGCAAAAGTCGAGGGCATGCCACTCGATGCACTCGAACAAGGCGTGCCGTGGTCGTGGTCGACCTTTGGTGAGTACCTCGATGCGCTCGAAGGAACGATCGCAGTCAATGCCGGGTTCATGGTTGGGCACAGCGCGCTGCGCCGTTACGTGCTCGGAGCGGAAGCGAATTTCCGAGTAGCGACCCCGAGTGAACTCGATGACATGCGTCGCGCGCTTGGTGCTTCGATTGAAGCTGGCGCCCTTGGTCTTTCGATGGACTGTTCAAGCTCTCATAGCGACGGCAATGGCGACCCAGTACCAGCCAAGGGTGCCGATCGCGAAGAGATCCTCTCGTTATGTGAAGAGACTGGTCAATGGCCCGGCACCACGCTCGAAGGAATTTTCGAAGGAGCAAGCGACGGGTTCGACGAATCAGAACTCGAACTCTTGCCAGCAATGTCGGTGCGGGCCAACCGACCGCTCAACTGGAACCTGCTTGTTGTTGACACGCGCGACCCCGGTCGCGTCGACCGCCATCTTGCGGTCTCGAAGCACGCACGCGAAGTCGGCGGTCGGGTCGTGGCACTCACTATGCCAGTGATCGTTCCGATGAACATGAGTTTTGGAAATTACTGCGCACTCAATTTGATGCCCGGATGGGGACCGATCCTCAACGCACCGGTTCCGGAACGCATCGAGATGCTGCGCGACCAGGCAACGCGCCGAATGATGGTCGCCCGTGCCGACAGCGAAGAGGCGGGCATGTTCCGCCGCCTTGCCGGATTCGCTGACTACATCATTGGCGACACGTTCAGCGCTGCGAATGAGGGACTCGCCGGACGCAAAGTACGCGATATCGCTGCCGAACGCGGCGACGCCGAACCATTCGACACGCTCATCGACATTGTCATCGCCGACGATCTCCGCACGGTCCTGTGGCCAAGCGCTCCCGACGATGACGATGCTCATTGGAACATGCGACGCGAACTGTGGGATGACCCCGACGTCATCCTCGGCGGCAGCGATGCTGGGGCGCATCTCGACCGCATGTGCGGAGGCTCCTACCCCACTCGCCTGCTTGCCGATTCACTTCGGGGACGGAAGTTGCTAAGCCTCGAGCGCGCTATCCAAGCACTTACCGACGTGCCAGCACGTCATCTAGGGCTGCGCGACCGCGGCCAGGTGCAAGAGGGTTGGATCGCTGATCTCGTGGTGTTCGACCCCGCAACCGTTGATACCGCCACACCGACAATTGCACACGATCTTCCCGGGGGCTCGCCGCGCATGCATGCCGATTCGGTTGGTGTAGTGCGCGTTTTCGTCGGAGGCATCGTCACTGTTGCCGATGGGGCGTCTACCGGAGCGCGTCCTGGCACTGTGCTGCGCTCAGGACGCGACACCGACACCATCACTGTTCACTAGACCGACTCAAACCGGCGAAGAAGATCGATAACTACCTAACCACAAAGCAACGTTCAACCGGTCTAGAACCCACGAGAACCTTTCCCCCGTGACTTGCGGGCCGTTGCGCCGAGTTTCGCGCCAGGTTCCGCTCTCACCCCAGCCCTCGTGGGAATGGCGCGTAATTCAAATCCCGCATGTCAACGGCTTTGCAGAAATAGGTAATGAAACGAGTTTCGGCGAGGAGAGAATCACCCTCTTGATATGCCGATCTGGTCCATCAAGATTCGAGTGATCACCAACAGCCACGTTGCTTCTCAGTGCGCCAGACGGGCGACGACAGCGATCGAATCAAACAAATTAAGAGGCACGGTCTTTCCCATAAGCCTTGTTTGTCGAGACCTGTCAGCCAACCAAGACGCGCCGGGGATGTAAGAGCCGACTCTCTCGGCCAAGTAACCGATCTCGAAAGACCAGCCCGGTCGCCACTGCAGTTCCACCTCGAATCCTGCAAGGTTGAGCGCGTACGCCAGGGTGCTCGGGGTAAAATATCCAACGTGCGCTAAACGCAAATGCCACCAGCGCTTGCCGAGGATGCGCGCTGCGGAACTTGCCGCATCTGGCGTAACTATTAGTAATTTGCCGTTGGGGTTGAGTTGGGTGCGACACGCATGGAGAAGTGCCAATGGCTCGGCTACGTGCTCTATTACGTCTACGCATGCAACGAGATCGAACTTTTCCGATTCGAGAGCCTTCATTGGAAGGGTCCCGGTTCGCACGTCCAGCCCTCTCATTCGAGCAGCAGCCGCGAGCGATTCGCTCGGCTCGACTCCGACGGACCTGAGTCCGGCGCAACCGGCAAGATCAACGAGCATCCCATTTGCAGCTCCCACGTCGAGGAGTGAAGTTGATGCAGGCATGAGCTCGCGTAGGCGTTGGAGCAAAGAAGATTGCTGGGCAAGGCGGCTTTCGCGGCCCAATTCGTAGGCAGGGTCGTCGAGTTCCTTATAGAGCTCTAGAAGCTGGTCTGTCGCCGAGGGTGGGGCAAACCGAAACCCGCACTCACACTCGCGGATCTCGAAGGTCATTCCGTATCGCTTATCGGTTATCGCAAGATCCTCGGGGCGAATTACCGATGAATCCGACTTCTTCCACAAGTGATTCTGAATACTCCTGCAGATTGGACACATGACATCGCGACTACCCGTTTTGTTGCCATCGCCAGATTCCACCATTCCCTCATATTGGTCCAACGTCTTTCTCTTTGGCAACACTGCCCCCATAGATCTAAAGCGGGCGTCGCTACCTCGACGAGTGAGACGGGCTTCGTGGTTTCAGACTCTTGGAGTTTCATCTTCAGACGATCTACCCCGGTTTGGTGCAGTCTCCATTCCGTGATCTTCAGGACGTTTCGTCGCTGTTTCGCGCCAAGTTCCACTCACATCCCCGCCCTCGTGGGGATGGCGCGTAATTCAAAACCCGCAGGTCAACGGGTTTACAGAAATAGATGGTGAAACGCGTTTCAGCCAAAAGTGAAACGCGGCCCCGATCACGTTTCGTAGTCAGGCGTCCGCACCCATGCTTCGCATGATGGCGGCGGTCATTCGGTGGATCAGTTCGTCATCTTCGACGGGGCCATCGATTGGATCAAACATCTTTGAGAACCCCTCGAAGTGCAGCGGGGCTGCAGCTCCGTGCACAAGGAACAAAAGTTCTCGCATCCTGGTCTCACGAATCAGACCAGCAACATGCAGTCGGTCGAGCAGTCCGACAACTTCCGCAATGCGATCATTCAGCCCAGACTCCCTGACGAGACGGGCACGCTCCGATTCATCGATGCCGTCATGACTGAGCAACTCACCGAGCGTTGGATTTCGCGATGCCGCGACCATGAACGCCCGCACGTAACTTCGCAACCGATCGAGATCGTCATCGCGAGGAACTCTTTCGAGTTCGCTGTCCAGATCAATGATGAGAAGTCCAACGCCGTAATCGACTGCCGCCCGAAACAGGTTGAGTTTGGGGCCAAATCGCTTCGAAATCGTCTCGTGGCTCAGACCCAACTCCGCGTTAAGCGCCCGAACCGACATTGCATCGAATCCTGAGGCAGCAAAGGCAGCAAAGGCAGCCTTGAGGATTGCTTCGTCGCTATGTAGAGGGGGTCGACCACGGTTTGCCACAGGGAAAGATTGACATATGCCAAGGTTCCCCGTATACATTGACACCTGCCTAGTTAATGCCGTCCCCCCGACTAAATCGAGCCACAATGAAACTCCGCCAAGTTGCACTAGCGGTTGCTTGTATCGCCATCCTCGCTGCAGGTTGCGGGAGCTCCTCACCTTCGAGTTCCACGACGTCGACTGCAGTCACGACCGCTGACGGTCAGCACACCTTTGAGATCGACCATTTCGCAGAGGGCGCAATTGCCGGGGATGTCGCCACGGCGGATTGCACATTGAGCGGAGGCTCCGCGTCGACCTGCGCAACATTCACGATCGCGGGAACTCCGGCGACGTATTCGGCAGGCCCCTTCTGCCCTGACACCATCACCACCCCTGCCGATCAGGCCGGAATCTGGTTCGATGGCAAAGGCACCTATGACCTCACCGGTTCGTTCATCAGGAACTTGTCGACGTTTTACAACGACAGCAAGTGGCACATGTATGACGATCTGGGGAAGGTGAACGTCACCAACACAAAGGAAGCGTTTTTAGGTGCCGCTCGACCCGATGTCGATCCCGCCTATCAGAACTACTGCGTCGAAGGTCGAGCGGAATGGGTAAATAACGGCTCGCCGATCACGAAGACCGTCGTCATACCAGCGAAGCCAATCCTTACGTCAGGTTCATCGCTTGCGAACGGACTTGACTGGGGGATCACACTCGATGGCATCGTGATCGCTAAGTCAGCACCGGTCAGCGCAATTCTCGGCGCACACACAATTGCTTCATTCGATGATTGCGGCGGTCATTTCAACAACGTTGAGGGCTACCACATGCACGGCGTGACCGGATGCGGAACATTGGATGATGATCACATCACTGGTGAGACCGCCATGTTCGGTTACGCGATGGATGGTTTCCCAATCCACCTGCCACTCACCGGTGAAGATCTCTCCGCCGCAAACCTTGATGAATGCGGCGGACACTCAACGCCTGGGCTCGGCTACCACTATCACGCCAACGATCCTTCGAAGAACTCTGTACTCACGTGCCTGAAAGGCGAACTCGCAATGACGACTGATGCACAAGGCGGCGGTCCTGGAAATGGTCAAGGTGCACCTAACGGCGGCACCCCAGATCTCACTGCGACGGCAGCGAAACTGGGCATAACTGTCCACGAACTTGAAGATGCGCTTGGCCAATCTCCAAATGGAGACTTCACTACGGCCGCAAAGATCCTTGGCATTTCCGCCGCTGATCTTGAAGCAGCTATGCCACAACGTCCTGCTGGCGCAAACGGTTCACCGCCAGTTAATTAACGATCGCCTTGAGGAATCACATGCAACATCACCACCGCTTTACTATCGCCCTCACGTTCGCGGCCGCACTCGCGTTGTCCTCATGTTCAAGTTCGTCGAACTCTTCCAACTCCGATTCAACAACCACCTCGGTTGCGAGCGAAACGATCGTAAACACATGGGCTGGCCCACCGGCTGACACCACCAAGCTTCCAGTTGGCACGTCGAAAGTGTCTCTGACTGGACCATCGGCGGGTGGCCTGTTCGCGTGCGATGCGGGGAACCCTCGTGGCGGAGGCGCTCAGAAAGCCGGGCCATGGATTGATGAAGTGGCCGGTACTTGGGACCTAACCAAGAAACTTTCCGTGCAAGGTGAAGTCTCTTGGCCAATGGCGTCGTATTCCGAAACCGTCACCGGGGAGTCTCGCAACATCACCAGTAATGGGCTACCTGTTGGCGAAATCACGGGCACGTTCCCGATTGCATCAACTGATCCCGCCTACACCTACGACCGAAATCCCAATCGAATCGCAACGAGCGACGTGAAAGTTTCACTGCCCAAGAGCCCGAACGCAGCCGCTGCTCCGACTTGCCTCGGAAAGGGCCAAATCGGAGTGCTGAAAAATGGTGTCTCACTTTTTGCTCCTCTCGATGAGGCCAATCGCGATGCCGTTGCTTTCGAAACGCAAGACAAATGCGACGGCCATCCTCAGCAACAAAGCGTGTACCACTACCACGAAATTCCATCGTGCATTCGCAACGCAGCGAAAGGCGCTTCAACCGTTGTTGGGTATGCCTACGACGGTTACCCATTCGTAGTCGAGCGAGATGCAGCAGGAAATCTCCCAACGAACGCCGATCTTGATCAGTGCCATGGCCGTACTTCGCTCATCACTCTTGATGGCAAGGTCGTGGAGAGCTACCACTACTCAGCAACCTACGAGTTCCCCTATTTCATCGGTTGCTTCACGGCGAAGCCGATCTCGTAGCGCTCTCCACTTTCGACCGGCCTCAAACTCCCGAACTACCCTTCCCCCATGGCTTCCGGGCCGTTGCGCAGAGTTTCGCGCCACGTTCCGCGCCATCCCCGCCCTCGTGGGGATGGCGCGTAAGTCCATACCCGCAGGTCGAGGCGTTTACGGAAATGGGTAGTGAAACGCGTTTCGGCTAAAAGTGAAACGCGGTCCGGTTAAGGCAGCCACGACCCATCGCCGAGTTGACCGCCAAGGACTTCGGCAATCAATCGCATGTCACTGAGCTCTCACCAGTCGCTGCAACTCCAGCGTTGGGTCGTCACTGCTCCCGACGGCGACAGGACGCCACGAACGCATACCTCGTTGGCGAGACTCGTACCTCGGTAGCCAATGACCGCTGCGCCGTCGGGCGTGACCGAGAAACGGAACGGCTCAGCGCCTTCGACAACGGGTACGACCGAGAACACATCTATTGCTCCGGACTCATCGAACGACTGAATCAGGTTTGTCGAAACCATCGCATTCAACAGCCCTGGGTTCTGGCTCACCGCTGAACGAAGGGCGCTATCGACTGCAGCCACGAGTTCTGGCGCCTGACGTTCGGTCTCTCTATGGGTTTGATACGACCAAACGAAGAACCCGGCCAGCACTGCGAGCCAGACAAAGGTGAGCCACACCACGACCCTCATCAACGGCCGCCGGCGAATGTTGTTCTTGGCCGTCACCACAGTGCCCACTCGCTCACCCTAGGTCTGGGGCCAGATACTGCGCCTTGCAAACACGCCTTCACACCTACCGCGGCGACAATGCGCTGCGGCCGAGCATCGAGGTCGCCGTTGAACGCGCCACGACCCATCGCCCATCAACGCGCACGACACTTCCGGTCTGGCTAAAGGTCTGTCGTCCGGTTGGTAGATCCGCCGTGATCGCGAATGTCACCCCCGCTTCGTTGGAGCTCCGAAACCAGATTTCGGTGGAAACAAATGTTGCTCCCGGAGTTGCCCCCGATGCTTCACGCGCGCCATCGAACATTGCGTCGTAGTCGTTCGGCGCTCCACCACCCTCAATGTTCGGGTACGTCCCGTCGGCCAGACGCGTGTCGAGTCCTGCGATCGCTTCGGCCACCTGTCGCAACGCGAGATCTTCTCCGTCGAAATGAACTGGCTCGGGCGGCGGTGATTGTTCAATCGCCATGGAAAGGATTTTTGGTTTCGTTGCGGCATAGGCGTAGAACTCAGAAGCGGAGACGTACCGAAGCGATCGCATGGCCTGCTCAATGACTGCAGCATGTTCAGCGTCGAGAAGGCAGTCGTTCGACGCCACCCTTGCGACGACGAGCGAACCTCCCACATAGCCGACGCCCCCCATCGGGGGCCCAACAAACATCGGGCCTTCGCCAATGAGCACACTTCCGGACGGCAGGGCCACGGGTGGGTTCATCGCTAACGATCCAAGCCCGAGACAGGTCATGACCGAACCAGTCAAGCCAGGAACTTCGAGTGGAAGAGTCGGTACTCCCGGCGGAAGTCCCAGTGCCATCGTTGCCGGCAGGTTGCTTGCCGTCACCGCCACCGTGTCGTAGGGACGCATCGTCATCTCGATCGTGTGGCCGCTGGGATCGGAGTAGATGAAGTTGTACAACTTGATTCCGAGTTGGGTCGTATCTGCACCGAGGAAAACATTCCCCGCGTCAGACGGCGGAATCACGTACACCGCGTCGTCGCTCGACTCGGCCGAACTGCTGGCGGAATGCGCGAAGGCGGCATAGAGAGCGGTCGCCAAGAAGAGGTTCGCCACGAGCACTACGACCATGACGATGACCGGCACGCGACGGCGCCGTTGTCCGCCGAGCGTCGTCGAGGATTCGGATTCTTGCGTTGGCTCCATAGTTCAAGACTATAGTCTCATTTCGTGAGTATCTCAACGACATCCTTCTGGACCCTTTCAGTGCTGGCCAGCGGCCCCCACCACGGCTACGGCATCCTCAAGTCGATCACCGAACTTTCGAACGCAACGGTCGACGTTCGCGTCGGTGCGTTGTATCGAACGATCGATCGACTCGAAAGCGATGGACTCATCGAAATCGACCACCGAGAAACCGTCGATGGTCGCGAACGCACCTACTACCGGCTCACGCCCAAGGGTCATTCCGAACTCGAGTCCACTCTCAACGAAATGCAGATGATGACCTCGGTTGCCGAGTCCCGACTCCGGAACACCAACCTCGGCAAACTCGGAATCCGACCTTCGACAATGGGCCTGCTCCTATGAGTTCGAAGCGGAGGCGCACTGCATTACTGCGCGTGTATTCACCGTCGTTTCGATCTCGCTACGGCGACGAAATGCTCGATGCGCTCGATGCTGAAGATGCGAAGAGTTCGCGCCGGCAACGCATCGCGAACGATGTCGACTTCGCACGAAACGGAGTGGCCCAACGATTCGGATCCGATGTTGTCATGGACATCGAAGGAGGAATGCGCTGGGTGGGCACGGTCGCTCTCGCGATCTGTATCGCCTGGTCGACTGTTTCACTCACCTCATCGATCGCGTGGGTTGGTTTCGCCCCGGCCAACCTGAGGATCGCTCTTCTGTGGTTCGTTGTTCTCGCCGCGTCAGTGGGACGACTGCTGCTTCCTCGTCGAGGTGCACATGTTCTTTGGTTCATCGGACTTCTGGCCGTCCTCGTCTCCACCTACCTCGGCTCGCTCCCCCGCACCGCACCACCAAGCGACCTCATCCTCGGGTCATGGGTCTATCTCCTGCGATGGCAAACCGCAGCAATCGCGTTCCTGCTCCTGCTCGGCGCCGCCGCGCCAATCGGACTCCGACGATCGAGCATCGCCACAACAAGTCTGGGGTTCATCGGTGGGCTAGTGCTCACAGTGCGATTTTTCTCATTCGCCCGTTTCTCCGGAGGGACCTCCTATCTCTGGATCTCCGATGGGCCACGTTCCCCTGTGTACTCGTCGGGCACGACACCGACGTTGCACACTGAGGTCGTTCGGGGAACGTTTGTTGACCTCGCGCGTGTCGACCTGCTTCCCAACTTCGGTTGGTGGTGTCTCGCCGGGCTGATCGTGTTGGCCTCGGTCGGTCTGCTGCGACCAAAGGCCGCGGTCGCAGCCATTGCCGCAGCAGTCGTTGTAATGAGTGCCGCCCTTGTCTTCCACGCCATGTCTGGGGTTCCGACCACGTTCCGGTATCTGATTCCCCTCGCCATCATCGCCGAAAGCGCCATCGTGCTGGCGGCCTCATGGAGACCTGGCGGACGACGTGAACCATCAGCCCGTCACCGGCAGACCTCCTCCCGAATCTCGAGATCAGCCTGATTTCATAAGAAGGCCCGGGTCATTGACTCGTCCGAGTGGCCCATCTAGGGCGTTCGTCACTTCACTACCTTTCCACCACCGACGAAATCGTCGACAAGACACCGCGCACCCGGGCGCTGCGCGTCATCCCCGAAACAGATCACTCATTCAATCGACTGTTCGGACTGCGCAAAGACTCCGAATCGATGCACCACCATCTCAAGATGACCTTGCTGAACGGTCGCGCTCGAAGCGTTGGGCGCCATCGACAGTTGTTCGACTTCCACGGCTACCAGGCCCATGTCGCCATAACCGCGCTGCTCGCATGGCATCACCGAACCGGCGCAGATCTTTCACGCTGGTTCGGTCAATGGAAACCGCCGAACCACGCGGTCTCCGCCGCCGCCTGAACCAAAAGCCACCCGAAACATCGGACCGGGTGGCTTCAGCGCGCCCCGATAGCGCTCAAAACTTCCGTTTGATCTAACTGAACTTTCGACCGGCCTCAAACCCCCGAACTACCCTTCCACCATGGCTTCCGGGCCGTTGCGCCGAGTTTCGCGCCACGTTCCGCGCCATCCCCGCCCTCGTGGGGATGGCGCGTAATTCCGTTTCCGCAGGTCAACGGGTTTACACAAATAGATGGTGAAACGCGTTTCGGCCAAAAGTGAAACGCTGCCCTATCGAACCGCTTCGCCTTGGCGATTTTGTCGGTGGTTCAGCCGTTAAACGCAGGGACAACCGGGTCTGACGTGACTGAGGTTGTCGTAGTTGTTGACGCGGGCACAGGACCGGTCAACGAGAGGACCAACGTCACATAGACGGGACCAGTATTCGTGACACCAACCGCGACGTAGATTCACGCTGCGTGCCATTCGGTTGGATCAAATTTGTCACAGGTGATCTGGCAGTTTTCGGGTACATTTTCGAGTCCGGCGAGCCGACTCAGCAGTCTTGGAAGCGGCAAAAGCGCGTCATTCTCACTTGTCTGGCAGGGTCCTCATGAACAGGAACTCACCAGTGCCCGCCTCGAAAGCAACCACAACGGTCGACGTCTGAGTCAAGCGCGCTGTCGAGGAATCGTGCGTTGCTCCATACGGACCGCCGCCGCCGTGGAGCCCATTCCACATCACTTGAGGAAAGACCACGACAAGTGCCGGCGTATCTCTCAATGGGGTAATCGGGGCAGCTGTCACACTCTCAGTTCCC
>WLMU01000042.1 GCA_009700115.1 Actinomycetota bacterium
ACCTCGGTTACGTAGCCATAAAGGCTGAGGGTCGAGGTGCGATCTTTCTGCCAGTCAACAGCTATGAGCATGATCTGTGAAGCCCAGTTCTGCCAGGTTTTGTAATGGTTCATGGCGAGATCTCGAATGGAATCAGCGACGGAACCATCTTTATAGGAGCGCGCGGTGTAGTCGTCTTCAATCTGTTGGAGATCGATCTGAAACTGATCGACTTCTGTTTGGCTCTCGCTGAGCCATCGCTCCAAAATCGCCCTTCGCTCAGAGTTCGAAGCGTTCTTCATCTCGTCTTGAAAGTTGCTGTAGCCATCCCAGAACGTCTCTAAGAAAATCAGGTTCGTGAGTTCTGACTGAAGAAGGTCCTCGACTGCCATTTGGTAGGCGGGGTCACTCGACGAAGCAGTGTTGGTTGAGTGCGGAAGGATCGCGATGCCAATGCTCAAGATGAGTGCACCAACAATGATCGCGGCCACGGCAGCGATGATGAGCGAACGTCGTCGCGAACGTTGGCGTGGCGGAGTTGGTGCGAGGGGAGTGGACGGACGCGGTTCGCTGGCATCGAAGGCATACGGAGGATGATCAGGAGCAGGCGTCGGTGCGCGTGCAGGCATTTCATCAGTGAGGCCTGGTGGTGGCGGATACCAACGGCCATCTCCGGCCTGCCACCATCCGGGACTCAAGGGAACGTCACTCATGCCCTTCCCACGATAGAGGCGGATTCACTGCAGCTGACTGTCGGGGCTCAACGAGCCGACAACATCGTGTTCTGGCAAGCGACGGGCTCAGTCGCGTCGAGTGCGCGGAACACGATCACTTTGCGCTCCCACCAAGGAAGTTCGCGGCCGAGCGTCGGATCATCGCGAGTGTGCTCCACCGTCGTTGTCATTCCGTTGCGTTCGTAGGTGATTGAAGTGTCGTAATGGGTTGAGGTGTAGCCCCGAAGGTTCACAAACGGCAGCTCGTACCCCGAATCGATGTACTGCTGCAGTCCGCTGTCCTTGGTAGCAGTGATCCGCACCCGATCGTTCTGATAATTGGTGAACTCGGCGGTCACGGGGATCACGAAACTGTTCGACGAGCCGTTTGCGGTCTGCAGGTTTGCGTACATGTTCCACGAGGTTCCGACGCGAAGTTCGAGATAGGGACCACAACCGATGAGGAAGGCAAGCGCCGGCAACACAAGCATTGTCTTGTGGGCCGGTAGGAGTTCGATATCTGAACGCAACATGTGAGTGCGCACCGACCAACCGATGACTGCAGCAGTAAGTACCGCCCAAACAATCCACCAAAGCCAATCGCGACCGTGGCCGAGTGTTGACACGGAAAGACGACCGCTATCGGTGGACTGCCAAACAAGGAGAACCGCCGACACCAACGCAACGAAAAGTCCTGCGATATGTAGACCTGGTTTTCGAAGCCACGGAGTGAACGACAGAAAAAACGTGTCCGGCAGAAACAGAATTGCTAGCGCAGCGATGACACTCGAGAAGTCGGAAAACGCGTGAGCCGTATCGAAAGCGATGATGCCGTGGAAGACCAACGCCACGATGACACCGAGCACCCTGGTGTGACGAACAAGAAGGAGGACGACGACGCCGGTCTCAATCGCCATTGCGATCCAGGGCACGAGGTGCATCCACCCGCTTGTTCCTATGGAATTGAACTGGGAGAGGCCGACAGAACGGGCGACTTCGTTGAGATAGAAGTTCGCGCAACTCGCCGTTGGATCGACGAACGATGAGTTGAATTTGGCGAACGCGCAGAATCCGTAGACGACAAGAAAGATGAGACGTGCAGCAGGGAGTGCATCGCGAAGCACGGCTCCTGAAATATCACGGGTCTTTGAGAGCGCGCCGATCGCCATCGCGCTAAGGAATACGACGGCGACGAGAGAGGCGAGGAGCCAGTGGTTACCGAGTCGGGGAGCTTCGAACCACGCGGTGACGGGAGTGAGAGCACAAACGGCAGCAAGTAAGGCCAAGGAGCGAGGCCGAACCAAAAGCGCCAGGGCTGCGATGCCGAGCAGCAGGTGCACGACATGGTCCGCACTCAACGAACTGAACGCGGCGTACGAGTTGCTCAAATAGAGCAAATGCAAAACCACGGCGACTGCCCAGAGCCACGCGAACACCGTGAGGCGCGTTCGCTGTGGCGAATCTGTGTCGGGCATGAGGCGACCGTAGTGGGGTGGTCTGGAGAACTCGCTCATCGCCGACCCAAGTGTCACACCCTTTCTGTAGCCTGCGATCGTGGGATTTCACTTGACCGTGGCGGGGTCGCTCAAGCCGCTTGCAGACGAATTAGCGAAGGTGCTTGCGACACCACTGCCTTCACCCTTCGCGCGCGAACTCGTGGTTATTCCGGGCGACGGCGTCAAGGCTTGGATCAACGCTGAACTTTCCAATGTTCTCGGAGCGACCAGTGTCGATCCGCAGACACCCTCGTTCGACGGGATTGTCGCCAATATCGACTACGTCTTTCCGGGAACTCTGCTCCGCCGCATCCTCGGCGAGGACAGCGGGCTTGGTCGATGGTCCACTGGTCCGCTGACCTGGGCGGTCTATGAGGTCCTGGCCGCCGATGGCCAAGCCTTTGGTCAAACCGCCGATGCTGTGCGTGCTCGCGCCATTGCCGACCTTTTTGATCGCTACACCTTCTATAGACAGTCGATGGTGCGGGCCTGGAGCGAGAACATCTCCGGTGCACCCGACCTCGATGGCGTCGGGCAGCCACTCGCCGCGCATCACCAGTGGCAGCCCCAGTTGTGGCGTGCCGTGCAGCAACTGCTTGGTGGCCCGACCGACGCGCAACGGATGTACGAACTCGTTCACGCCATGGAGCGAGGCGAATGTCCCGCCCATCTCGATGTCACGCAATCACCGAGAGTTTCACTCTTTGGGCTTTCAAGTCTTCCAACCACACAACTCGAAGTACTTGCTGCGGTTTCTCAGTTCATCGACGTAAATGTCTATGCCCCTGCGGCATCGGCTGCACGATGGGAATCCATGCGTGAGCGCCTCAACGGACGTCTCGAGTGGCCCGTCGCCCGAACCGAGAATCGTCTGCCATTGATTGATGGCCATTCGCTTCTCAGCGGTTGGGGCCGGATGTCGCTGGAATCACACGCGCTTCTTTTGGAAACCGCAACTCGAGCCGCCGATGCAACGGTTCAGTTCGCGCAAGCAACCACGAGTAGCGAGAAACATTCAGACTCGTTGCTTTCAACGATTCAAACCGCGTTACGCACTGATCTAGCTCCTGATGAAACTGAGCGACCAGTAGTTGATCTCCACGATCATTCGATGCAGATCCATCAAACCTATGGAACTGCTCGTCAGGTTGAAGTCGTTCGCGACGCGTTGCTGCACTTGTTTTACGACGATGCAACGAAGGGTAAGTACACCGCACGAGACGTTGCGATTCTGTGCCCAGACACATCGATTTTTGCACCGCTCGTTGAAGCAACGTTTGCTGGAGATCCTGAACACGGGGTGCCAGCAATTCCAGTGAAAATCGCTGACCGCACGCTACGAGCCGACAATGCAATCTTCGATGCCATTGGTGCGCTTCTCGACATGCTCGATGGTCGATTCCGCGCAAGTGAAGTGCTTGCGTTTGCCTCTCGTGGTCCTGTTCGTCGGAAATTTCAACTCGATGCATCTTCGATAGGACGTATTGCGGAGTGGATCGATGCCACAAATACGCGGTGGGGTCTCACCGAGGCCGACCAAGAACGCTTTATGAGCGGCATCACCCTCAACGCCTACACATGGCGCGACGGACTTGATCAACTACTCCTCGGTTCAACAATGGCCGATTTTGGTCCGCGCGTAGGAACTGGCGGCGTGGTCCCGTACCCGGAAATCGAAGGCGATGATGTCGTCACCGCAGGCTCACTTGCCGATCTGATCGACACGCTCGATCGCACGATGTCAGTACTCCGTGCGCCTTCAACGGTCGCGGACTGGTGCGCTGAACTTCGTCATGCTGCGTATCGACTCATGGCCGTTACCGACAAACAGGCGTGGTTATGGCGCCCCGTCGAAAGACTTATTGCGGAAATCGAGGAGGAATATGCCCTCATCGCCAAACGCGATGGAGCTGGTCCAGAACCCTTAGTCGATCCGTTGCAGCTGGCGACCGTTGTTCGTGGTCGCCTCGAGACTGGCGGGGGTCAGGCCCGTTTCGGAACCGGTGCAGTAACAGTCTCCTCCCTCACGGCGCAGCGCGGCGTACCTCACAAAATCGTTTGTCTTCTTGGTCTCGATGGCGATCTCGTCAATTCTGGACTGACGGTTGCCGAAGATCTTGTTGGTTCCATTCCCTGTATCGGCGACCGCGACGCCAGAAGCGAATTGCGCGCTCAAATGCTCGACGCAGTGTTGAGTGCTGGGGAGTACCTCTGGCTTTTTGGAACCGGCCGCGATCTACGAACGAATGCCGAACTCGCGCCACCGGTGGTGGTTGCGGAACTACTCGACCTCATCGACGACACTGTTCTAGGAATCGGCGACAAGAGCGCCTCTGAGTTACTCACGCTCCACCACCCTCGTCAGGCGTGGTCCGAAGCGGTGTTTGTAGCAACACAGAAAGATCAGCCTGCTTGGATCGGTCCTTGGAGTTTCGACGAAGGCGCGCTTCGGGCGGCAATGATTCGCCGCAACGCCATGCTGCACTTCGACGCGTTGAGCGGTCAGCAGGAACTCGCTGAACCCGTGCCTGGCCCGGTTGGCAACGACATAGGTGCACCCGGCGTTCCTGTTCCACTCCAAATGATTACGAAAGCGCTCACCAATCCCGCGCGGGTGTTCTTGCAGGATCGATTGCGATTCTCGTCACCTACTGATTCCGATTCGGTTACCGATGTCATCCCTCTCTCGCTAACTGGGCTCGCCCGCTGGAAGCTTGCCGATGAACTCATCGAGGCTCGTTTCGACCGTATGGCTGAGTGGACACCCACGGTCAAAGACGCCTGGGTTCACGCCGAACAAATACGGGGCGCGGTGCCACCCCTTGCCTTCGGCGGGAATGAGCTCAATGAGCTCAATGCACGCATGGATGTTGTGCAACAACTCCTGAGTGCCGAGCTCGAAGGTGGGGCGGCTACACCCGAATCAATTGCCATCGATCTAAGTGTTCCTCGCGACCTCGCAGGCGTTACCCGTATCGAAGGTGTCATTGAAGGCATCTATGGCGATGTTCTCGTTCTCGTTACTGCGTCCAAATTGAAACCCCGAGACCGGCTCACTGCATGGGTCCAGCTGGCTGCACTTTCGGCGCATGACCCGAGTCGTCAATGGCGAGCGCTACTCATCGGCGACGATGGCAAAGGTGGCGTTGCGAGCGCACGTGTCGAACTCAGCGACTCATCGATGGCGCCGAAGGTACTCACCACAGCGGTTGATCTCTTCGAGCGATCAATGTGCGATGCCATTCCATTCTTTCCTGCAACGAGCGAAAAGCTCGTACCCGTGAATGAGCACTCATTGAAGAATGCCCGCAGCACATGGGAAGGTGATCGGGGCGAAGCCACCGACAAGTGGGTCCGGAAACTGTTTGGGGCCGATTTCGCGTCGCTCACAGAACTCCCCGTCCGCGAATCAGAAAAAGCTTCTGGTTGGGCGAGTGGTAGCCGAGTCGAGCGTTGGGCCCAGCGAATTTGGGGCACCTATAGCGAAACGGTCACCGATGCGGCTCGTGTCAGCGCCGACGATGTCGATGCCCAGGAATCCGACGGAGGCGACGAATGAGTACGCCCCAACTTTTTGATCTTGGTGCACCTCTCGATACGGGTCTTCTCGTCCTCGAAGCAAGCGCAGGTACGGGAAAGACGTTTGCTGTAGCTGGTTTGGCCACTCGTTGGATCGCCGAACGTGGCATTAAAGCGTCAGAACTCTGCATCGTTACCTTCAGCACTGCTGCGACCGCTGAACTTCGCAAACGTGTTCGAGATCGGATTGTTGAGGCAGCAGAGTTCCTCGAGGAACTTGCACCGAACGACACCGCGCCCGACTCCACAACCGATTCCGTTCTCGTAGCTCTCGCCTCAAACATTGGCGAACGCGGGAATCGCATCGCGAATCTGCGTCTCGCAGTAGCCGACTTCGATGCCGCCACAATTTCAACGATTCATGGATTTTGTAATCGAGTGCTGGCCTCCGGCGGTGAATCCGTCGATGGCGCCATAAACGACGACAATTCCGATATCACCGAGCTTGTGGTCGATGAACTCATACGTCGATATGGGTCCACCGGAAAGCTTCCTTCGAACAATCTCACGGTGAAAAAACTTGTCGCCGTGGTGAATCTTCGGGTGAAAATGCCCCACGCTCAAATGTGGAAGTTGTCGCGGACCGAAGGCGCTAAGAAGCCAGGCCTTTACGGCTGGGGCGGTAAGTCCGATCTCACTCCCGCTCAGTTCGAACAAGCAAATGCGATGGACGAAATCGCACTACTGGTTGACGAACTCGTCGCTCTCGTTCATGCGCGTCGCGTAGTCAATCGAGTTCGTACGTACGACTCGCTACTTACCGATACGCAGTTGTTACTTTCAGGCCCAAAGGCACCGGTAGTTATCGATGGATTGCGCTCTTGGTACCGTGTGGTCCTACTCGACGAATTCCAAGACACGGACCGCGTGCAGTGGGACATTTTCGAGCGAGCGTTTGTGCGCGATAACCCGGTTCTCTCGGGCGGCACCGGTCGGCCCGACGTGATTGGGCTCGTTGGGGATCCGAAACAGTCCATCTATCGATTCCGATCCGCGGAACTTTCTGCATATCTCACAGCCCGCAAGTACGCCGACGATAACGGTGGAACCACCGCAACCCTTGGCATCAATTGGCGCAGCGATAAGGCAGTACTTACTGGTCTCGATCACCTCTTCCACGACTATTCATTTGGTGATGCACGCGTGGCATTCCAGTCGGTCGAGCCGTCACCCGACCATAACGAGGCCCGGATCTCCAATGCGGGCGAGTGCGCCGTCGAGATCCGCTGTCTGCCGTTTAGTGATGTTCCCGCTGGCCTTGTCGACGCGAAGTCGGGTCACGTCAAGCGCGGCAAAGAGAACAAGATCCCCAATGCCCCACTTGTGGATTTGGCCATCAAGGACCTCGTCGGCCAGGTCCTTTCGCTTCTGAGTTCGGCTCGGCTTCACGACAAACCCGACAGCGGCGAGGAAGGACGCGAGGTTGATCCTTCTGATATCGGCATCATCGTTCGGTCGAATCGTCATGCGGATCTGATCGCCGATGCACTCGCCGAAGCTGGCGTTCCGTGTGCTCGCAGCGCCAGCGACAGCGTGCTCAACAGTGCAGCCGCTGAACAGTGGCGCGTGCTGCTCGAAGCACTCGAGCGCCCTGCCTCTGAAGCACGAATTCGTTCGCTCTGTCATACCTGGTTTATTGGTGACGACCTCGCCTCCATAGCGGCAATGACCGACACACAACTCGAAGCAACCATTGAAACGGTGCGCAACTGGGCACAGTCACTGGTTGACGGAGGGCTGCCGTCGCTCATGGCCACTCTTCGGAGGGCTGGCTTGCTCGAGCGAGTGCTTTCTCTTCCCGGCGGTGAACGCGATCTCACCGACCTTGATCACATCGTCGAACTGATGCAATCGCTCACCGGGGGCCGACCAACGGCAGCTTCAGCGCTTCGGGCGGTCTTTGCCGAGCTTTCAAATATGGGTGGCGCCGACGACGATGGTGTTGCCTCCGAACTTCTTGCTCGTCGCATCGATCGCGATGACGACACCGTCAAAATCATGACGGTGCACAAGGCCAAAGGTCTTGAGTTCTCCATTGTGTTGTGCCCGCTTTTGTGGGGCGCACTCCCAAATCGCCAAGGCACCGGGCATGCTCATGACGAGTCACGAGACACTCGTCTTATCGACACGTTCCAGTTGCTGGGTGCGAACAGTCGTGGTGTGCCGTTTCAACTGGTCGAGAAATCCGACAAAGCCGAACGACTCGCCGAGAGCGATCGCATGCTCTATGTCGCGCTTACGAGGGCCAAGCACCGACTCGTGGTGTGGTGGACCGCTGCCGATAACGACAGCTACAGCGTTGCGCTTGGGCGAGTCATGTCCCACGCGATCGGCGCTGGCGGCAGCCCGGCCGACGTTACGGTTCTGGCTGAACGCAGCAACGGGTCAATTGCTCGCAGGGAAGTAACGGAGAACGTTGTTCTTGCCTCGTGGTCAGGAACCAAACCATCGAGTGAAGTACTGGCAGTTTCGTCGGCGCCTTTCCCAATGCCGACACGATGGAAGAGCTGGTCATTCAGCTCAATCAGTTCGGGCGCATCGAGTCGAAGTGAGCAACTCGCTGTGGTTGAAGATGCTCTCCTCGCCGATGATGTCGAGATTCGTGGTGGAGTTGGTGACGATCACGACGATGCAATTGATGTCGAGGTCGTGAATGCAGCACTTGCCGACACGGTCGATACGAGCACTGATACGACCGTCAACCGTTCACTTGTCGATGCACCAGCAGGAACAGCATTCGGTCTGCTTGTTCATGAGGTCTTCGAAGTCATCGATTTCACGCCTCGTGATGACCGAACTGAATCCGTCACCACGATCTGCGCGCAGAATCTGAATTACCGACCAATGACGATCGAGCCGGGTGTCCTCGCTAGCGGCATTGACAGAGCGCTTTCGTCACCACTGGGTGGTCCTGTGGGCACGCTCGCTCTCGAATCAATTGACAACGACCACCGCCTCAACGAACTCCGTTTCGAATTTCCGCTCGGAGCAATTAACGCTGCGCAGATCGCGCAAACAGTGGTCGATGCGTGGCCCGAAGGAAACCCCCTGCACAACTGGTTTGTGCGAGCTTCCGAAGGAGCCTTGTCGATCAATGTCGAAGGAATGCTGAACGGGTCAATCGATCTCATCGCCAGCACAGAACTCGATGGCATCGACACATATTGGGTAGCCGATTACAAGACAAACCGGCTCACGAATTCGGTCTACGACTCTGAATCACTCACTCGCGCCATGGAACACCATGGCTACGGCCTGCAGGCGTTGCTCTACACGGTGGCGTTGCATCGGTATTTGCGGTGGCGTCTCGCTTCAAAGGGTTACGACCCCGCAACGCAACTGCGCGGCGCGGCCTATCTCTTTGTGCGTGGAATGGCTGGCTCAAAAGGGCCCGAGGGTCACGGCGTGTTTTGGTGGCAACCACCGTTTGCGGTCATCGAAGCGGTTGACCAACTCCTAGCACCAGGGGTTTCGCCATGAGTGGTGTCGACTGGATCAGCCAACTTGAACCATGGCGCGCGGCGGGTGTCTTGAACTCATCAGATCTGCAGGTTGCTGCCTCCATCGCCCGCCGGAACAATCTCGTAGCGTCCGATGCCGAGGTGGTCCTGGCGATGGCACTTGCGGCGCGTGCTCCTCGAACAGGTCACAGCTGTCTTGACCTCGAGAACGTCAAGGCGGTTGTTAGTGCTGACATCGAATCAGACGATGAAACGAACGCATCGCTCACTGCATTGGAATGGCCTGCCGATTCGCAAGCGTGGGCAACAAAACTTGCGGAGTCATCGGTTGTAGTTGTTGCCGATGTGCTTCTGGCGGCCGATGGTTCACTGGGAAACAACACTTGCCCGTTCGTACTGAATGGTTCGCTTCTGTATCTCGAACGCTATTGGTACTACGAGCGCGAAGTCGCTCGACAACTCTTTGAACGTGTGAGCCTGACGCCACTTGATCTTGGTGAAGAACCCCAAGCAAGCACCGATCTCCTCGCTTCGTTCAAGCTCACGGCCGATCAAGACGCTGCGGTGCATGCAGCGCTCAGCCACTCACTTTCGGTGATCGTCGGTGGTCCGGGTACCGGAAAGACGCGAACAGTCGGAGCTCTACTGGCGCTGCTCCTTTCGAGCTCAACATCTGAAGGCCCCGACGCTCTCCGAATCGCGCTTGCCGCTCCGACGGGTAAGGCGGCGTCGCGAATGGGCGAAGCCATCGAAGGATTGGCTGCATCTCTGCGCACTTCGGGTCTTTCGGGGGCAGGCGACTTGGCAGATCGCATGGTCACAGCCGACACGAAGACTCTGCATAGTTTGTTGGGAGCACGTCCCGGTTCGACTCGCTATCGATTCAACGCCGCCAACCCACTCCCACACAATGTGGTGATCGTCGACGAAACCTCGATGGTTTCGCTGCCGCTCATGGCGCATCTTCTCGATGCACTTAACGCCAATGCCCGCATTGTGCTGGTTGGCGACCCGGGACAGTTGGCGAGTGTCGATGCCGGGTCGGTGCTGGGTGACATCGCCTCACCGGTGGTCGAGGCGTCTGATCTCGCTGTAGGTGATGAACCCTACGAGAAACCGGCGGGCGAACTTTCCTCAAGCATCACGGTTTTGCGCAAGAGTCATCGATTCGCAGCGGAATCTTCAGTAGGGCGATTCGCGAAGGCTGTTCGTCGGGGAAATACCACTGAAGCCATCAACGTGCTTTCAGAACCGCAACCTCCAAGTGAGTCAGATGACGCCGTACGTCTCGTGTGGCATTCCGAGCAGGTCGATGGTCCGAACGGTGCAAGGCATGTTCGCGATGCTGCATTCGCGGCGGCGGTTACCACCCGCAAATTTGCAGAAGAGGGAAATTCTTCTGCTGCACTAGAGGCGCTGAGTTCGGTGCGAATTCTGTGTGCACATCGACGAGGCCCATTCGGCGTTGCGCGTTGGAACTGGCAATTTGAAGACTGGCTTGCAGGTAAGGGAACTCGACTTTCGGGGTTCTATATCGGTCGGCCCTTACTTGTGACTACGAATGATTCAACCAACAAGCTCCATAACGGTGACCTTGGAGTTGTTATCCGATTGCCCGACGGCACAAATCGTGTGGCGTTCGTGATCGAAGGCGAGGTTCGAGATATTTCAACAGCGCGTCTTGAATCAGTCGAAACCGTCCACGCCATGACAATTCATAAGAGCCAAGGCTCAGAGTTCGACCAAATTGTGGTGGTCCTTCCACCTACGAATTCTCGTCTGGCAACTCGTGAACTGCTTTACACGGCTGTCACTCGTGCGCGTAAGACCGTCACAATCATTGGCAGCAAGGAGTCACTTGAAAACGCGATTAACAATCAAATCGTGAGATCAAGTGGACTTCGTGCACTTCTGTGGAACTAGTGCAGCCCTAGACGTTGTCGCCGTGGAAATCGGGCATAACAAGAAGTTCGGGGTCGACGAGCTGAAACTCTTCGTTCGGCCCTGCTTCATGTCGTGGCAGAAGTATGACGAGTCCGGCTTGAACAACCGCAAGACCAATTGAGATCCACATCACCGCATTGATGCCGTCGATGTAGGCACTGAGGGAGTCTGAATCCCCAATACGACCCCAATACGCGACACCAACGACAGCAATGCCGATAGCGCCAGCTAATTGCAGACCAGTCGCTTGAACGCCCGACGCGGCACCGGCGTACTCATGAGGAACTTCAGACAAGACAAATGCAATTGTCACTGCGATGGAAATTCCCAACGCGAAACCGAGCAGGGCAACTGCGGGCACAAGGTGAACAGCTTTGAAGTCTCCGGCACCAACACGATCGAGGTACAAGACAAGTCCGGCAGCAAGGCCATTGAGTGCCGCGCCGATGACGACAGCGCCTCGGCCGTAGCGACGCAGTAAGGGAGCGGCAGCGAGCGAGCCAAACATGTTCGCAAAGGGCATGGGGCAGGTGAGGATGGCCGCTTGCAGCGGGTTGCGATCGAATCCCAACTGAATAGTGAGAATCAGATAGATAGGCCCGGCAGCGGAAAGAAGGCCTACGAGCAACGTAATGATGTTGCCAATTCGAAAACTGCGAATCGCAAAAAGGATTGGGTTCACCAGCGGATCGCCGCCGCGCCGTACGAGGTTGCGCTCGTAGCGAAGAAAGGCGAAGAACAGCGGCAATGAACAGGCCAACATCAAAAGAATCCAAACTGGCCAACCAGCGTTGCGTCCCTGAATCAGCGGGAACATCAAGAAGAAGGCAACGACCGCGAGAACGGCGGCGCCGGTGATGTCGAGTTGTCCGCCCGTCCCCGGCATTGTCGCCGGGAGGACTTTGGCAGCGATGAGCCAAACGATGATGCCGAGAGGAATAAACGGCAAGTACGCCCAGCGCCATCCAGCGCCAAAAAGATTGGCATTGGTAAGAGCGCCAGCGCTGAGCTGGCCAAGCATGAAGCCAGCGCCAGCAAACATAAGAAAGACCGAGAACGCTCGAGTTCGGTTATGGCCAGTGAAGGTTCGCTGGATCATTGCTGAAAGTTGTGGTGCGGTGACGCCACTAGCGATTCCCTGCAGTGCTCTGGCCAGCAACAAGAAATAGATATTTGGGGAACCGGCGCTCAGGATCCACGATGCGACAATTGCCGCGAAACCGATCATGAGAAGACGGCGTGTGCCAAACAAATCACCAAGTCGACCCGACAGCACAAGTACAAGCGAGAAGGTCAGGGCAAAGATCGACGCGTACCACTGCAACTCGCTATTGGTTGCTCCAAGTCCGTCGCGAATGCCAGGTAGGGCCATCGTGGTGGAGCCGTTGACCAACACGAGGACGAACTGCAAAGCGATGACAACAGCAAAGACCCTGTTGCGCAGCGATGCGGGCCCCGCGGCGTCGGTTGTTGATGAGTCCGCGCCCACCATTTCCGACTCGCTTGGCATTGCTCTCCCCTTCGTCCCCCGACGACATTCACCCTAGGGGTGGAGCGTCGTGATCAGGAAACTGAGACTCAGGCGACGTCGATATCGACAGCCGGTGCGACGAACTGAGCGTTGTAAAGGTTGTAATACGCGCCACCGGCGGCGAGCAGTTCCTCGTGGTTGCCCTGTTCGACGATCTGACCGTTTTCCATCACCAAAATGGTGTCGGCATCGCGGATCGTTGAAAGCCGGTGAGCGATTACGAAACTGGTGCGGTTTGATCGCAGTGCTGCCATTGCTCGCTGGATAAGTACCTCGGTGCGGGTATCGACCGAACTCGTGGCCTCATCGAGAATCAGGATGGTCGGCTCGGCCAGGAACGCACGAGCGATCGTAAGCAACTGCTTCTCGCCGGCGCTGAGATTGCTGGCTTCGTCATCGAGGACGGTGTTGTAACCATCGGGCATCGAACGCACGAAGTGGTCGACATGAGTGGCTTTGGCGGCAGCAAGAATTTCTTCCTCAGTGGCTCCCAGACGCCCGTAGGCAATGTTGTCTCGAATGGTTCCACCGAATAGCCAAGTGTCCTGCAGCACCATGCCCATGCTTGAACGCAGATCAGACCGGCGCATAGAGGCGATGTCGACGCCATCGAGAGTGATGGCTCCGTTATTGAGTTCGTAGAAACGCATGAGCAAGTTGACCAACGTGGTCTTGCCGGCTCCGGTAGGGCCGACAATGGCGATGGTTTGGCCGGGCTCGGCAACTAATGACAGATCGGTGATCAGTGGCTTGTCGGCTGAATAGGAGAACGTCACGTTCTCAAAGGCAACCCGACCCTTTGGCGACTCAACAACCTGTGCATCGATTGGGTCAGCAGACTGCTCGTCGACATCGATGAATTCGAATACTCGCTCGGCCGATGCAATGCCCGATTGCAACATGTTGGCCATTGAGGCCAACTGGTTGATTGGTTGCGTGAACTGACGCGAGTACTGAATGAATGCCTGGATGTCGCCAATGCTTAAGCTGCCTGACGCCACTCGCAAGCCACCAATAACCGCAATGGCAACGTAGTTGAGGTTGCTGACGAGCATCATCGCCGGTTGAATAATTCCGGAAATGAACTGAGCGCCGAATGAAGCTTCATAAAGCGTCTGATTCGTTGCTTTGAAGCGATTCTCGGTGGCCTGTTGCTGACCAAACACTTTGACAAGAGAGTGACCGGCAAATGTTTCTTCAACAATCGCATTCAACGATCCGGTGTGTGACCACTGCGCAATGAAACGCTTCTTCGATTTTCCGGCAATGAACTTGATGGTGAACATCGTGAGGGGAACAGTTGCTACCGCCACGAGCGAAAGAAGCGGTGAAATCGAGAGCATCATGATGAGCACACCAAAGATGGTGAGGACCGAGATAAAGAGCATGCTCAGCGTCTGAGCGAGGCTCTGAGCGATGTTGTCGATGTCATTGGTGACACGACTCAGAAGATCGCCCCGCGGTGTTTTGTCGATGTAACCGAGTGGAAGCCGGTTGATTTTGTCTTCCACCGCAGAGCGGAGCCGTCTCATCGTGCGATGGATGACACCAGCGAGCAAGAAACCTTGGGTGTAGGCGAGAGCGCCCGAACAGAGATACAACGATCCGACAAGAAGCAACGTTCGATGAAGTGAGGCGTAGTCGATTCCGTCAGGCGATTGAACGCCACTGATGATGACGTTGGTCGCGTTGCCGAGAATCTTCGGACCGACCACCGACATACACACGCTGAGAACAGCAGTGAAAATGACAAGAGCCAGACGGAATCGTTCCGGTCGCGTCCACGAGATCAGTCGCAATGTGGAGTTGCGGAAATCTTTTGGTTTCTCAACTGGCACCGCGACGCTGCTCATTCGCGGTCCAACCTGAGTCGGGGTTGGCGCGCCGTTGCGGTCCAGATCTGAGGAGTCGTTCATGCCGCTTCCTCAGCGGTCATCTGAGATTCGACGATTTCCGCGTACGTGGGACAGTTGGCAAGCAACTCGTGATGGGTGCCAACCCCGACACATTCGCCATTGTCGAGCACAAGGATTTGGTCAGCATGTTTGATGGTGGACACGCGTTGGGCGACAATGATGAGCGCGGCGTCTGAGGTAACCGGGGCTAACGCAGTACGAAGGCGGGCATCGGTGGCGAGGTCAAGCGCCGAGAACGAATCGTCGAAGACGTAGATCCCTGGTTTGCGAACTAGTGAGCGGGCAATCGCAAGACGCTGGCGTTGCCCACCAGAAACATTTGTGCCGCCCTGCGAGATGGGGGAGTCGAGTTTGTCCGTCATCGCATTGACGAAATCAGCGGCCTGCGCAATCTCCAAGGCCTTCCAGAGGTCGGCTTCGGAAGCCTCGGGGTCGGCGAACAGCAAGTTCGATCGAATAGTCCCGGAGAACAAATAGGGACGCTGCGGAACAACCGAAACACGCTTCCAAAGTGTTTCTGGTTCGAGATCGCGAACGT
>WLMU01000043.1 GCA_009700115.1 Actinomycetota bacterium
AACTGTTATTTACCGATGGCTCCAACCCGTTGCGCGAGTTACTCGATGATCTCGAACACAACGGTTTTGCAACGTTCATCGAACCAACCCCCGAACCGCATCCGTTTCACACCGCCGCCGACGGGACCGCAGAAACACTTCCCGGACTCGAAACAGCCCGTCACGTCACTGCCGTCGTGCAAAGGAACCCGTAACGATGCAGATCTTCATCAAAACTCTCAGAGAAACGCCGATCACGATTGACGTTGAGCCATGGTCCACGATTGAAAACGTCAAGCAAATACTTCAAGACAAAGAAGCAATTCCGCCCGACCAACAACAGCTGTTCTTCGCCGGGAGCGAACTCGAGGACGGTTTCATGCTCTCTGATTACGGCATTCAGAAAGAGTCAACTCTTGATCTTGTAGTGCGCCTGCGACCGTCAGCAGGAATCGTCACGTATCAAGAGATCGGAGTAGCACCACCGATTCTCAATGGTGACGTCATAACTCCTCAGATCGATGCAAATGCGCAGCTCGCGATCCTTGCGCTAAACGCGACCATGTCGCAGAGGGGCGTCGCTCTTTCACCCGGCGCCTACGAGTTCTCCTACTGGGCCAAAGGCGACCTCACCTGGAGTTTCAGCTTTCACGATGCCGATGGAAACACGACCGGCACGCTCTCCGGATCGACAAGCGGCGCACTTCTCGGCCTCGCTCACTCCAACGAACAGATTTTGATTCCCGCAGGAACAGCAACCTGCGACCTCTCATTTGTCGCAACCTCCAACAGCGCACTCATCGACCTCGTCAGCCTGACCGCCATTGCCGAATGCGAGCCCGTCGCTACCCAAGCAACGCCAGTGATCCCAAACTTCACCGGCTGAACCCAAGCAAGGATTCGTAGCTCATGCAGATTTTAGTCAAGACACTCACGGGAAAAACCATCACGCTTGAAGTCGAACCAAGCGAAGCAATCGAAGACGTGAAAGCGAAAATCCAAGACAAAGAGGGAATACCACCCGATCAGCAACGACTGATCTTCGCCGGCAGGCAACTCGAAGACGGCCGCACTCTCCAGGATTACAACATCCGGAAAGAGTCAACCCTTCACCTCGTGCTCCGTCTGCGGGGGGCCACAACTGGTGTCGTCACGTACCAACAGATATCCGAAACTCCTCCGGCACTTACTGCCAATGGACTAGCGCCCCAGATCGCAGCAAACGCTCAGATCGCGATCCTCGCTCTGAGCGCCACTATGACCCAAGGCGACATCGAACTAACCGCAGGAACCTACGAGTTCTCGTTTTGGGCCAAAGGCGACCTCACTTGGCGTTTCACCTTTGATGACTCGCCAAACGGTATGCAACTGGGAGTGGCAACTGGTTCAACAACCGGATCCCCAATCGGCCTCACTCAGTTCACCCAACGAGTTACCGCTCCCGCAGGAACAACCGTTTGCGATCTGTGTTTCACTGCAACATCAACAAGTGCGTTGATCGATCTGGTGAGCCTTGTCGCTATCGCCGAATGCGAACCGGTGACTACCGACACCGCCACAACTGATCCAACAGTGATCCCAAACTTCACCGGTTGAGCATCAGCCTTCGAGGCGGCGGCGCAAGTCCTCAACATCGGCCATGACCACACTCGCGTCGAACGGCGTGTTCCATGCCGCG
The DNA here is from genome assembly GCA_009700115.1 of Actinomycetota bacterium. Taxonomy (GTDB): domain Bacteria; phylum Actinomycetota; class Acidimicrobiia; order Acidimicrobiales; family Acidimicrobilacustridaceae; genus Acidimicrobilacustris. The sequence continues at coordinate 1,658 of WLMU01000043.1, forward strand.
CCTTCGCATTCGCGATAGATGCGATGCACGTTGGCCGCCAAGCGCCACGGCTCATCCCACGTCACCCAAGGTCCAAGGTCAATACCCGAACAACAATCGAGAACCGATTGCCCCGCAGTCCACGATGCCTTCGCATGGTTTTGCACCGCTTCGAAATACCTGCGGGCGTCGCGCAATCCCTCGAGATCGCACACTGGTCCATGGCCCGGAACAACAAACTGCGGTTCGAGTGCTTCAACCAGCCGCAACGCGGCGATCCAGTTGTCAGTAGATCCTTCCCAACCGATTGGCGCGCATTTGTTAAACAGAACGTCGCCCATAAGAACGACGCCCTCTTCGGGAACATGTACGACGAGGTCGCCTTCGGTGTGTGCGGGCCCGACATAGAGCAAGTCGACGCGCACGTCATCAAGATCAATCGTGAGATTGGAATCGATCACCGTCGTCGGATGCGTGAGCACAACGTCAGAGAAATCAAAGTCCGCCCACTCTTCGTGAATTGATCGCATGGACTCCGGCGGATCGACCATCGTGCGGATCATTTCCGCGCGCTCAGGCGTGAAGTCCGAGAATCGAGACGCGCATCCGCGATGAGCGATGATCTCCGCACCAACAAATACCTGATTGCCCCAACAGTGATCGCCGTTGTGATGCGTATTCACCAAGGTGCCGGGTTGTTCGGGAAACACTTCGGCATAGAGAGCTGCCAGTTCTTTGGTCAACCGGACGTCGTACAACGAATCGACAACAAGGCCCCTACCAGACGAGACCAGCCCAGAGTTTGACCATCCGGTCCCCGCGCGAGCTTGCTCAGCGGCATAGACGTGTTCAGTGAGTTGAATCCGAGACAAAGACGACATGGCGCTATTCAACACGAATAGCCAGAAGTTCGCGTTGGGAACATGCAGAACCATTGCGGACGTGACATCCATGCCTTCGAAAGGAGGTTTGTCTCGACGACCTGGGCTGGTGAGTTCCCTCGATCTTCCGTTGACCACACCACACAACGCGTTCGACTGACACACTCTGAGGAATAGCACCCAACCTTTTGAGGACTCCGTGACCCGCACTGCCATCACCAACGCCACGATTGTCACCGTCGACGCCAACGACTCAGTGCTTCATGGCGGAACGATCGTCATTACCGACGACACCATCACTGAGGTCCTCGCAGCAGGCGGCGCACCAGCAACTGCTGTCGATCACGCCATCGATGCTGAGGGCGGAATCGTGATGCCCGGTTTGATTAATGCCCACACGCATCTCGCAATGACTGCGTTCCGTGGCTTCGCCGATGATGTCGACCTTCAAGACTTTCTCGGCAAGCTCTTCCCCGCCGAAGCAAAGATCATGTCCGATCGCCATGTTCGTGTTGGCGTGCGTGCCGCATTTGCTGAAGCAATGCTTTCGGGCTGCACCGCTGCCCTCGACATGTATTGGTACCCCGAAGCCAGCATCGACGAAGCACGTAAGGCGGGGTTCCGCCTTCAAACCGGCCCACTCTTCATCGGTTCCGATGGACCCGACAACATTCCATTCGAGCAACGGATTGCAAACGCAAGCAGTTCCGCGCCGCACTCGTGGATTCTTGCGCACGGCACCTACACCATGGATCCGATGCAACTTGCCGCGGCGGGAGAACTCGCAGCAACTGGAGGCGCGCGCTTTCACATCCATGCTTCGGAAAACACTGGTGAGGTTTCCGACGTCCAGGGCCGCTATGGACGAACGCCAGTTGAACTTCTCGACGACAACGGACTTCTTCGCGCCGGCACGGTTCTGGCCCACGCTGTTGTGCTCACCGACGCCGAGATCACACGGATAGCGCAAACCGCGACTGCGATCGCTCATTGCCCAAGTTCCAACATGAAGTTGGCGTCAGGGTTCTGCCGTGTTCCTGAATTACTGGCGGCAGGAGTCACCGTTGGACTTGGAACCGACGGACCTTCCTCGTCGAATGACCTCGACATGTTCACCGCTATGCGAGTCGCTGCACTCATTCACAAGGGCAATCGCCTCGATCCCACTGCCGTTCCAGCGTCGACGATCCTGCGCATGGCCACCATGGGTTCGGCAACCGCATTGGGAATTGCTCAGTCTGTGGGTTCAATCGAGGTCGGCAAGAAGGCCGACCTCGTGCGTCTCGATCCCTCCTCGCCGTCGCTCACACCGGTCTATGACGCAATCTCGACGATTGTGTATGCCGCTTCACGCGCCGATGTCGTCGATGTATGGATCGACGGAAACTCTGTCGTCAAAAACCGAGTCTGCACAACGATCGACGTTGATGCTGTGCTTGCCGATCTCCGCGACGAAGCCCGTGCCATCACCGCGTAACCGGGGTGAGTGAGTTACGGAATACGAAGACCAGAGATATTGCGACTGATTACCAGGCGCTGAATCTCCGAGGTGCCTTCGAAGATCGTGAAGATCTTGGCATCGCGGTGCCAACGCTCGACGGGGTACTCACGCGTGTAGCCGTAGCCACCAAGGATTTGAATGGCCTGTTCGGTCACCCACACGGCAACTTCGCCGGCCTTGAGCTTCGACATTGATCCTTCACCAGCCTTGAATTCCTTGCGATTCGCAGCCATCCACGCGGCACGATGCACGAGAAGACGAGCGGCATCGATTTCCATCTTCATGTCAGCGAGCTTGAATGCAATCGACTGGTTCATGATGATCGGACGACCAAAGGCTTGGCGCTCTTTGGCATATTCAAGCGAGTACTCGTAGGCCGCCCGAGCAACACCGAGCGCCTGTGCCCCAACAGCGGGACGTGTGGCTTCAAACGTTGCCATTGCCGGCTGCTTCTGGCCGGTGGTTCCTGATTCACGAGCACGCGCAAGTTTCTCGTCGAGTTTCTCTTTGCCGCCCAGCAAACAACGGCCGGGAACGCGAACATCGTCGAGCACAACTTCAGACGTATGCGATGCCTTGATGCCGTGCTTCTTGTACTTCTGTCCCATCGACAGACCCTTGGTGCCGGGAGGAACAACAAACGATGCTTGACCACGGCCCTTAAGTTCCGGATCAACCGCCGCAACAACAACGTGAACATCGGCGATGCCACCATTGGTGATCCACGCCTTTGTTCCGTTGATGACCCACTCATCAGTCTTCTCGTCGTACACCGCTCGTGTGCGCAACGACGAAACATCGGAGCCGGCGTCGGGTTCACTCACACAGAACGCGCCGAGCTGCACCTTGTCGGCAGTGCCGTAACACTGTGGCACCCATTCCATGACCTGTTCCGGAGTGCCGTTGCCGCTAATGCCTGCGGCGGCAAGACCAGAACCGAAGATGGAAAGACCAATGCCGGCATCTCCCCAGAACAGTTCTTCAATGGCGAGAACGATGGAGAGGCCAGTTGGGTCAGCAAGGTTTGCGGCCATGAACTCCCAGCCGTACAAACCAATGTTCGCTGCTTCTTGAACGATGGGCCACGGAAACTCTTCGCGCTCGTCCCACTCTTCTGCGGCAGGACGAATCACATCGGCTGCAAAAGTGTGAACCCAATCGACCAGTGTTTGCTGATCATCGTTGAGGTCAAGGCTGTAATCGGACATTGGCGTTCCTCTCGGGGGGAACCGGATTCATCCGGCGACGACGCGTGCGACCGCCAAGTTACCCCGCGGTAACCCTTGATGCCGCCTCGGACCGCTTTGGGAGCAACGTCAATGCCAATGCCGCGAGTCCGGCACCGACGGCATAGGGCCAACCCATACCTGCCCACTGGAACAACGCTCCCGCAGCGAGCGGGCCGATGACACGCGCCGCGCCGCCGGCCGACTGCTGCCAGCCGAGCCATACGCCCGTATCGACCCCAGCCCGACCTGCGACCGCGGACGAAAGCGTTGGCGTGAGCAACCCCTGACCGAGAGTGAGAAGGAGCAGCGCGACAACAAGACCAGCCCAACCGAGATCGAACGCGAGCACCAGAAGGCCGAAGCAGTTGGCGATCAACCCGAAGCGAAGGGTTCCGCCTTCGCCCAAACGATGCGTAACGGGCCCGACAAGCCCACCCTGCACGCCAACAAGTACGACACCAATGCCGGCAAACACTGCGGCGGTTGCCGACAATCCGAGTCCATAGCGATTGTTCGCCAACAACGAGAACGTTGCTTCGAAGCCACTGAACGCCACAACACCAACAAACGCCACAACAATCAAGCGAATGATCTCGGCCCGACGATCGGCCGATGTGTGATCGGCATTCTCGTGATGAAGCGCACCATGGGCAGGTTCGACAATGCCTGGCCCATCAAGGGCCGGTTCGGCAGCGATGTTTTCGGCATCGGCAAGCGCCGCAGCGAACTCGGCTTCGCGCAACGCCACCTCATCAGCACGAGCAAGCGGATGACCCTTCACGCCGCGTGCCGTTTCTGGAAGTCGTTTGAGTGCAATCAATGCGTTGACTGCGGCGATCGCTGCCGCAACAAAGAACGGAACCTTCGGACCACCAAGAGCAGCAAGTGCTCCAATGGTGGGACCAGCAACGAAGCCCACGCCGAACGCCGCACCGATGAGGCCCATGTATCGAGCACGTTGACGAGCGGGCGAAATGTCAGCGACTGCGGCTTGCGCGACCGATACCGATGCACCGGAAATGCCATCGATGATTCGACCGAGAAAGAGCACCCACAACGCTCCAGCGAAACCGGTAACCAGCGAACCAATGGCAGTGCCAAATAACGAAATGATGATGATCGGCTTTCGGCCGATGCGGTCGCTCAACTTTCCCCACACCGGCGCAAAGATCAATTGCGCAAGTGAGAACGAAGCCGACAACAAACCGATGACCGCCGCTCCTGCACCAAATCGTTCGGCGTACTGCGGAAGGATCGGCAGAACGATGCCGAATCCAATCAGGTCAACCGCAACGGTTGTCCAAATAACCCAGAACCCGCGCGGGAATGGTTGCCGTTCGGTCTTCACTGCCATCAGGCGGGTCGGACCTGGGTGCCGTCGGCAGTGTCTTCGACAAGCCAACCGGCTGCAGTGAGTTCGTCGCGAATGGCGTCGGCTGCGGCCCAATCTTTTGCTGCTCGAGCATCGTCACGAGCTTTGGCCCGTTCGAGAATCTCGGTCGGAACTTCTTCGCCGCCCCTGTTGAGCACAAGTCCGACCGCACGACAGATTTCGAATGCTGCCGCAGCGAGCGGCGCAGCAGTCGCTAGATCACCCGCATCGAGCGCGGTATTGGCCTGGCCCACGAGACCAAACAACAGCGCTACCGCTGCTGGCGTATCGAGATCGCTATCCATCGCTACTCGGAACGCGTCGATCGACGTGCCATCGGGTGCACTATCTAAGCCCGCATTCGCGGCGCGTCGAGCGAACGCATCGAGACGACGCAACGCGGCAGAGGCATCGTCGGTCGTTGCGTGAGTGACTTCGACCGGTGTTCGGTAATGACAACGAAGAACCAACAGGCGATAGGCCCGCGGATCGGTGGACTCGACAAGATCTAGAAGGTTGGTGAAGTTGCCGAGGCTCTTCGACATTTTCTCGCCACCGACTTCAACAAAACCGTTGTGCATCCAGTGCCGGGCAAAGGTTCGGCCAGCAGCCAACGCCTGTGCGCGTTCGTTTTCGTGATGAGGAAAGGCAAGGTCTTGTCCGCCGCCGTGAAGATCAAAACCATCACCCAAGAGATCGAGTGACATCACAACACATTCGGTATGCCAACCCGGTCGACCCTCGCCCCACGGCGATGGCCATGATGGTTCCCCTGGCTTGGTGAACTTCCATAACGCGAAATCGATTGGCGAGTGTTTGTGGTCAGCAACCTCGACACGCGCTCCTGCTTGGAGCGATTCGATCGACTGTCGGGCAAGCAACCCGTAATCGGCCACCGCTGCGGGAGTGAAGTACACCCCATCGTCAGAGACGTAAGCGACATCACGAGCAATGAGGTCAGCGATGAGCTCAACCATCTGGTCGACGTAGTCGGTGGCATGAGGATCGGAAGTGGGAGGTTCGACGCCGATGGCCTCCATGGCCTTCCACCACACCTGTTCGCACTTCTGTGCGATGTCGGACCAGTCGCGCCCTTCGTCGTTGGCTCGGTTGATGATCTTGTCGTCGATGTCGGTGATATTCGAGACGTAGTTGACCTCGAGCCCAGTCCAGGTGAGATACCTGCGCAGCACATCGAACACGAGCGAGAAACGGCCGTGACCCAAATGGGGCGGGCCGTAGACCGTTGGTCCGCAGACGTACATCGAGACCTTCCCCGGTTCACGGGGTTCGAAGGGCACAACCTTGCCCTGAGCGGTATCGAAGAGATGCAACACGACTGGCAACGCTACCTGTCCCCCCGCCCCCTCCTGCGAGTCTGCACGTGAGTCGCAGGGGTGGGGCGAACTAGCGTGATCGGGTCATGACATCGGCCACCCCCACTCCGCGAAACAGTTGGACCGTCCCCCAAAAGCCCGACCTCGAGGGCCTCGAAGCCCGCTGGGGCGCGACCTGGGATGCCGACGGCACCTATTCCTTCGATCGAACCGCCACCCGAGATGGCGTGTACTCGATCGACACGCCGCCACCAACTGTCAGTGGCTCACTCCATGTCGGCCACGTCTTCAGTTACACCCATACCGACACAATCGCTCGCTATCAGCGCATGCGCGGCAAGTCCGTGTTCTACCCAATGGGTTGGGACGACAACGGTCTGCCCACCGAACGCCGTGTGCAGAACTACTACGGGGTGCAGTGCGACCCATCGCTTCCCTACGACTCGAACTTCGCCACGCCCATCCCGATGGCCGACCGCCCGAAGGATGAGCAGAAGAAACTCCCGGCGCAAATCAGTCGTCGCAATTTCATCGAACTGTGCACGACCCTCACGGCAGAAGACGAAAAGGCCTTTGAGGAACTGTTCCGCACGCTCGGGCTTTCAGTCGACTGGTCACTCACCTACGCCACGATCGACGATCGCTGTCGTCGCGTTGCTCAACGAGCATTCCTTCGCAATCTTGCGCGCGACGAGGCCTATCAAGCCGAAGCTCCCGTCCTGTGGGATGTCGACTTTCGCTGCGCAGTTGCACAGGCCGAACTTGAAGATCGCGAAATGCCCGGCGCATATCACCGTCTGCCATTTGTTCGCACAGGCAATGGCGAACCGATTTACATCGAAACCACGCGCCCCGAACTTCTTGGCGCCTGCGTAGCCCTCGTCGCTCACCCCGATGATGAGCGCTACAAGCCGCTGTTCGGTTCAACCGTGCGTACGCCGTTGTTTGGTGTCGAAGTTGAAATCAAGGCGCATGTGTTAGCCGATCCTGAAAAGGGTTCGGGTATTGCCATGGTTTGTACGTTCGGTGATCTCACCGATGTCATCTGGTGGCGCGAACTGCAACTTGAAACTCGCTCGATCATCAGCGTCGATGGCCGCATCCAGTCCGAAGCTCCTGAATGGATCACGACGGCAGGCGACGCCGCCGTTGCTGCCTATTCCGAACTCGCGGGCAAGACCATCAAGCAGGCACAGGTGCGCATCGTCGATCTGTTGCGTGACAACGGTCAGCTCGACGGAGAACCCAAGCCGATTACGCACCCGGTGAAATTCTTCGAAAAGGGCGATCGCCCGCTTGAAATTCTCACCAGCCGTCAGTGGTACTTGCGCAACGGTGGTCGTGATCTTCCACTTCGCGAAGCACTACTTGAACGCGGCAAGGAACTTCACTGGCATCCGCCGCATATGCGCGTTCGCTATGAGAACTGGGTGAACGGACTGAACGGCGACTGGCTCGTTAGCCGTCAGCGTTTCTTCGGCGTGTCGTTCCCCATTTGGTATCCGCTTGACGCCGATGGTTCACCTCTTCACGATCAACCCATTACTGCTGATGAATCGGCGCTTCCGATCGATCCGGCCACCGATACGCCCGCTGGTTACACCGAGGAACAACGCGATGTTCCTGGTGGCTTCACCGGCGATCCCGATGTCATGGACACGTGGGCAACCTCTTCGCTCACTCCCCAGATCGCCACCGGTTGGGGCGAAGACGATGACCTGTTCGCTCGCACCTTCCCAATGGACATGCGCCCACAAGCGCACGAAATCATCCGCACGTGGTTGTTCTCAACAACCGTTCGTTCACATCTCGAGCACAACTCAATTCCGTGGCGAAACGCCAGCATTTCGGGATGGGTGCTCGACCCCGATCGCAAGAAGATGTCGAAGTCGAAGGGCAACGTCGTCACTCCTCTTCACCTGCTCGAGCAATACGGCTCCGATGCCGTTCGCTATTGGGCAGCAAGCGCACGTCCTGGCACCGACACCGCGTTCGACGAAGGACAGATGAAGATCGGTCGTCGTCTCGGCATCAAGTTGCTCAATGCCAGTCGTTTCGCCCTCGGTCTTGGTTCTGAAGATGGAGTGGCTCAGATCCACCATCCATCAGCAATTACCGAACCACTCGACCGAGCGATGCTCGCCGATCTTGCTGCACTCGTCGACGATGCCACGACGGCATTCGATGGTTATGACTACGCCCGTTCACTTGAACGCACTGAAGCATTCTTCTGGCAGTTCTGCGATCAGTATCTCGAGCTGGTCAAGACCCGAGCATATGGAAGCCGTGGCGACGACGCTGCTCGTTCAGGCCAAGCTGCTCTACAACTCGCATTGTCAACACTTCTGCGACTGTTCGCCCCCTTCCTTCCCTATGTCACTGAAGAAGTCTGGTCATGGTGGCAAAGCGGCTCCGTGCACCGCGCTCCGTGGCCCGACGCGTCAGAACTTCGTGACGCTGCCGCCGACGGCAACCCACTTGCCTATGCAATGGGTGCAGAAGTCCTGAGCGCGGCGCGTCGCGCCAAGACTGAAGCAAAGCGATCGCTCAAATGGGCCGTCGATGCCATTGATGTTGCCGACACCGCTCCACGAACCGAAGCATTTCAATCGGTGCTCGATGACGTTCGCGAAGCCGCAAACGCAACGTCAGTCAGCGTCACCGTCGGCACCGAAGCCAGCGTCAATGTGACGCTCGCCGCCGATCCCGACGCCGTCTGACGGAGGCATATTCGCTTTCGCTGCCGCAGATGGTGGCGGCGACTTTGGTGGGGCTTGCTCAGTAAGGACAACCTGGGTCGGAGCGCCGGCGTAGGCAAACGAGATTCCGCGCTCATCGAACGTTTCTTTCAGGCGTGCGCGTAGTTCGCGCAGCACGCCAAACTGCGCGGCGGGTTCGGTCTTAATCACCATCCGCACATGGACGCCGTCGGAGTCGAACTCTTGGATGCCCCAGATCTCGGCACGCTCCATGATCTGGCCTGACCATACGGCATCCGCCTGGATAGCGTCAGCGACTTCTTGCATCACGTCGCTTACCGCATTGATGTCTGCGTCGTAGGGAAGCACGACATCGATAAGCGCCCTCGCCCACTCTTGGCTCTTGTTTGCCACCTTGACGATCTGTCCGTTGGCAACGTGCCACATCGTTCCCTCGGGGTCACGAATATGAGTGGCTCGCAACGTGATGCGCTCGACGATTCCCTTCGCGCCACCACCAACATCGATCGTGTCGCCAACGCCGAATTGATCTTCAGCGACAATGAAGAATCCACTGATGAAATCGCGCACCATCGTTTGCGTACCAAAGCCGAGAGCAACGCCCACGATTCCGGCTGTCGCTAAGAGTGGACCAAGACTGATACCCAACACCTCGAGAATAAAAAACAATGCGACGAACCACACGAGCGCAGTGCCGATCGAACGGAAGACCGCGGTAAGCGTCTCGAGCCGCGCCTCGGTCCGCTGTGAGCTATCGCCCGAAGCGAGAATCGCTTCGGACGTGCGTCGACGCAAGTAACCCTTACCGCCGCGTTTCGTGGGCGATCCAGTCACCATCAAACGATTCATCGATCGAGAAATCATCCAGCGCACAATCATCGCCACGAGCGCCGCCCCGATGATGATCACAAGAATTGTTAATGGCTTGGCAACAAACCACTCTGCGGCCCGAGCCCAGCGTTTCGAGCCCGTCCAATCGAAGACATGCTCACAAAGCCACCCCGTGTTGTCACCACACGCATTCTGAAGTGCGGCTGGGTCGGTGGCGGCGAGGAGCGATGACCTGATCACGGACTATGACGGTACGCGAAACGGGACCCCCTCAGGGGTCCCGTTCAAGAATTCAGCACTGCGCAGGGTTCAGGACGCCAGGTTGGCGTTCACGAAGTCCCAGTTGATGAGGTTGTCGAGGACAACTTCGATGAACTTGGCCCGTGCATTGCGGTAATCGATGTAATACGCGTGTTCCCACACGTCGATCGTGAAGAGTGCCTTGGCGCCATGCTTCATGGGAAGGTCGGCGTTAGGAGTCTTCATGATGGCGAGCTTGCCGTCCTTTTCGACGAGCCACGCCCAACCGGAACCAAACTGCGTAAGTCCGGCCTCGGTGATCTGCGCACGGAAAGCGTCGTAGCCACCGAAGTCGGCAGCAATGCGATCGGCGATTGCGCCGGTCGGCTGGCCGCCACCATTCGGTGACAGGGAGTTCCAGAAGAAGGTGTGATTCCAGACCTGAGCTGCATTGTTAAACAGCGGTCCTTCAGCCTTCATGATGATGTCTTCAAGCGAAGCGTTCTCATCGGCGGTGCCGGCGACGGCCTTGTTCAAGTTGTCGACGTAGGTCTGATGGTGCTTGCCGTAGTGGTATTCCATGGTCTCGGCACTGATTGTCGGTGCGAGCGCATCTTGGGCGTACGGCAGAGCAGGAAGCTCGAAAGCCATGAAGGTTCCCTTCCTCGGAAGTTCGTTGGTAAGGATCGGCAATCTAGCGGAGGGTCGCCACGTTTCCGCAGACGAGCGGCGACCCTCGCTGGATTAACGCAGTCCGAGGAGTGATGAACAGCCTGGCCATGCTCCCCAGCCCGAACCTTCGAGTACCCGCTGAGCAATTTCGATCTGCTGTTCACGAGTGGCGTCGGCGGCGGAGTCGGCGAACTCAGTGCCACCGTTCGAAGCCCACGTGCCATTGGCAAAGCCAAGGCCACCAGCAAAGCCGGGAACCGAGTCGGTGGCCCAATTGCCACGGGTCTCACAGTGAGCGAGGGCGTCCCAGACTCCGGGGTCAGACGGATCAACCACAACGGCCGGTCGGGTCTGCACCTGGCGCGGGGCCACTGTCGTGGGGGGAGGCGGAGCCGGAATCGCTGCGATCGCAGCAGCAATATCGGCCATAGCCGTGTACATGTCGGGCTGCTCAACGGTGGTGGTCGGAGCGGAGGGCTCTTCACCCTTGGCGCTCGTGGCGCTGGTGACCACGGTGACCACGGAAACCATCATGACGGCGACAAAGGCAAGCGTGGCAACCGCCCCATGAGGGAGACGAACAGTACCGATTGACGACGAACGCACTTCAGACATCTGGTGCTCCTTTCGTGCACCTCCATGAGCTCCGCGACCATCACGGAGACGCCGACCGGGCGAACCCGTTCGTCATGGAACTGCAACAAAGCACCCAAAGGTTTGCGGCGTTTGTCATCAAACTGCAACGACCCTCGGGCCTCTTTTTGCGTGACTTTCGACACGCCCCAAGGGCCCCATGGGATCGCGCCAACAGTTCAACACGTTATCCACAAGAGATCCACAGGCGGCACTCACCCGATTTGGGCCCAATTCCAGATTGCCCAGGTCTTAAACGCCGCTGATCCCGATCGAACAGCTCACGCCAGTGCCACCAATTCCGCAGTAGCCGTTGGGATTTTTGGCCAGATATTGCTGGTGATAGTCCTCGGCATAGAAGAACGGACCAGCCAAGGCAATCTCGGTTGTGACCGCGTCGAAATGCGCAGCAGCGAGCATCTCGCCAAAGCGAACCGCGCTCGCCTTTGCGGCATCGAGCTGCGTTTGGTCAGAGCAATAGATCGCTGAGCGATATTGGGTCCCGATGTCGTTGCCTTGGCGGTGGCCTTGGGTCGGATCGTGGTTTTCCCAGAAGCAACGAAGCACTGCATCGAGATCGGTCAGCGTGTTGTCCCATGCGACAAGCACGACTTCGGTGTGCCCAGTGAGCCCGGAACACACTTCCTCATAGGACGGATTTGGACTGAAGCCCCCGGCGTAGCCGACTGCTGTTGTGAAGACCCCTGGGAGTTGCCAGAACTTTCGCTCTGCCCCCCAGAAGCACCCCATACCAACAACGAGTTGCTCACAATTATCGGGAAATGGCGGGGTCATCGTTGTGCCGAGCACAAGATGCTTCGGTGAAACGGGCATGGTCTGATCGCGTCCGGGTAGCGCAGCAGCGGGGTCGACCATCTCAGGGGTTCGTGAGCCAAAGAACATGACCTAAGGCTACCGCCGAGGCCCACAATCGAGCCGGGTTCTAGGCTCGGCCCATGCACGTCGAGGCCGTTGAACTGCGAGTGATCGCTTTACCAATGGTCGCTCCGTTTGTCGCAGCACATGGCACCGTCAGTTCCCGCACAGCAGTGCTTGTTCGCATTCTCGGGAACAACAACGAAGGCTGGGGGGAATGCGCCGCTCTCCCCGAGCCGACCTATAGCGAAGAGTTCGTCGACGGGGCCTACCTCGCGCTGCAAGAACTTCTCGTGCCCCGACTCCTCGCCGCGAATGGAACCGTGGCTGCCAGTGATCTCGGTGCGCTCTTGGCCGACGTAATCGGTCATCCGATGGCGAAAGCATCGATCGAGTTAGCGCTGCTCGACGCGCAGGGCCGCCAGTCAGAAACCTCACTTGCTCACATGTTCGCACCCCACCCCACAGGCCCGGCAGCGATTGTGCCGGCAGGCATTGCGATCGGATTACTGGCCACCCCCGAAGATCTGGCTACCGAGGTTTCGACGCGAGTTACCGAGGGATACGGGCGCATCAAGATCAAGATCGCCCCCGGTCGAGATAGTGAGTTCGTGCGAGCCGCAAGAGATGCTGTCGGCGTTCACATCGAACTAAGCGTCGACGCCAACGGGGCTTACACACTTGATGACGCGAAAACGCTTGCGGAACTCGATGATTTTGATCTCGCCTACATCGAACAACCACTCGCCGCCGACGATCTCTTGAACCATGCCGAACTAGCTCGTCGTATTTCGACACGTATCTGTCTGGATGAATCGCTCACATCGGCAACGGTGACCCGCGAAGCACTTGATATGGGCGCGTGTTCGGTGGTGTGCGTCAAAGCCCCCCGTTATGGAAGTTGGATCGAGGCCGCGTCGGTCCTTGATCACTGCGCCGGCATCGGCATTGATGCATGGGTAGGCGGAATGCTCGATTGCGGAATCGGTCGAGCCGCGAATATCGCACTCGCCGCTCATCCCGGCGCTTCGCTTACCGGCGACATCGCCGCTACTGGTCGTTTCTTCACCGAGGATGTGTGTGCGCCATTTGAACTTTCAGGACCAAGTGGTGGTGGAACGATCACTGTTCCGACCGGACCCGGCCTCGGCGTTTCAATCGATGCTGCTGCGCTATCGAAACTGACGTTACGTTCCGCCATCAT
>WLMU01000044.1 GCA_009700115.1 Actinomycetota bacterium
TCTCCGCCGAAATCCCAAATGACGGTTCGCAGTTTGAATTCAGCGTGAAACGACAGGCCGTTATCGATTCCCCAAATATGGCCCTCGGAATCGATCAAACAATGGCCGCCTTTACGGTCGGTGTTGTTGCACACGAAATCGAACGCGGCCATGCGTTGCAATTGATCATGGGTTGATTCGTCTTCAAGCATGGTGAAGTAGTGCTGCTCGAAGTCGGCATCGATGAATCGCTGTACAGAACCAATGCCGTGGGGTGCGTCATCGCGGGCAATCGTAAAGGGAACAACATCCCAGCCGAGCGCGTTGCTGAGTTCGTAAGCAGCAACCTCACGTTTCCAAAGCCCGTCAGGGAAATCCCACAAAGGTCGTTCGCCGATATGGGGTTTATAGATCACGCGTGTGGAGCGTTCGCCCAATGTCGCTTCGGCGAGGAACGTTGCGTTCGAACTCCACGGCATTTTTCCGATGAGTTCGATCTCGCCGCCCGCAACGATTTTGTTGAGATCATCGCTGGTTAGTTCAGACGAGGACATGGGTGGCCACCCGGATCCATCGGTCGACCGCACAGCCGGCAGGCGGGGCGACCGGCTCGAACAATGTCATTGCCAACGGCGATAAATGCCGCAACCTGCGCGCGAGTAATTCGGATGCGAGCAGTTGCCGGATCAAAATCGAAATCTTCGGCGAAGTCATCTTCATCGTCGATGTCGGGCATTTCTTCGGCGACGATCATGAGCCGGTCGTCATCTTCCTCGTAAGCGACGGCGAGCCCTCCAACGATCCATTGCATCTCTTCCGGGCTCACCGCCGAGAGGGGGGCGATGAATTGACCGGGATGGATTGCAGGAAGGTCGGTGAGAATTCCTTCGAGGTATTCACAGAGGGCAGCGACTTGTTGCTTTTCCATCTTGAACGAAACGATTCGACCAGCATCTCGAACCTGAATGAAGAACGTTCGGCGTCCCGGTTCACCAAAGACACCCGGAACAATGCTGTCGGGTTCGGTGAATTCCCAAGATTCACTCATGACAGTCCGAGTTTCGAAAGGTCGTCACCAGTTGAGTTCACGCTAAGGACTGCAGGACCAGAGGCTGAATAGAGAATGGCGGAGATCGAACATGGTGAAACAACGATTCGCTGGAAGAGATCAAGGTGAGTGCCGAGCGCTTGTGCGACGGCTGCCTTGATCGGGTCAGCATGCGAAACCGCCACGATGGTCTGGCCCGGATGTTTCGCTACGAGCGCGTCGAGTGCTCCGACCATTCGTGTTTGCATCTCGGCAAATGATTCGCCATTTGGGAACCGGAAGCCGCTTGGATAGCGCTGCACGGTGTTCCACTCGGGCAACTTGCGAAGTGCATCGAGTTTTTTGCCGGTCCAGTCGCCGAAATCGCATTCGAGCAGACCGCGATCGATCTGCACTTTGAGTTTTCGTTCGCGGGCGATTGGCTTGGCAGTTTCGCGAGTGCGTTCGAGGGGCGAGGCGTAGATCGCGGCAACCTTTGTCAGTTTGCTGATCCGGCTCGCTGCCACCTCGGCTTGGGCGACCCCGGTGTCGGCGAGGTGAAGTCCTCGAGCGCGTCCTGGAAGGGTGGATCCGGTCGTGGGCGTTTGCCCGTGTCGGACCAAGAGGACGAGCGTCGGAGCGGGGGCAGATTTCGTGCGGGCCATGGGAGTCAGAGCCTACCGAGCGACTCTGGTCACCGGACCGGTCGGGCGGGTTTGGATTGTTGATGTCGGGAACGATGAGGTCACCGGCTACGGTTGCGACCGCCTGCCGCCGCCCCCCGGTCGATGCGGCATCAAGTTCATGAGGATGGTCAGCACAATGTTGGGACGACGAGTAGGCGCAGGTGTTGTGGCTCTTGCCCTGGTGTGCATGATCGGCCTCAGTGGCTGCAACCAAGACAACACGCCGAAGGAATACAACACGCTTACGCAGCAGAACTTTCTTGAGCTGTGCACCAATCGCTATTACGACAGCACCAACAGCACCATCGCTCAGACTGGCAACACCATTAAGTCCGGAATCGATGCATCGAGCCAAGACCAGTGCCAGTGCCAGTACGACGTGTTCGTAAAGCAGATGCCGATCAATAAGTCCGCTGCGCAGCCTGGTTACACCGGCACCAACTTCACCGATCTCAACTCGAAGTTGAAGACCGATCCCGAGGCCGCGTGGGCAGCTGTGCCCGAAAGCATTACGAATGCCGTGAAAGCGTGCATGAGCAATTCCTCATCAGGAACTGCGACAGCTCTTTCAACGACAACGACAACTGCAGGCTGAGCGCTCGTAGCGTTACTTCGCTGCTGGCTTCTTCTTCTCTGGAAGTCCGAGGCGAACAACTGGCTCGGCCCACTGCGGCCAACGAGCGCGACTTTTCTCAGCGAGTTTGCGCATCAGTGCGATTGCGCCGGGATCATCGTCGCCAGGTCGAGCTTCGATCGAACCGTCGGCGATCATCCGTTGCATGATTTCGCGTCCTAACTCGGTTCGAACGATGGTGAGTGTCCAGTCGTTGTCCTTGCCAATGCCGCCGGTTGAAATGTCGGCATGTTCGGCAGCGAAATCGGGGCAGTGCGTGCAGCCTTCACGTGTCCAGTCGTGACATTCCTTGAGATTGACCTCGTGGTAGCTGCCATCGCGGGTCCAGATTTGGAAGACGCCCTTGATGTTCATCTTGGTGATCTCGGCCTTCGGGATGCGGTACTTCGCTTCGAAAAGTTCTTCGAAGATCGCGTCGTCGAATGTCTTCGAACAGAGGAGTCCAATGTTGAACACAATCGGCTTGGATATTTTTCCGATTTTCCGGTTCCACATCACAGGGGCAATTGATGACTGGCAGCTCATACCGACAAGGGCGAGACGGCTGAGGCCGCGTTCTATTGCTTCGTCAATCGCAAGGGTGTTGGCGGAGTATGTGTAACGACTACCTGCGCCAGCGAGAACTTCTTCGCGATTGGTGGCAACCCCGGGTATTGCTTTCCAGGTCGCGGCATCGCCGCCTTCGAGATACGACGTGAGCGCACCGTCGATGTAGTCGTTGTCGAGAGCCCAGATGAGTAACGCAGAAACTAAGCCGCCGTCCTGGCCCATGCGATGGACCATGTCATCGGAAGCGCGAGTGAGAAGAATGTCGGAGTAAATGCCGGCAACTTCATCGTCGGTCCGATCTCGGCCGAAGAGGTGCTCATTGGCTTCCGGTTCCCAAGAACGAAACCGGGGGCATGCTCGCGTGCAACTCGTGCAGCCCTTTTGACCATGCCCACAATCGGTTGGTCCAAGTTCGTCTTCGATATGGAATGGCTTGTAGCCGCCTGCTTCGTGGTTGTAGCCAATGACGTCGTGCGGGCAAGCAATGACGCAGCCGGCACAGCCGGTGCACAAGCCCGAGGTGATGACCTCGTCAAAGAGTTCCTTCCACTGGAACGTCCAACGCTCGGCCTTGGCAGGTGTTTCCGTGGTGCTCATAGAGGCCGAATCTACCCCTCAGGGGAAGGATTGATGACCTCGAGCGAAACGATTGGACGACGCGGGCTGGCGTCGGAAGACTGTCGCCTATGGACCTCAACTATCCGGCAGACGCAGAGGCCTACCGCAGCGAAGTTCGCGGGTGGCTTGAAGAGAACCTTCCCAAGGGATGGTTCGAACCCGGTTTCGAGATGAGCGCCGATGATCGAGCGCTTTTTCTTGAGCAATGGACGAGCAAGCTCTATGGCGGCGGCTGGATTTGCGCGTCATGGCCAAAGGAATACGGCGGCAAAGGTCTCACGACGATGCAGGCGGTTGTTGTCGCCGAAGAGTTCGCAAATGCTGGGGCTCCGATGCGCGCCGATTTCTTTGGCGACACGCTTGTTGGCCCAACCATTCTTCAATGGGGAACCGAAGAGCAGAAACAGGAATTCCTTCCCAAGATTCTTTCCGGAACTATCGCGTGGTGTCAGGGCTTCAGTGAGCCCGATGCGGGTTCTGATCTTGCCAACCTCGGTACAAAAGCCGTGCTTGATGGCGATGAATGGGTCATCAACGGTCAAAAAATCTGGACCACTCAAGGATTCATCGCCGACTACGTCTTCATCCTCTGCCGCACCGATGCTGATGCACCGAAGCACAAAGGCATCTCGTATTTGCTTTGCCCCATGGATCAGCCCGGTGTCGAAGTTCGGCCCATCAAGCAGGTCGATGGTTCAGCGGAATTCGCTGAAGTGTTTTTCACCGACGCGCGCTGCCCGAAGGAAAACGTTGTTGGTGGCCTGAACAATGGTTGGTCGGTTGCGATGACCACGCTCGGTTTTGAACGCGGGACATCAGCCACGACTGGTTACCGACGTTTCGAGACGGAGTTGAATCACATCATCGCGGTTGCGAAGCAAAATGGATCGATCAACGACCCGCTGATCCGTCAGCGCATTGCGCTTGCTTGGTCGAAAGTTCAGATCATGCGAATCAACGGGCTCCGCTCGCTTACGGCAGTTGTTCAGAATCGCAAAGACTTCGGCGTCGCTGCTCTCGGCGCGACGAACAAGATTTTCTGGAGTGAGTATCACCAGCAGGTGATGGCACTCGCGATGGATGTTCTTGGCCCACAAGCGCAGCTACTTCTCGGCGATTCTGGTTCTGAAGAATCGGTGCCTGGTTATGGTCGTCGGGCGGTAAATCCGCAGTACCCGGCGAATGCACTTCAGTCGTCGTTTTTCTTCAGTCGGTCCGAGACCATTTGGGGTGGGACCTCTCAAATTCAGCGCAATATCGTGGGGGAACGAGTGTTGGGTCTTCCCAAGGAGCCCAAGGTCACAGCCTGATTTGAAGGGGGTGACGGGGGGCCGGAAAGCGCCCCGACTACCCTGATTGGGTCATGTCTGATGTACCCCCCACGTCGGGAGGATCGGTGCCCCCGTGGGATCCCGGTAGTCCTCCAGGGCGCTCTTCCACCTCTCCTGATCGCCGAGTGCTTGGCTCATCGAAGACGCCAGCAGCGCCGGGCTCGGCTGCCTCTGGGTCGGCTCCAAATTTTCGTCATGCCAAGCCACCTAAGCGGGGTAGGACGGTGCTGAAGGTGGGTATCGGCGTTGTCGTGCTTATTGCCGTCAGCGTTGCAGCGGTCGCGGGTTACGGCTGGTATCGCTACAACCAGATCCATCGAGATTCCTTGGCGCTGGCATCCTCGTCGGGAGGGGTGCAGAACTTCCTGATTGTCGGATCCGACAGCCGCGCTGTGGTGTCGAAATCAGATGTCAATTCTTCAGCGTTTCTCAATGCGCCAGGCGCGCAAGAAGCTGGTCAGCGTTCTGACACGATCATGATCGTCAGAGTCGATTCGAAGAACAAGACCGTTGATCTCATGTCGTTCCCGCGTGATTTGTGGGTTCCAATTCAGCCATCTGGTAGCGAAGAACGCATCAACACTGCGTTTGCTCAGGGAAAAGACAGCGCTGATGGTGCTCAACGATTGATCAATACAATCAAGGCTGATTTCGATATCGACATTAATCACTATGTCGAAATCAACTTCAAGAGTTTCAAGGGGATCACTGAAGCAGTCGGAGGAATTCCGCTTTATTTCGAGAATCAAGTTCGGGACAAAAACTCGGGCTTCTACATGTTTGGCACTGGTTGTCAGACGATTGATGGCGATGCTGCGCTCGCCTATGCCCGTTCGCGTCACCTCGAATACCTCGATCCAAAAACTAAAAAATGGATTGAGGATCCAAGCGCCGATCTAGGTCGGATCTCGCGCCAAACCATCTTCATGCGGACGATGCTTGATCGAGCCCAGGCGAAGTTTGGATCGATGGATCTCAAGGCCGTGAATAGTTTGGTGTCATCGACCGCAGACAATCTGAGTCTCGATTCAAAGCTGAGTATCGGAGACTTGGTCTCGCTTGGAAAATCATTCAAAGGATTCTCGGGCGATCAGATTGTCACTCACGCACTGCCGGTTTATATAGACATGACAAATGGCGGTGCCAGCATTCTTCGCCTCGATACTGCAGCCGGAGAAGATGTTCTGAATATCTTCCGCGGCGTTCCTGCCGGGACCGTCATGCCGAAATCGGTGGTGGTGAGTGTTACGAATGCAACAGGAACGAAGGGTCGGGCTGTCGAAGTCGCTGCTCGGTTGAAGCAACTTGGGTTCACGGCGACCTCTGGTGGCGATATCGCGAAATCTCAGACGACTACCTCGATTAAGTATTTGCCTGGCTTCGAGAAACAGGCTGATCTGCTTCGACGTCAACTCGGAGGAATCGCTGAGATCCAGGCCGATAAGACTCTCAAAAGCTCGGCTCCGGTCGTGCTTATTCTCGGTTCATCGTTCACCGGCGTTCTCGCTGAACCAGTGCCGACAAGTTCGACAACAACAACCACAGGTGCTCCTGGTTCCTCAACCTCGAGCACAACGGGACCTGTCACCACGGTGAAACCGGGTGAAGTCACTGAATTGGTGGGGGTTCAAGCAGGCAAGGCCCCTGAAGGCGTCGTCTGCAAGTGACCGGTAGTGCCGGAACACTCGCCGGGGTCGTGCAACACGCGGCGGATCAACAGCCCGACGCGGTTGCCTTGATCGATGACATCGGGACGATCACATTTGCTGAACTCAATCAGCGCATTTCGGCGACTATCGATGTGGTCGACGGTCTTCTTGACGCGACGGTGCCTGTCGCTGTCATCGGTCCGAACCATCGCACCTGGATCGAGCTGTATTACGCAGTGCCAGCAAGTGGTCGACTGCTCGTCTTTTTAAATCATCGTCTTCATGCACAGGAGCTCTCGTCCATGATCGAACGATCGGGAGCGGGAATTGTTGTCGGCAGTTCAGACGATATTGAGCGACTTCGTGACGTGGGTGTCGAACTGCCACTGTTCAACTGGGCAGCCTGGTCTGCTCTGGTCGATGGTGCCGGGAACGTGGGTGTCGAGCACCGCATCGATCCCGAGTCGCCGGCGTGGTTGCTCTTCACGAGCGGAACCACTGCGGCACCGAAGGGAGCGTTGTTGTCCCACAAGGGTCTGCTGGCATCGGTTGCGGCGAGCACGGCAGCTCGTCCAGTTGGAATCGGCGATGTCTATGTGTTTCCCTTCCCGCTCTGTCATGTGGCTGGCTACAACGTGATCCATCGTCATGCTCACTGCCGGCCAGTTGTTCTCATGCCTGGGTTTGCGGCAGCAGATTTCTGCGAAATCGTGGCGCGTGAACAAGTGACGTCGACATCGCTTGCCGCAACCATGCTCGCGTCACTCGTTGATCTTCTTGATGTTGAACCTGAACGTATTGCGCAACTGCGTTCTCTTACGTCGATCGCTTATGGCGCAGCCCCGATGCCAGCGTCGTTGTTGCGAAAAGCAGATTCGTTGTTGAGCGTCGATTTTGGCCAGGGCTACGGCATGACAGAACTTTCGGGCAATGCGGTTTTCTTGAATGCTGCAGCGCATCGACGTGGGCTTGAAGGCGACGTGAGTCTGCTCGAGGCTGCTGGTGTTCCCGTTGATGGGGTCGAGGTTCGACTGGTCGACGATGACGGGATTGCCGTGGCTGACGGTCAGCTCGGAGAAATCACGATTCGCGCGGAGCAGGTGATGCTGGGGTATCTCGATGATGAGGCAGCTACATCAGCAGCACTGTGTGACGGGTGGCTGTACACGGGCGATATCGGTCGAATGGCGGATGGATTGCTCTATGTCGTTGATCGGAAGAAGGACATCATCATCACCGGTGGCGAAAATGTTTCCTCGCTTGAGGTCGAAGCGTCAGTACTCGACTATCAAGATGTCGCTCGAGTCGCTGTTGTAGGCATGCCCGATGCGACATGGGGTGAAAATGTCTGTGCTGTTGTTGTGACGGTGCCTGGGGTCAAACTCGATCCTGTTGCCCTAGTCGCCCATGTGCGGCAATCGCTGGCCGGATTCAAAGTCCCCCGACACGTTGTTGTGGTCGATGAATTACCGGCGACAGCCTCCGGCAAGGTCAGAAAGGCGGACCTCCGTCGTTGGTTATCGGAAAATCCCGGGCTTCTCGGCAAGCGGCTCTGACCATCGTTCGTCATGGTCGCGTGATCATGCGCGGTTTTGCGTGAGGTCGATGATGGACTGATGTCCATGTCGACAACCTCCAACAGTGCTGCGAACGCTAAGACAATCGTGAACGAGGGAAAATCGACTTCGTTCCCGCCCGAATTCGATGCTTACGTAGCCAGAACTCAGTCATGGCTCGATTTGTTGGCCCTCTCAACGATCTGGCTGGTGCTCGCGATTTTCACTGGGCAGAAACAGATCGATCTCATTCCGATCTGGTTAGTGTGCCGACTCGCGATTTCGGTGGTCTATCTCGTCGATCTCATCATCCGCTCGAGACTTTCGGGACGCGGATTGAGGTACGCGATTTCGCGCCCAGACCTAATGGTCGCGGTGATCATTCCGCCAGTGCGAATTTTCGCGAGCATGCGCCTTCTTCGGAAGCTTTTCAGTCGAGGAAACCTCGCGTTGTTCATGACTGTGGCCTTGATCTTGATGTTGAATGCAGCAGTAGTTGTTTGGGAATTCGAGTCGCGAGCACCTGGTGCGAATATCACGACGCTCGGAAACGCGCTGTGGTGGTCGGTTGTAACGGTGACCACAGTTGGTTATGGCGATTACACGCCGGTCACGCTCGGTGGTCGACTCACAGCAGTGGCATTGCTCGTGCTTGGACTTGTCTCATTGGCCGTTCTCACGGCTCAAATCGCGTCGAATTTCCTCGAGCAAGGTCAAGTGGCCCAGGCCAGTCCCGATGAACAGCGATCAACATCAGAATCGAACTAGAGCGCCCTCGGGGCGATTCGAACGCCCGCACACGCCTCCGGAGGGCGATGCTCTATCCCCTGAGCTACGAGGGCTGGATAGCCGTATGACCCTAGCCGAGCCCCCGCCAGCCACATTCGGTTCACTGCAAGACGTTGATAGCCCGTGCTGCGACGAGAACGATCGTCACGAGGGCTGAACCCGATTGCAACATCATCAGTGCCTTTGTCCGACGGGTGAGGGGCATTGTGTCAGTGGGGCTAAATGCAGTCGAGTTCGTAAAACTTGTGTAGAGGTAATCGAAAAATGTCGGCGACCACGTATCGGTGAAGACATCGGGTGCCGCTTGTTGGGGGAAGATGAAGTCGTGAGACTGCACCGGGACGTTGTAGCGGACGGCAGGGCCGCCGCCATCGAGTTCCCAGTACCAAAGAGCGAAGACGATGACATTGTTAAACCACAGTGCAATCGCTGAATAGATCAGCGGTTTGCCATCGATGTTGGTGTTGCTCAAGAGGTCATGGACTAAGAGCCCAAGCGCGCTGATGTTGGCCACTGAAATGACGGCAATGAGCAGAATCGAAACAACGCGCAAAATGGTGGCTTCAGAATCACGTCGGTCGGGATTGGTGATCACAAGGGGGATCACCAAAAGTGCTTCCAGGGCTGGAAGTAACCACCGGGGACCGATAATCAGTGTCGATGGCAGGAAGAGGTACAACGCAAACGCAGCGACAAGGGCGATTGCCGCTGGCCAGCGAGGTTCGCCGTGGAGGGGAGTTCCTGGAGATGCCATGTGAATTAGCTCGTTCCCTTAGGACTGCCGTGATTGATGTCTGCCTTTATCGGTGTTCGACGCCCACCGCAGTAAGTTTCGTGCGGAAATCGGCGTAGCCGCGATCAAGAAGATCGACGCCGTGAATCAGACTTTCGCCCTCAGCGGCAGCAGCAGCGATGACGTAAGAAAATCCAGCACGAAGGTCGGGGACTACGAGTTCGGCGCCGTGCAACTTGGTGGGACCAACAACAACAGCGGAATGTCGGTGGTTGGCAGCGCCAAATCGACAACGTGTTGGGCCGAGACATTCAGTGAAAACTTGGATCTGTGCACCCAAGCTGCGCAATGCGTCGGTGTAGCCGAGTCGGTCTTCGTAGACCGTCTCATGCACAACGCTTACGCCGTCAGCCTGAGTGAGTGCTGTGACG
The DNA here is from genome assembly GCA_009700115.1 of Actinomycetota bacterium. Taxonomy (GTDB): domain Bacteria; phylum Actinomycetota; class Acidimicrobiia; order Acidimicrobiales; family Acidimicrobilacustridaceae; genus Acidimicrobilacustris. The sequence continues at coordinate 9,983 of WLMU01000044.1, forward strand.
AACGGCGATTGCCAGTCGGTCATGAATCCGGGATGAACATCGGTTTCAAGGGCCAAAGGCCGGAGCATGCGGCGAGCACGGTGGAACGTGAGGGTGTCGCCGTCGGCATCGATGGTGAAATCGCCGCCGGCCCTTCGGTACATATTCAAGAAGGTTGAAAAAAGCTGTTGCTGAACGCCGTGGACAGTGATGGTTCCGCCGGTTGCGAGCGCGAGCGAAGCCCAAGATGCCGCTTCGAGGCGGTCACCGATGACGCGGTGTTCAAACCCACCGAGTTCGGAAACGCCAGTAACACGAATCGTTCGATTGGGTTCGACCGAAATGATGGCACCCATCTTTTGAAGAACGGCGATGAGGTCGAGGATTTCGGGTTCGATTGCAGCATTCGACAATTCCGAGTCGCCTTCAGCCAGCACTGAGGCGAACAGGAACTGTTCGGTAGCGCCAACGCTGGGGAAGGGAAGTGCAATGCGAGCACCACGCATGTGGTCGGCGTGAAGTTCGATGATGTCTTCGTGATGAGTGTCCCGCGCTCCGAATGAGCGCAAGACATTGAGGTGAAAGTCGACCGGCCGTGGTCCGATAGAACAACCGCCAGGAGCGGCGACGACTGCATGGCCGGTTCGATGAAGTGAGACGGCGGTGGTGAGAACAGGAATTCGGCTTGCTGCGTGAAGGCGCATGACGTCGTCTTCGCCGAGTGCACGGAACTCGTGTGCGGTAATGACGACGGTGTCATTTTCGTGGACAACAGTTCCGCCGGCGATGCTGATGAGCTCGTCGACGACTCCGATATCGGTGATCGCTGCGATATTGGTGAGGCGACACGGCTCAACAGTGAGCAGTGCAGCGACCATTGCCTTCGGTAAAGCGTTCTTTGACCCGCGGACATGGATCTCGCCACTAACGGGCTGGCCGCCGCGAACGAGCATCGTGTCGGGCAGATCGGAGGTCGGGGGGATGGCCATTGGCCCTTGATCGTAGGGCGCAGAGGTCAACGTGGCATTACTGGTGATCGCCGAGAAGGTGATGACTGTTGGTGCGACTGACGAAACTGGGCGCGGGGTCGACGGGGTCGCGGGGGTAGGGTTCGACGGTTCCACATCGCCCGACCGCCCGCCCGGGGAGACCCCCTCAGTGATTCGCGACACCCTCGCCGCCGCCCTGCGATCGGCATTGTCGACGCTCGAGATTCAACCGATCCCTGAATCGGTCCACCTTGAACGTCCTGCCCGCCGCGAACACGGTGACTGGTCGTCGAATATTGCCTTGGCGACCGCCAAGGCCGCCGGATGGAATCCGCGTGAATTAGCGGGCCGTATGGCCGAGATTCTCAATGCCGATCTTCCTGCTCACGTCACGTCAGTTGAAATCGCAGGCCCTGGGTTCGTGAACTTTCGTTTGGCAGATTCCTGGCTTCACGACGTGCTCGTCGATGTCGAGAACGCGGGCATCGAGAAGTACGCCACGTCCTCGGTCGGAACGGGCATCAAGGTTTTGCTCGAGTTCGTCAGCGCTAATCCCACGGGACCGCTCCATGCGGGCCACGGGCGCGGCGCTGCCTACGGAGATTCGCTTGCTCGCATCCTTCAACGCTGCGGCTACGACGTCGATCGCGAGAACTACCTCAACGATCGCGGAACGCAGATGCAGCTATTCGTTGCGTCGCTCATTGCGCGCCGCGACGGAACACCACTTCCTGAAGGTGGCTACCAAGGGGAGTACATCGTCGATTGGGCTGCGGAATTGCCCGCCGATGCCGATGTCTTTGAATGGGGCGAAGAACGCGCTGTTGCTGATCATCGCTTGACGCTCAGCCGCATGAATGTTGAGTTCGACAATTGGTTTAGCGAAAAGTCAATGGTCGCCTCCGGGGCAATCGACGTCACGTTGGCCGACTTACGCGAACGCGGAGTGGTCTACGAAGAAGGCGGCGCCGTATGGCTCCGTTCCACTGATTACGGCGATGACAAAGACCGCGTGCTCATCAAAAGCGATGGCGAGTTCACCTACCTACTTCCCGATATCGCCTATCACCGCGACAAGTTCGCTCGTGGCTACGACCTTCTTATCGATGTCTGGGGTGCAGATCACCACGGGTATGTGCCGCGCATGAAGGCCGCAATGCAATCGCTTGGGCACGACCCGGCAGAACTCGAATGCGCAATCATCCAGTTAGTCAACTTGCTGAAGGGTGGCGAACCGGTTCGTTTCTCGAAGAGGGCGGGCGACATCGTCGAGCTCTCAGAAGTCCTTGACGAGGTCGGAGCCGATGCTGCTCGTCTCACCTATCTGCTTCAGTCGATCGATTCCACGCAGACGTTTGACTACGACGTGGTCAAGAGTCGTGCCATGGATAATCCTGTTTATTACGTCCAAATGGCGTATGCCCGTATCCAATCAATCTTCCGCGTTGCGGTGGAACGAAGCGTCGCCACTCTGCCGAGCGCACAGGTGGACTTTTCGTTACTCGTCCATGAGCGTGAACTTGAAGTTCTCCGTGTGCTCTCCGAACTTCCCGACACGGTGTCCACGGCTGCTGTTGATCGCGCTCCACATCGCATTGCAACCTGGGTGCGTGAACTTGCTGGGGCCGTGCACGGGTTTTACCACGACTGTTATGTCATGGGCGATGGCGTCTCGGGCGAACTTACGCAGGCGCGGTTGCATCTCGTGGAAGCCGCAGCGGTAGGCCTCGCCATTGGTCTTGATCTTCTAGGCGTTAGCGCACCGGACCAGATGTGAGGCACTGATGAACTCGCTTCCGTTTTCACTGTTGCCTGACACCGCCACGATTGGCGACAGGGGTCAACTCATCATCGGTGGTTGCGACACGTTGGAACTTGCCGAACAATTCGGAACGCCACTGTTTGTTTACGACGAAGCGCATCTTCGAGCTCGTTGCCGCGAAGCGGTCGCCGCATTCGGCGTTGGCGTGAACTTCGCAACGAAGGCGTTTCTGTGCACGGCGATGGCTCGACTTGCTGCCGAGGAAGGCTGCAACCTCGACGTCTCGACTGGTGGGGAGTACCACGTTGCTCGCGCGGCCGGCGTACCAGCCGACCGCTTAGTCCTGCATGGCAACAACAAGAGCACCGCAGAACTTCGAACCGCGATGTCTGAAGGTATCGGACGGATCATCATCGACTCTTTCGATGAGATCGATCGCATCGAAGCGCTTGTAGCTGAAGGACTTCCGGTCCCTCGAGCATTGATTCGAGTCACACCCGGTGTTGAAGCCCATACGCATGAGTTCGTTCGCACCGGACAAGACGATTCGAAGTTCGGCTTTGGCTTGGCCAGCGGCCAAGCCGATGCTGCGGTACTTCGCGCAACCGCTTCCCCAGCGATCGATCTTGTTGGACTTCACGCTCACATTGGTTCACAGGTCTTTGACGCCGAGTTCTTCGAGATGGCGATTGAGGTCATGGCTCCATTTGTGCAGAAGCACCGATTGCCCGAGTTCTCTGTGGGCGGGGGATTGGGCGTTGCTTATGTTGCCGGTGAGGAATCTGCATCCATTACCGAATGGGGCGAGGTTGTGCGGGCAGCATGCGCGGCCGCTGGCATCGCGGCGCACGTCACCGCCGAACCAGGCCGAGCACTCGTTGCCCAAGCTGCGATCACCCTGTATTCGGTGGGCACCATCAAAGAGATCCCGGATATTCGCACCTATGTATCGGTCGACGGTGGCATGAGCGATAACCCTCGCCCAGTGCTTTATGGAAGTGGCTACGAGGCGTTTCTGCCGCGTGAAGTCGCAGCCGATCGCGATCGTGTCGTGACAGTTGTCGGAAAGCATTGTGAATCTGGCGACATCCTCGTACGCGACGCGCTTGTTCCTCCCGATCTAGCTGTCGGTGACATCCTCGCCACACCGGTTACGGGTGCTTACGGGCATTCGATGGGGTCGAACTACAACAAGGTCACGCGTCCCGCGGTTGTCTTTGTGTCTGACGGCAATGCTCGTCTTGTTGTTCGACGAGAAACACTCGACGATCTGCTTCTCCTCGACGTCGACTGAGGCCGCGTTGTCGACCTCCGAGTTCGTCCTTATCGGTTTTGCGGTGTTGTTTTCATCGTTGATTCAGACCGTTACAGGTTTCGGGTTCGCTCTTCTGGCTGTTCCGCTCATGTCGATGGCGGTTCCCACGGAAACTGCCGTGGTGATTGCCGCCACATTGGGAACGTTCACAAGCGGGGGCCAGGCGTGGACCGAACGCCATCACGGCGACCATTCGGCGATGAAGCGACTCACTCTCGCTGCATTCGTCGGTGCGCCGTTCGGGCTTGTGGTTCTGGTCGTGGCGTCGTCGCAACAGCTCAAGATTGGTTTGGCCGTCGTCATTGTTGTTTTCTTGATCGTGAACCTTCGCGGTTTCAAACTGGAACAAGCCAGTACGCCGATCGATCTCGCTGCTGGGTTTGTGGCGGGGGTACTGAGTACGTCCTTGTCAACAAACGGACCTCCACTTGTGATGGCCCTTCACGCTCGGCACTTCTCGCCGCAAGTGTTCCGCGCCACGATCTCCTCGGTGTTTGTTTCCATCGGCCTGCTCTCGCTTGTTCTCTTCGCTGCAACTGGCCATTTCACGATCGATGTTGCCTGGTCGCTCTTGGTCGCAGGCCCAACTCTGGTGCTGGGGTTCTTCCTTGGTCACCGGATTCGGGGTCATATCGATCCGGTGCGATTCCGCTCTCTCGTGACCTTGTTGCTCGCTGCTACCGCCGTCGTCACCATTGTGAGCGTGATCGCGGGCTGATCAGAAACTCCGTCGAAGTCCACCGGCGGGCGCCGGTAGCCTCTCAGCCGTGGATGAATCGGTTGTGAGTATCGGAGTTCTCGGTTGTGGGACGGTCGGAACGTCTCTTCTCGCGCTCCTCGAGCGTCAGAGCGCAACGATTAACTCGCGTACCGGTCTGTCTTTAAAGGTTTCTCGCATCGCGGTGCGGGATCTTTCACAGAAGCGATCAGCAGTTGTTGGGGCGGACGCGTTCACCGACGACGCGCTTTCTGTGGTTTCTGATCCGTCAATCGACATCATCGTTGAAGTGATGGGTGGGATTGAACCCGCTCGCGGCCTGGTTCTCGCTGCGCTCGCTGCCGGAAAGCCTGTTGTCACTGCCAACAAAGCACTCCTCGCCGCCCA
>WLMU01000045.1 GCA_009700115.1 Actinomycetota bacterium
GTCCTCCACCATCACGATTGCATCGGCACCTGGAGGAACCGGAGCACCGGTCATGATTCGCACCGCACAACCAGGTTCAACTGGCGAATCCGTTCCCGACATTCCCGCACGCACGGTGCCCGTTACTCGCAACGTCGTGGGTACCGACACGGTGTCTGCGGCAAGAACCGCGTAACCATCAACCGCAGTGTTTGCGAATGGCGGCACTTGCTCTGCCGCGACGACTTCCTGCGCTGTAACTGACCCGAGCGCTTGATCTAGGCCAACGAACTCGGTTGCATTTCGTGTACACCCGGCAAGCACGAACGCTCGGGCTTCGTCGAACGTAATCACCGAAGTCGCTTATCGACCAGATCGATGAGGAAGGCTCGGAATTCAGGACCGAGATCTTCTCGATCGATCGCAAGTTCCACAGTTGCTCGCAGGTAATCCTGCTTATTGCCAATATCAAAACGTCCGTGACTGAATACCCATCCAAAAACATCATGATCGGCAAGGAGCAGCGCTATTCCGTCGGTCAACTGAATCTCTCCCCCGACACCTGGCGAAACGCGATCGAGTGCATCAAAAATCTCAGGCGTAAACACGTAACGACCCATCACCGCAAGGTTGGACGGAGCTGTATTTTGCGAGGGCTTCTCTACGATTCCGCGCAGACGCACGAGATGATCCGAAATAATTTCAGGATCGATTGATCCATAATTTGAAATTTGATCAGACGACACTTCCGAAACGGCGATTACTGCGGCATCGCGTTCGTCGTGAACAGCCATCATGTCGGTAAGAACTGTCGACCGTTCATCCATGATGTCGTCACCGAGCATCACGACGAATGGGTTGTCCCCTACATGCTTGCGAGCTATCGAGACGGCATGACCAAGCCCAAGCGGTTCGCCCTGACGAACGAAATGGACCTCGGCTAATTCCGCAATGCTGCGTACTTCAGCGAGCGCTTCGTCTTTCCCTCGTTCTTCAAGGAAATGTTCAAGTTCGACATTTCGATCGAAATGATCCTCGAGCGAGCGCTTCCCGCGCCCAGAAATGATCAAGATGTCATCGATCCCAGCGCGAACGGCTTCCTCGACCACGTATTGAATGGCCGGCTTGTCGACAACAGGCAGCATTTCCTTTGGCTGCGCTTTGGTCGCGGGAAGAAAACGGGTACCGAGACCGGCGGCGGGGATAACAGCTTTTGTAACTCGGGACACGACAACTCCTCGTCCGACCGGAACCTGCAGAGACGTGGGCGCCATCGTAGAAGCACCAGCAGCCGTCCTCGATGCGAAGGCCACAATCCCGCCTGTAGGCCCGATCGGCTGGCTCGCTATGCTGGCAGTCGCAACCAGCGAGTGCTAGCGACTGGCCCCTCCCCCTCCTCGGCCCTGCCGGAGACTCCTCATGCCTACTTATGACTACCAATGCAAAGACTGCGGCCACGCTTTCGAGGCCCAGCAGGCATTCACCGATGATGCTCTTACTGAATGCCCTTCATGTGGCGGAGCGTTGAAGAAGAAGTTCGGATCGGTTGGCATCGCTTTTAAAGGCAGCGGTTTCTACAAGAACGACGCCAGAGGATCATCAGGGTCATCAACCCCGCCGCCATCTCCGAGTTCCACCACACCATCGACTGGCTCCGACTCAACAAAGAGCTCAGATTCGAGTTCCAGCTCCACGAGCACTAGTTCGAGTTCTTCAGACTCCGGGTCCAGCTCGACGCCCAGCGCTTCGTAACCGAGAGAGTCACTCGGACCTTCCTTTCCGACAACACACTCTCTAGCGTTCACGCATTCCCCCACCGGTCTCGTCGTCCGTGGAGTCGAAGTGCGTCGTTCCCGAATCGAAAATCCGCCATGGGAAACATTTCGCCGTGCGCTTCAACGCACCCGCACGCGATGGTTCATCACGACCTGCATTGCACTCGCATCCCTATGGTGGACAATCGCAATCGTGCACACGGCCGAGCGTGATTCCTCCGCGTGGGGTGACCGAAAAACCGTTTCTGTCGCCGCGAACGATCTTGAACCAGGGCACATCATCACCACTGACGACATTCATTTTGCGTTACGCCCGACAATCATGCTTCCCGGCGATCTGGCCGACTCTCCAGTCGGGCGGACTGTCATCCGTTCAATCGCACGTGACGAAATAGTGATTGAACGCCGTCTCGCGGGCGGAGGCATCTCCGGCCCAGCAGCTCTCCTTGGCGACAATTCGGTCGCATTTGCGATTCCGCGTGATGCGAGCACACCCGTCCTGAGCGTCGGTAACTACGTCACACTCTTTGCACCCTCCGAAATCGCATCGACTGCAGCACGAGGAAACGGACCTGCTGCCCGAGTCGCTGACCGTGCCGTTGTTGTCGCTGTCAACGAAAAGTCCCTCATGGTCGGGGTCGATCCACGAGACGCTTCAAGCGTCGCTCGGGCCCTTCTGAGCACCAGCGTGATCGTCGCGCTTACGAACTAACACTTCACTTACCATTCGCTTCTAGCGGGGTAACGTCGAAGGGTGTCTCACTTCACGGCGTTCCTACCAAAGCGACGCGTACGTCTTCTCATAGGGTCATTGCTCATTTCGCTTCTCGCTATTGGCGTCTTTCACACTTTCATCGGCACGCCAAAAGCAAATGCTGCGACCACCGAACTTGCTGCATCAACACAATTGACACCCGAAGAGCAATCCGCAGCCAAGAACCAAATGAGCACATGGAAAGCCATGGTTCTCGGCGCAGTTGAGGGAGTTACTGAATACCTCCCCATCAGTTCCACTGGACATCTCGTGGTTACCCAGCGGATTCTCGGTATCGGCGATACCGATGCAACAAAAGATGCAGCCGATAGTTATGCAATCGCTATTCAGTTCGGTGCAATTCTTGCGGTACTTGTGCTGTACCGAAGGCGCATCGAATCAATAATCCGAGGCCTGTTTGGCCGAGATACTGACGGACGCAATCTTCTCATCTCACTCGTGATTGCATTTATCCCTGCAGTGGTTATCGGCGTTGCCATCGAGAAGCCGATCAAAAGTCATCTCCTCAACGTTGGTCCCGTCGTTGGTGCGTGGATTGTCGGTGGCCTCCTGATTCTTTTCCTTGCCCCCAAGATCAAGGCCGACCGACCAGGTAGATCAATCACCCATATACGGCCCAAGCAAGCGCTCATCATCGGCTGTGCACAAGTACTCGCTATGTGGCCAGGTACGAGTCGAAGTCTTGTGACGATTCTTGCTGCGCTTGCCGTTGGTACGACTCTTGCGGCAGCGGTGGAATTCAGTTTTCTCCTTGGACTCATGACCCTCGGCGCCGCCACCCTCTATGAAACCGCCAAGAACGGATCGACCGTCGTCGACGCGTATGGCTGGTTCAATCCACTCGTCGGATTGGTGTTCGCGTTCATCTTCGCCGCACTCGCAGTGAAGTGGATGGTCTCGTGGCTTCAAACCCGCAGCCTTGCCGTCTTCGGCTGGGAACGTCTCGTTGTTGCTGCCGCCAGCATCGCTCTGCTGATCGCCGGAACGATCTAACCCTTTTCCTCAGGAACCACCAAGCGAGAGATCGGCAATCACGATTGTCGGGCAACCGGTTCCACCGGGTAGCCATTCCACGTCATCGCCAATGGCAACAATGTCGAGCAGCATCCGCTGCAATGTTGAAGCGATGGTGACTTCGCGAACCGGCTCTGCCAATTGTCCGTTACGGACCATAAGCCCTTCGATGCCCACAGAAATATCACCGCTTACGAGATTCACGCCCGAATGCAGTCCTGTCATCGATTGCAAGTACACGCCTGTGTCGATGTCCGCGAGTAGCGAATCGAATGAACCGGCACCGGGGGCTACTGCCAATGCTTGACAGCCAACAGACGGGGTCGACGAAACGCCCCGGACCGCTGAACCAGTGCTTGGTTGCCCAGCGCGACGACCCGAAGCGCTGTCATAGAGAAACCCCTGAAGCACTCCGTCGACAACGAGTTGATTTCGGCGACAGGCCAACCCTTCACCATCGAACACGTCGGCGGCGTACGAACGATGATCTGTTGGATCGTCGATGAGTGTGAGCTTCGGCGAAGCGATGACCTCACCCATACGATCGCCGAACGGCGACCGACCTTTCAGAACGCGTTCACCGGTGAGCGTGGAACCAAGAAGGCTGGCAATCGTTGCGGCCATTCGGGGTTCAAGAATGATTGTCACGCGCTGCGACGGAACTGGCTTTGCTCCGAAGAGTCTTGTGGCCCGTAACACGGCATCGTCGGCAGCTTCGGCAAGATCGAGGTCGTCGGGACGGAAACCAACCGTTGAACCTCCCCCGGTATAGGTCTCATCGCCCTCTTCGGCGAGTGCCAATGCGCTCATGGAACACCACGCCCCACGACCAGCGCCTGCGATTCCGGTGCTTGTCGCAACGGCAAAGCGCGATGTGGAATCAGAAAAAGTTGCGACGCGAACACCGGTGATTCGCCGATCGCCCGCTCGGACCATCCGTTCAAGTTCGATGGCGAGATCGATCTTTCGAGATGCGGGCATCGAACCGACAGACGGATCAAATGCATCGAACGGAACTGGGGCGATTCCATCGGGTTCTGCGAGACCCACCCATTCATCGGACTCAGCAAACGTTGCATTGTCTCGGGCCTCGGCCAACGCTTCTTCGATGGCATCGGCCTCAAGCGTTCCGGCCCAGGCGAATCCCTGACGGTGATTGCTGACAACGCGCACACCAATGCCAGCACTCGCAGCCGACGTGAACGATTCCACTTCACCGCCATGCGCGCGCACCGTCGTATAGGACGATCGCGCCACAAACGCTTCAACTTGCTCGCCGGTATCGGCCTTCTCGGCTACCGACAGCGCGAGCGCGAGGAGATCAGCAGATTCCTGATCGGGTGGTTCGAAACTCACGAGCCGGAAACGGTCAGATCGGCAACGACGAGCGACACGCCAGTGGCGTTCATCGGCAAGAACTGAAGATCATTGCCAACGGCTTGAACATCGCGAAGCATTTTCTGCAACGTCGAGGCAATAGTGAATTCCCTCACGGGTTCTGCCAATTCACCATTGCGGATGCGTAAACCTTCGGCGCCTGTAGAAAAGTCGCCGCTCACGGGATTCACCCCGGAATGAAGGCCCGAAACTTCCTGCACCAAAACACCATCGTCGATTCCAGCGATAAGCGCGGCCGGATCAGAACTACCAGGAACAAGCGATACCGACAAGCAACCCACAGAAGGTGTGCTTTTGAATCCTCGCACTGCATTTCCGGTACTTACCGTTCCGGCTCGCCGAGCCGAATAGGCGTTGTGCACGAATTTCTGCAGGACACCGTTTTCGATCAGCACGTTGCGGCGAGCGGCGAGGCCTTCACCGTCGGCATCGGTGGCAGTGAATGACCGAACATCAGTGGGATCATCGATGAGAGTCAAAAGTGACGAACCAACGGACTCGCCCAATCGGTCGGCGAACAACGAACGGCCCTTGAGCACCGATTCACCATCGAGGGTGTAGCCAAGAATCCCGAGGAACTGCGCAGTGACCCATGGATCGAGAACGACGGTGAGTCGACCGCTGGCAGGTTGCACGGCGCCAAGCATGCGGGTCGCTCGTTCAGCAGCCTCGATTGCCGCGGCCGATGGAGTCAGATCAGATGGCTCGCGGCCGACCGAAAAGCCGAATCCGGTTTGCGTTTCATCGCCTTCGGTCGCCATGGCATAGGTCGCCAAAAAACAACTGGTTTCACTGCCGACCGTGCGGATGCCGGTGCTTGAAGCAATTGCCGCTTCCGAAATTGAATCGGCGTATTCCGCTGACTCGATTCCCGAAATGCGGGGGTCGGCGGCCATCACAACTCGTTCGAGTTCAATTGCCATTGCTATTTTGTCGGCCGTTGCAAACGAGACCATCGCGTCGCGATGAAGGTCGAGAACAGGAATTACGACACCATCGGGTTCGGCGAGACCTGCGAATTCATCGAAGGTTGCGAAGCTCGCATTGTCGCGAGCGTCGGCCAAGGTTTCAGCAATGGCGGATTCATCGAGACTGCCGGCGTAGGCAAATCCTTGACGACCGTCGACCACGACACGGATGCCCACCCCCTGTGACTGTGCAGATGAAAGCGATTCGACATCGCCCTCAAAGACTCTGATTTCTGTCTCTGTACCGCGAACTACGACCGCTTCGATCTGTTCCCCGGGCTTGGACATAGCGACGACACGGTCGGCAATCGCCAGAAGATCCTCGCTCATGCGGCGGTGCCACCAATAGTGAGTGAGGACACGCGAAGTGTCGGTACGCCGTCGCCGACGGGAACGCCCTGCCCGTCTTTGCCGCAGGTTCCCGGCGGACCCATCGCGAAATCATTACCCAGCGCATCGATGCGCTGCAGAACCTCGGGACCATTACCGATGAGGTTGCCTTCGCGCAGAGGCTCGGTGATCTTTCCGTCTTCGATCAGATAGGCCTCGGTCATACCGAACACGAAATCACCAGTAGCGGTATTTACCTGACCACCGCCGAGATGCTTCACATACACACCCTTTGGTGTGGATGCAATGATCGCTTCCGGATCTTCTTCTCCGGCAAGGAGATACGTGTTCGTCATTCGAACCATCGGCAGATTTTGATAACTCTGTCGACGGCCATTACCTGAACTGCGACGGCCTTCTTTTCGAGCGCGGAGGTGATCCCACATGTAGTCAGTGAGCACACCGTCTTCGATAAGCACGTTACGTTGCGCAGGATTTCCTTCATCGTCGACTGCGATATTTCCCCACTCGCGTTCCATCGTTCCGTCGTCGACCACAGTGACGCCCTTCGACGCGACTTGTTGCCCAACCCGCCCTCGGAAGACTGACGCGCCTTTGGCAACGAGATCGGCCTCGAGGCCGTGCCCACACGCCTCGTGAAACAACACCCCACCGCCACCGCTACCAATCACAACGGGCATCTGACCGCTCGGAGCAGGGCGAGCAGCCAATTTCGTAAGCGCTCGATCGGCAGCATTACGGGCCAATTGGTCGACGTCGTACATGTCAAACAATTCGAAACCAATCGTGTGACCCACGCTTTCGCGGCCTGTTTGCATCCCTGCATCGCCAGTGGCAACACAACTCACAGCGAAGAAAGTGCGAACGGTGTCATCTTCGACGAACAGCCCGTCGGAATTTGCGACCAAAATATGACGCCGGTTATCGCCATAGCTCACTGACACTTGTGAAATGGCTCCACCAACTGCGCGCGCAGCATCGTTGGCGCGACCGAGCAGTTCAACTTTGCTCGCTTTTGGAACATCTCCGGGATAGGTCTCGATGTCATAACCACGCGAAGCGGACCGACGGTCAAGTGCGATGACATTCGTGCCACCGCCGCCACCGCGAGCTGCTGCCGCAGCTGCCTCAGCTGCAGCGATGAGGCCCGCTTCGGTGAGATCTGCGGTGTGAGCAAATCCGGTCGTATCGCCGACCACAACCCTGATACCGGCACCACGGTCACGACCTGACGTGAGTTCCTCTACGCGGCCATCGTCGAGCACGGCGGACGCATTACGACGATCTTCAGCGAACACCTCGGCAAATTCACCACCAGTGCGCATAGCCACACCGAGAACTACTTCCAGAACCGATTGTTCGATCATCAGCATTTACTCCAAGCGTGTTCTGCGGGATGGTGTCGCTCTAAGCGACGTATCGTACCGGCGATAGTGCTTTGTGGAGCCAAGATCGCGACAGTCCCGGGCCACTCCGTGGCCGTTCGTAGACTCACAAGATGAGCGATCCCCACCGACCGACCAACTTCGGTCCTCGCGAGGGCAATGGGGACGAACCCAGGCTCGCCGAAATCGCATCGGTTTCCGTCGAGGGCCTGATCGACGCCGTCGAAACCGCCGGGACAGGGCGCGAACGCCGATACCGATGGGCCCTCCCTCTCCGAATCGCGGTCAGCCTCCTCATGCTCGGAGTGTTGTGGTGGAAATTTCCCGAGATTGACTGGGGGGATCTGATCCCCTCGTGGAGCCGTGACACGATCCTCTGGTTGCTGGCTGCGACGGCAATGACATTCTTCGGCATTGCCCTTTCAGCAATTCGATGGCAGGCAGTTCTGCGCGCGCTCGGTCTCCGTGAACGCCTTCGAATGTTGGTCCCCCTCTATTTCGCCGGACAATTTGTTTCGAATGTTCTGCCAACCACAATTGGCGGCGACGTCCTAAGAGTCTCGCGACTTTCCAAAATGAACGGAGAGCCCGAAACTACGTTTGCATCAGTCGCACTCGAGCGGCTTACCGGGTGGTTGGTCCTGCCACTCATCACGCTTTTTGGCTTGGCGATCAATCCAGGACTTCGACAGCTCGGTCGCGCAACATTGCTTGCTCTCGCTGTCGCCCTCGTCACGCTTGTCGCTCTAATCATTGTGCTTCTCGCAGCGAACCATCCGCGACTTGGCGGGCGATTCGCTTCGACCGAAGGCTGGCGCCGATTCGTCAACTCGATCCATCGCAGCATCACCGAACTTCGTCGTCAACCAATCGCTGCGCTCTCAATCCTTACTGCTGGCCTCGTCTACCAAATTGCGTTGTGCCTCACGGCGCTGATGGTTGCGGCCGCCTTAGGTTTCAGTTGGCTTGGCCTCACCGCTCTCCTTGCGTTTTATCCAGCCGTCCTCATCCTCCAAGTCCTCCCTATCGGCATCGCCGGTTTGGGAGTCCGAGAGAGCGCCTTTGTCCTCTTTCTTGTTCCCCTTGGCGTTCCGGCAGAGAAAGCTGTTGCGCTCGGCCTCGTTCTGTATGTCATCAATGTCGTGGCCAGCCTCGCTGGGGCTCCTGTCTTCGCTATGGGCGGCCGTCGGTCCTCGATGGCGGTCTGAGGACTCGAGATTCGGGCCGAAGACAGTGCTCATTGAATAGGGACACTCGCCCCGGGGGCGGTAGCGTGACCCCACGGACGCCGAACCCGGCGACCCCTCCTCTGTCTCCCGTCGCAGTGTTACAAAAACGCCGACGACAAGGACTCCGCCCATGATCATCGAGACGATTGAGTCGCCGGCCGACCTCAAGGCACTCACGCCCGAGCAACTGAGCGTGCTTGCTGCAGAGATGCGTGAACTCATCATTAGTTCGGTGACGACCCATGGCGGACATCTCGGTTCAAATCTCGGTGTCGTTGAGCTCACGCTCGCCATGCACCGGGTGTTCGACTCACCCGAGGACATCATCCTCTGGGATACCGGCCACCAGACCTACCCCCACAAGATGCTCACAGGTCGCGCCAAGGGCTTCGCCGACCTCCGCCAAGCTCAGGGTCTGTCGGGTTACCCATCGCGTAATGAATCAGAACACGACTGGATCGAAAACAGTCACGCCTCAACCGTTCTCAGCTGGGCCTATGGCTTGTCCGTTGCCGAAGCCGCCAAAGGAGACAGCGCCCGTCGAATCGTTGCAGTCATTGGCGACGGATCAATGACCGGCGGTATGGCGTTCGAGGGTCTCAACAACTTGGGACATTCAGGGCGCGACTGCATCATCATTCTCAACGACAACGGCCGCTCGTACGCTCCAACGGTTTCAAAGTTGGGCGACAGTCTCGTCAAGATTCGAAACAACCCGGTGTACATGCGTCGGCAAGCGAAACTTGAAAAGCTGTTGGCTGATCTTCCCGTCGTTGGCAACATCGCGAAAACCGGACTCGATGCGACGAAGGCCGCCATTCGAGAAGCGTTCGAACCCACCGCATTCTTCGAAACACTCGGCGTTCGTTATTCGGGCCCCTTCGATGGCCACGACATCGCAGCTCTTGAAGAAGCTCTCAGCAATGCCGCGGCCATGTCCGGTGGCCCCCAGGTCATTCATGTGCTCACGCAGAAAGGCCGTGGCTACGGCCCCGCCGAGAACGACCCCATAAAGCGTTTGCACGACACTTCTGAATCAAAGCCCGGGAGTTTTACGGCCGCATTCACTGAAGCCCTTGTGAAAGAGGGCGAAGCGAGGCCAGAGCTTGTTGCGATTACGGCAGCCATGCCCGACTCAACGGGCCTCCTCGCTTTCGCCGAACGATTCCCCGGCCGCATGTTCGATGTCGGTATCGCCGAACAACACGCAGTTACCGCAGCAGCCGGAATGGCGATGGGCGGCCTTCGCCCTGTTGTCGCGGTCTACTCAACGTTCCTCTCGCGAGCATTTGATCAAGTCAACCTTGATGTTGGTCTTCACGATCAACCAGTTGTGTTCTGTCTCGATCGCGCCGGTATCACCGGCGACGACGGTCCGAGTCATCATGGCGTTCTCGACATGGTGCTACTCACCAAGGTTCCGAATATGACGGTATTCGCTCCGTCTTCGTACCAAGAAATCGGACAGATGCTGCACGACGCGCTTGAGATCACCGATGGGCCCGTCGCTATCCGGTGGGCGAAGACCACTGCACGTCAATCGCCGCCGGAAGATGTCGGACACGGCCTCAATGCCCGCCGCACTCGCGCTGGCGACCAACTCTGCATCATCAGCGTTGGCAAAATGCTTGATGCTGCTGAAGCTGCTGCGGAACAACTCGAGGCACAAGGCATTTCTGTTTCAGTCTGGGATGCTCGCGTCGTCAAGCCGCTGGACCCCGCAATGATCGACGATGCTGCTCGCCATCCATATGTGCTCACGATCGAAGATGGCCTGCGACAAGGCGGAGTCGGAATGTCCTTCGCCGACCTCGTGAGCGAGCGCACGATTGGCGGCACCGAACCACGAGTTCGAGTTCTCGGCATTCCCTCGCAGTACATCGCCCACGGCAAGCCCGACGCAATTCTTGCCGACCTCGGCCTTGACGCCGCAGGAATTGCCGCTTCCGCTCTCTCGATGATGTCAACAGGCGCAGCGGCGAACGCGTCTCGTTAGCCGTTCGCTTTTCAGCGACCGAAGCCGTATAACCGCATGGCATTTCCGGCCAGTACCGCATGGCGGTCTTCTGACGAGATACCAGACATCGATGACTGGATGACTTTCCACGAATTTGGCCAATCAGCGCTGATGTGTGGGTAGTCGCTTGACCACATCACTCGTTCGACTCCAACGTCGACGAGATTGCGCAAGCCGAATGTGTCGGTCATATATCCGAAGTGAAAATGGCGACTGATGTACTCGCTCGGCAGCATCTGCAATCCGAATCGGCTCACGGGATCAAGTCGCAGGTAGTTATTGTCGATCTGTTCCTTCACATACGGAACCCAACCAAAGTCGGTTTCCGCAAACACAACATCGAGTTCGGGGAAGCGGTCGAACACGCCGTCGAAAATCATTGCAATCATCCGATTGGGAGCATCGAAAAACCGTCCATAGCCAGGAAGCTTCGACTTATGCGATGCAGGCATCGTTTGTGTCATTGCCACATGGATATTGAGAGTCATCCGGCGTTCAACCAATGCAGCGAAAACTTTGTCGTCCTCAGGCTTCAGCGATAACCCACCATGGGGCCAAGCAACCATCATCGCCCCGCGGATTCCGGGTCGATCGGCCACCCGTTCAATTTCCGCGAGCGCTTCGGCGACTCCACGATTCGGAATCCACATGATCGCGCCGAAGCGTTCTGGCGCATACGCGGCGAATTCCGAGATCCAGTCGTTGTAGGCCCGTACCATCGCGTGGTGATAGTCGGCATCGCGATTCGCAGCGATTGCGGCCGAAAGCCGAGGAGTTGGGTACAGCACCTCGGCATCGACACCGTCCTGATCCATTTCTTCGATCCGTGCTGCAGGGTCGTAACCCCCTCGCCGCATATCTTCGAAACGCATCCACCCCTTCATCTCTTCAGGGTCGAGACCTGCACACGCATTCATCCCAAAATTGATGGGGTCGTCAACGCCTTCGATCACCCATGCATCGCCATCTTCAAACCGTTCCATTCGCGGCGCTCGATCTCGCATCGCAGCAGGAACTCGTCCGGTCCAGAGGTCGCCGGGTTCGTTGAAATGACCATCTGCCGAAATAAGCCGATAGCGGCGTCCTCTACTTGGTGATCCATCCTGAGATGACACTGCTCCCCCTCGATTTCGACAATCCTCCCCAGGGCTGCCGCGTCAGGCAGTCTAGAGAACAATTCGTACCCCCAACTCACCTGCGGACAGGGCTTCAACGTGGACTCCAACCTCACTACCCCTACACAACTCTTTGATCTCAGCGGGCGAATCGCTTTGGTCACGGGCGCTTCGTCAGGGCTCGGACGTCGTATTGCGCTCGTGCTCGCCGGCGCTGGTGCCACTGTCGCTGTCACCGCCCGACGCAGCGGCCACCTTGAAGAACTCGTTGCAACGTCGAGCGCAATCCACTCTTTCCCCACCGACATCACCAACGACGACGAGAGAGTGACCCTCATCCACGACGTTGAAGCCGCGCTCGGTCCGATCGACATTCTCGTCAATAACGCTGGTGCGGTGAATGCAATTTCCATAGAAGAGGAATCGCTCGAAGATTTTCGATCGATGGTTGAGCTCAATCTTGTTGCAGCTTGGCATCTCACGAAACTCACAGGGGTCTCGATGGTTGAGCGTCAAACCGGTTCTGTTATCAATATCGCTTCGATACTCGGAGTAGTCGGCGGTACACCCGCAAAAGATTCGGGTTACAGCGCAGCAAAGGGTGGTCTCGTAAATCTCACACGCGAAACAGCCCTGCAATGGGCTCGAAAAGGTGTGCGGGTCAACGCGATTTGTCCTGGTTGGTTTGCCACCGAGATGACCGATGACTTGACCTCCACCGATAAGGGCTCGTCGTTTATTACTTCGAATACCCCGATGGCTCGAGTCGGCAATGTGAACGAAATTGATGGTGCTGTTCTCTTACTTGCGAGCGATGCTGGTTCGTTCATGACAGGATCTATCGTCATGGTCGATGGCGGATGGACAGCCCGATGACAGCATCCACTTTTGTCATCTCGATCACACCATTCGATGCCAACGGTCGCCTCGATGAATCGGCACTGCGAGCACATCTCGATCGCATGGCCGATGCAGGAATCGGCGTCTACTTGGGTGGCGGCGGAAGCGGCGAAGGGTTCACGCTTTCAAATGAGGAGTCCCGTCGCGTGCTCGAGATCGGCGTCGACCAGATTGGCGGTCGAGTACAGGTTCGCTCAATGGGAATCGAACCACGAACTGCGCAGCAGATGATCGACTACCTCAAAATGTCTGCCGAAGTTGGCGTCGATGCTGCGCAGGTTTATTCGCTTGATCCAGGTCATGGTCACCGACCGACGGCGCCCGAAATCGAAAAGTACCTCGAGGAAGTGCTCTCGAGTACAGATCTTCCTTGTGTCGTTTCGTCCCACATGTCAGTGGGCTATCGACTCGACCCGTCGCTACTTCACACCCTTTCCCAAAAATACGCGCATCTCATCGGAGTGAATTGCAGTCACCCTGATCTGGCAGCGTTAATTGCGCTCCGCAGCGCCCTCGATGAACGAATCGAACTACATGTAGGCGGTCCGGCGCAGGCACTCAGTGCACTCGCATTGGGAGCGACAGGATTCCTTTCCTCCGAAGGAAATCTCGCACCGCAGACCTGCGCCGCCCTCATCGCCGGCGCCAACGCCAATGACTACGAAACGGCCACAAACGCGTTCGACGCAATTTCGCAACTGTCAACGCTGCTGTACCGATTGGGCGGGATTCGAGCGACGAAGGGCGTGCTGCGTTCGCTCGGGCTTCCAGGTGGACACGTACGGCCGCCACAACTCGACGCCGACGAAAAGTCCGTCGCTAGCGTTTTGGCGTTCCTCGATTCGCTGAACTTCAAGGCCATCGAGAACTGGTAACGGCATTCTCGATTCCGTATTCAGTCAGCCCCCAATCTTGCGGGGAGAAAATCACTCTGCAGTTGAGCCTGCATGGAATTGCGCTGATCGACGTTTTGCGTCAGTTTTGAGATCGCCTTTTGCCACTTTGCCGCCTGACGAACGTGGAAGCTCATCAACAACCACGAGGTGCTCCGGCCACCATTCGCGCGACACCGAACGCGCTCGCATGTGTTCGACGAGTTCCTCAAGAGTCACACTCGTGTCCGGACGCAGTTCCACGTAGGCACAGACCCGTTCACCAAATACCGGATCGGGGAACGCCACTGCAGCGACCATGGCAACAGACGGGTGGGTCGCTAACTCGGCCTCGACCGCAGGAGCACTGATGTTTTTTCCACCGCGGATGATGAAATCGGACGTGCGACCGATTACCGAAAGCACGCCGTCATCATCGATGCGAACGATGTCACCCATCAACATCCAGCCGTCAGCGGTGAAGAGTTTCGCATTGGCCTCCTGATCACCCCAGTAGCCAAGTGCGGTTGCGGGTCCCTTACAAGCAGGCTGACCTTCGTTCTCGCCGGGCGCCACATCCGCGAAGGTTTCGGGGTGAAGTAGCCGCACATTCATTTCCGGGATCACGTGACCAGCCGTCCGTAAACGCGTCTCACGGTCACTGGCATACGACGTGTGGCTCAGGGCACCTGTTTCATTCGATCCGTAGAACTGCAACACCTTTGCTCCAGTTGTTTCCTCAAACTCTGCAGCACGTTCATAGGGGACAGCTTCCCCGCCCGTGAACATCGAACGCAACGACGAGAGATCGCGCGGACGTTCTGCTTGAGCGTTCAAAAGCATGATGAATTGCGTGCTGACGCAGCAAAGCACCGTCACTCGTTCACGTTCGATCAGATCAAGCGCTTCATCAGCATCAAACCGATCCATCACAACTGTCGGAGCACCAAGCGCCGTGGGAGTGAAATGGGCCGTCCACAAGCCGAAACCAAATGGGGCAGGAAGCGCACCAAAGAACACTTCGTCGTTCGAGAATCCGCCTGCTTCAGCGGCGAGTTTGTGAAAGTAGAACCACCGATTCTGAGTATGCATCACGCACTTCGGGAGTCCTGTCGTACCCGAAGTGGAATTCAGAAGAAAGAGTTCATCGGGATGGATCGGCCGCTGCGGGTAGTCGATTTCCATCTCGACACCTTCGGGGAGTGCTGCATCGACAACGCGTGCATCGAGCCCGACAAGCAGATGACGATCAATCGTCACCCCCAGAGCGCCAACATCGGAGCGCAATGACGCCGCATCACGCCCGTGCTGCACGGGGGCGGTAATCAA
>WLMU01000046.1 GCA_009700115.1 Actinomycetota bacterium
ATGCCATCGTCGCATTCGTCTCTTCAGAGACAGTTGGACGCCCTCGGCGTGGTTTGGTTCCTTACGGCGCATCGAAAGCGGCCCTTGAGGAACTGGTCAACGGATGGAGAGTCGAAAACCCTGAGTTCCGGTTTACAACCGTGCGTGTCGGCGCGACCGTCGGAACTGATTTCGGCAGAGATTTCGGTGGAGATCTCCTCGGAGAGTGTCTCAACGATTGGATCAAGGGTGGCCATCTCAGTGCCAACATGATGAGTCCTGAAGATGTAGGCGACGCTCTCGCTGAAACTCTCGCAGTTGGGTTTCTTCACCCTGCAATTGAACTTACAGATTTTTCACTCCGGCCTCCTGGTCCGTTGGCGGATCTCGGTTAACTGAACCCCATTTTTCGCAAAGGATTCCTATGACCTCAGTCGATCACTCTTCACGTGCAGTTCTGATTACAGGTGGCGCTTCTGGACTGGGCGAAGCGACAGCGCTCTACTTCAGCTCGCAGGGTCATCCCGTTGTGGTGCTAGATCTCGACGAGCAGAAGTGCGTTGAGATCAGAGCGCGACTTGGAGAGCGCGGCGCTGTTGTCTGTGGAAGCGTTCTTGAGGATCGCGATATCGAAGAAGCGATCGACGCAGCTCAGGGATTCGGTGAATTGCGTTGGGTTGTGGCCTGTGCGGGTGGAGGCGAGGCGGGCGGTCGCCTTGTTGGCAAGGGTGGGGCTCCTCACGACATGGCGATCTTCCAACGCACGATTGATCTGAACGTCACGGGATCGTTCAATACTCTTCGACTCACGGCTTCGGCGATGTCGGGCAATGTTGCCGATCCCGACGGCGAGCGCGGGGCGGCAGTTCTCGTTACCTCAGGAGCCGGCTTCGAGGGTCAGATCGGCCAAATCGCGTATGGCTCAGCGAAGTCAGCGCTTATCGGAATGACTCTCATAGCGGCGCGCGATCTTTCGTCGGTTGGCGTGCGTGTGAATGCAATTGCTCCGGGTGTGATGGACACGAGCGCGTGGGAACAGGCCCCAGCGGAGATGAAGGAAGCTCTCGAGGCGACCGTTCCATTCCCGAAGCGCCTAGGTGCTCCCGAAGAGTTCGCAAAACTTGCGGAGCATCTGCTCAGCAATCGATACATGAACGGGCATGTAGCTCGTCTTGATGGAGCGCTTCGGTTCTCTCCAAAGTGAACCCCTGGTCTCATTGATCAGAGACCGGCGTAGAGATTCGCAACGTCTTCCGCTGCTTCGTCGCAGGTCCCGAAAACAGTTTCGAGCACCCACGCACGCTTCAGGAAAAGGTGTGCATCGACTTCCCATGTGAAGCCCATTCCACCGTGCACCTGCAGACAGGTCTTTGCGTTTTCGGTGGCGGCACGACTAGAAGTGAGGCGAGCTCCAGCTACGGCTCGGGTGACTGAACCGACGTCGGGTTCATCGACCATGACACCTGCGGCCCAAACTGATGAACGAGCCACCTCGCTTCGGATCCAGGAATCAGCGAGGAGATGCTTCAAACCCTGAAATGATCCAATCGGGCGTCCGAATTGCTCTCGCTCTTTCGCATAGGCGACGGCGAGTTCGGTGCTCCCGATGGAATTTCCAGATAGCTGTGCTGAAGCGAGAAGGGACCCACGTTGGCGCCACGCGACTGCTAACTCAGGACCGCCAATGAGTTCGCCTGCCGGAACAGTTTCGAGGATGGAGATTGGTGACGTCGGATCCGTTGAGCGGACAACGTCAATGCCTTCGGCGATGTCGGAAGGAGCGACTCTTACTCCGTCGTCATCGACCATGAGAAGAACATCAGAGGATCGAAAGTGTTCAACGATGATTGGGCCATCGTGGGGGATGTCGACGATCGCAGGCAGAACCGAACCATCGAGCACTCCATCGACAAGACCAGCGCTAAGAGTTGCGGCGAGAAGGGGGCCGGGAAGTAGAGCTTTGCCCAGGGCCTCATGAACGAGAACCGCGTCGATGAAGTCAAGACCGACACCGCCCTCTGTTTCAGGAAGGGCAAGGCCGAACGTTCCCAGGGCCGCGAGTTCTTTCCAACGATCGCGGTCGAAACCATTGGGCTCGCCGAATGAACGAACGATGTCGATCGGGAATCGATCGCTCGCGAACCCTGTGACCATTTCGATCAGAGCGAGTTGATCATCTGTTGGTTGGAGGTCCATGTCAGCGCTCTCGTGGAAGGCCGAGGACGCGCTCGGCGATGATGTTCTGTTGAATCTGCGTTGTGCCGCCGCCAAGTGAGATCGCAAAAGCATGCAACTTGCTGTGTACGAGTTCTCCAGTCGGCTTGCCACCAATGTCGTCGAGGGAAAGCGATGCACGGTCAAGAACCCTGAGGGCGAGGTCCCCAAGCCGGTGTTGTGTGGTGGCGAAAGCGACCTTGAATCCTGATCCGGAGCCCATGACCATCCCGCCTCGGGCCCCTTGAGAGACATTCCGTTTGGTGAAGGCCCAGAGAGCATCGAGATCGGCTCCGAGCACGCCGAATTCGTGGCGGATCCCGTCGTCATCCCACACAGTTGAACCGTGACGTTTCGTTGAGCGGGCCAGCGCAATGAGATCACGGAACACACTGGTTGTGTCGAGCAACTCCCCAACAAAGCCAGTGCCTCGTTCGAAACTCAAGGTCACGTTAGCGACTCGCCATCCGTCGTTCTCTTCGCCGACAAGGTTTGCGACCGGAACCCGAACTTCGTCGAGAAACAGCTCGGCGAACTCGGTTGACCCATGAACAGTGACAAGCGGACGCACATCGATTCCGGGAAGATCCATTGGCATGATGAGCCAACTAATTCCCTTATGTTTCAATTCATTCGGATCGGTGCGTACAAGCATTTCGCAGTAATCAGCGGCCATTGCGTGCGATGTCCAAATTTTCTGACCGCTAACGACGTAATCGTCGCCGTCGCGAAATGCGCGGGTTCGCAGTGAGGCTAGGTCGCTTCCGGATCCTGGCTCGGAAAATCCTTGACACCATGCGTGATCGCCGGTGAGGATTCCGCGTAAGTGATGTGCCTTCTGCGCTTCGGTCCCCTCGGCGATAATCGTTGGACCAGCATGCATCTGCCCAACGAAGCCAATCCCAACATCCGGAGCCTTCGCTTCGGCTGATTCCTCGAGGAAGATCAGATGTTCTGTCGGCGTGGCGCCTCGGCCACCGTGCTCAGAGGGCCAATTAATGCCCGCATAGCCTGCCTCGAAAAGTAATCCTTGCCAATTAGCGTCAAAAGCCCGCCGCCCCGGCCAGTCTTCTGTTGCAGGGTGTTCGGGTAGCGACGCGACGGCCCCGTGTAGCCACTCGCGTACTTCAAAACGGAACTGCGCATCGGACTCGGAATCTCTCAGATGCATCGG
This sequence comes from Actinomycetota bacterium, assembly GCA_009700115.1. GTDB lineage: Bacteria > Actinomycetota > Acidimicrobiia > Acidimicrobiales > Acidimicrobilacustridaceae > Acidimicrobilacustris. Next base: position 3,368 of record WLMU01000046.1, read on the forward strand.
TGGCCTCGCTGTGTGAGTTGGAGAGTGGCGCTCACTGTGGTTCGTTCCATTCCTCGCTGCGGTCGGAGCGCTCAGGCTGTCGGCCAATCTTCATGGGAGACAGGGGAGCGTCACACATCAAGAAGCGATCGTAGCCATCGGCAGCCCAAACGATGTCGCGCCATGAGCGGAGGGAAGGATCGGAATCTCGCGCTATCTCTACGTCTGACCATTGATGCCATTCCGGAATAGCCCAGATGACGATGCATTCATCATCACGTCGCAGAGAAGTCTTGAAAGCACCGACGAGTTCCCATCCAAATGGCCCGTGCGCATCGATAGCGACATCACGGACCCGAGAAAGGAAATCACCAGCCCCACCAGGCTGCAGCTGAAACGTGTCATGCGCATAGGCGACGCCGCGCACGCCATCGGAGCAGAGTTCCTCAACGGTGCGAGTCCACGGAGCGGGGATCAGTACACGATCAAAGCCGCCGGAACGAAAATTCGCGGCTTCATTCCACCACGTTGCGAGCTTGGCGTCCTGGAGCGATGGCGTTCCGAGCTCATTTCCGAGAGCGTCAGCCAATCCATTAAGGCCTGCCTCTTCCCACATGTTCACAACCCGGGGCCACCGAGTGGTTGTACCTACAGCGCCCCAGACCCCGAAGCACAATTGGCCTCGATCATCGCGAGCCATCGGGCACCAGTTCGCCGTCATGTGGTGCATGTAGTTCGCGCGGTTCGAGCCAATGATGTCGATGAACTCGTGGGTGTAGACCCGATCGTTCACGCTGTCTCCCTTTTAGACCTGTGTGAGATCCGATCATTGCCGACGAGAGAACCAAGAGCCTGTTCTGCGAAACGCTGCGAACCGAATCAAGGTCCGGTCTGGTGCGCTCGCACTAGGGTAGCGGCATGGAAGAGGGGGACTCGAACATTCCAGGCCTGCTCGTCGAGCGCCATTCCGGTGTGCTCCGACTCACCATTGATCGGCCAGAAAAGCGAAACGCTTTGACCGACCTCATCGTGACGGGACTCATTGACGAATTGGTCGCCGCCGGAAGCGATGAGTCGGTGCGGGTTATCGTTCTGAGCGGTTCCGGCGATGATTTCTGCTCCGGTTTCGACATTGTCGCCCGCAATGCACCCGGAGGAGATCGTCCTCGGGTCGGAAGTATCCAGCGAAGGTTGCCAAATCAAGCGAATCGTCTCATTTCGCTCATGTTGCGAACGCAAACTCCGATCATCTGCGAAGTGCGCGGTTGGGCCGCAGGAATTGGTTTGTCGCTTGCGCTCGCTGCAGATTTCACCGTCGCCGCGAGCGAGGCACGATTCTGGGCCCCATTTCTGGGGCGCGGCTTCACTCCCGACAGCGCAACAACTTGGTTGCTACCTCGTCGGGTCGGGGAGGTCCGGGCGAGAGAGATGCTCTTGCTCGGCAGGGTCGTTGATGGTTCCGAAGCCGCAGAGTGGTCGATGATCCATTCTTCCGTTCCGTCAGTGGAACTCGGCGAGAAGGTTGCAGAACTCACCTCGACATTGGCTGCTTCGCCGACCGTAGCTCTCGGTTTAACAAAGATGTTGTTAGATGCATCTTCAGTCGCGACTCTCGACACGCAGTTGCAAGCTGAAGCATTCTCACTTGAACTGTCTTCTCGGAGTGAAGACTTCAAAGAGGGACTCGCTGCATTCAGAGAGAAGCGCAACCCTGATTACAAGGGTCGCTGAGATGGCAGCAGGCGAGGTCTCCGAGTCGTTCGACCTCAGCGAACTCGCCATGACTCCCGGCGCTGAGATTGACGAAGCGATTCCGGCGGTTCGAACGTGGATCGAACAAAGCGTTCCAATTGAGTGGCGCACTGCAGCCGAGTTGGGCGGGGCTTCTGAGATTCGTAAAATTCGAAAATTCACGGACTACGAAGCTTGGTATCCGGTGTTTGCGAAATCAGGTCTTGCGGTTGCAACGTGGCCAGTTGCCTATGGAGGCCTTGACCTCGCCCCGAAGGTTGCCCGAGCAGTAGAAGCTGAACTCGCGCCCTACAACTTGGGACGCCTCAACCCACTGGGACTCAACTTGGCGGCGCCAGCACTATTTGCATACGGAACGGAAGAGCAGCGGCTTCGCTTTCTTCCACCGATGGTGCGTAATGAAGAAGTTTGGTGTCAGCTTTTTAGCGAGCCGGGCGCTGGTTCAGATCTCGCTTCCTTGGCGACTCGTGCCGATCGTGACGGTGATGATTGGTTGCTCACAGGACAGAAGGTCTGGAGCACCTGGGCTCACCTTTCCGATTTTGGAGTACTCCTCGCTCGAACTGACCCAGATCAAGCAAAGCGTCAGGGAATCACCTATTTCTTGGTTGACCTGCGGCAGCCGGGCGTCGAGGTTCGTGCACTACGACATATCACCGGTGAAATTGATTTCAACGAGACCTTTCTCGACGCAGTTCGGGTTCCCGACTTCAACCGAGTCGGCGAAGTAGGCGGCGGTTGGAAAGTGGCAAACGCAACTCTTTCCGGAGAACGACAGATGGTGTCTGGTTCTGGTTCGGGCGGAGTGGATCGGATCGGCGGTTCGGGAGCTGAGTCGTTGATTGCGCTGGCGAAGGGGAATGACACAGCGGGATATGAGAACGGTTGGACCAATCCACTCGTACGACAGGCAATCATGAAGGTTCTCAGCGAGGAACGTATCCGGGGTTGGACGAATCAGCGTGTTCGTGCAGGGCTCAAAGCCGGGCGAGCACCCGGACCTGAAAGTTCAATCGGCAAAGTCCATCAAGGATCGTTAAATCAGCGGATCCAGTTACTTGCAACTGAGCTGCTTGGCAGTTCCGCCCTCGCGTGGGATGCATCTGAGGTGGCAGGTCGTGAGGGTGCTGAAGGGTACGCCGCTGGCCTACCCCGCGAGGTCAAGGGGATGCTCCGCAGTCGGGCAAATACCATCGAAGGTGGTACGACAGAAGTCAACAAGAACATTCTGGGCGAGCGCGTGTTAGGTCTCCCCCGAGAGCCCGATCCATGGAGCGGAGCGCCTTGGCGCGACGTGCCGCGTAGCTGACGACATGTTTTCAACGCTACAAGTCGAACGCCACGGGCATGTCGGTTGGTTGATTTTCGATCGGCCCGACTCCGCCAACGCGATGGACGCAACAATGCTTGGCGAACTTGAAGCGGCCTGGAACGAGCTGGAAAAAGATTCAAGTGTTCGCGTCATTGTGAACACCGGAAACGGGAAACAGTTTCAGACCGGACTCGACGTCGTTCAGCTAGCGAAAGACCGTGACGCGCTTCGAGAACAATCCCGGCGCACGCGTGATGCCGAGCTCCGATTGACGGCGTGGCATAACTCGGTTTCAAAACCTGTCATCACCGCTGTTAATGGCCTCTGCGCCGGTGGTGGCCTCCATTTTGTGGCCGACGCCGACATCGTGATCGCATCATCCAACGCCGCGTTTCTCGACCCCCATGTCTCGATTGGTCAGGTGACTGCCTACGAAGCCATCGGACTCACCCGCAAGATGCCTTTTGAAGCGGTGATGCGGATGGCATTGACTGGTCGTCATGAGCGGATGTCGGCGCAGAGGGCCTATGAGTTGGGGATGATCAGCGAGATCGTTGATCCTCCCGAGCGGTTACGCGAAGTGGCTCAGGAGCTAGCGGAGAAGATTGCCCGTAATTCTCCTGCGGCGATGGCGGCAAGTAAGAAGGCGTTATGGCGAGCTCTTGAACTTGGTCTCAGCGACGCGTGCCGTGCTGGTTCTGTAGATCTTGTATCGATGTGGGGTCACCCTGATCAGGAAGAAGGCCCACGAGCATTCGCTGAAAAGCGCGATGCCAACTGGGCTGTTCCCGGCGAATGACGTCCGCGCTCACTGCTGCGATCGTCTGAGATTCGATATGGGACTCGAAGACCTTCTTCTGCAGCATCCTTTTCCTGAAGAGCAGTTGGTGCTGTTTTCAGAAACCGACTCGATGACGGTTGCCCAAGCGCGCCGTCGGGTCGCTGAAATCGCGACGAAATTGGAAATCGAATCTGGTCAAGCAGTTGCTGTCCAGCTTCCCAATGGACCCGAACTACTGTGCACGATGGTGGCAATCTGGACTCGTCGAGCGGTCTATGTGCCCCTCAACGAGCGTCTCCCAGAGCCTGAAGTCGAATCTATTTTGAGCGACACGGGTGCTGCTGCGTTCATCGGCAGCGATGGGATTCGAGCACTGAACGGTGCAACGGTGTATCCCGAAGACGTTGCCTTCATTATCTGGACTTCAGGCACTACCGGTGCTCCCAAAGCCATACTCCACACTCACACTGCGTATCTTGAACTCCTCGATCGCGTTCTCGGTCCACTCCGTGGCAAGGGGGAGCGTTCGGGTCCACCAACACCAAATCTGATTCCCGTTTCGATGGCGCTGAACGCGGGCCTGTACAACTGCCTGTTCGGGCTGAGGGCCGGGGCGCCAGTGGTGATGATGGACCGCTTTACGCCAGATGTATTTGCTGAGCTCGTTGCGCGTTTTCAGATTCGCTCGACCGTGCTGCCGCCGGCAGCGATGGTCATGCTGGCGGATTCAGATTTGGCGTCGCTAGCGCCACTGAAATACGTGCGGTCTATTACAGCGCCATTGTCTCCTCTGAATGCTCGTCGGTTTACGGAACGCTTTGGCTGCTTTGTTCTCAATAGCTACGGCCAGGCCGAGATGGGTGAAGTGATCGGATGGACTGCAGCCGACGCAAAGGAACATCCCGAAAAGGTCGGTGCAGCGGGTCGACCGTTACCCGGAGTTGCCCTTCGTATCGACGCCGACGGCCACCTTCTGGTGCGTCCTCCCAACGCCGCTGTAGGAATCGATGATCGGCGAGACGATGATGGCTTTATCGATACCGGCGACATCGCATCAGTTGACGAAGACGGTTTTGTTTGGATCGACGGAAGAGTCAGCGATCTGATCAATCGTGGTGGAAATAAGGTCTTCCCTGATTCCGTTGAAGAAGTCCTGAGACTTCACTCGTCAGTCATCGATGCAGCGGTCGTTGGGGTTCCTGATAATCGTTTGGGGGAAGTTCCCGTTGCCTTCATTGTGGGGGACGATTTCAGCGAAGAAGTTCTGGTCGAACACTGTCGCAACTATCTCGTGGCGTACAAGGTCCCCGTAGCGTTTCGATCCATCGACGAACTACCGCGTAGCGAGGTCGGAAAAGTTCTTCGTCGTGAACTCGCCAACCGATGGGTCAACGACCAGATCGGTTCGTGACGCGTCGAGTAGTTACTCGTTGTCCTCAGCGAATCGAGCGGCAAGGGCTTCGAGTAATTCTTGACAGTTACTTGCGCCGCCTGGGGCTTCGGGCAGACGTACGTCGCCATATTCACGAGAGGGGAGAAGGATCGTGGCGTGGCCGGGTGTTGTACGTTCGCCACGTTGGTTCTCGCCCCAAATCTCGAGATCGACGGCAGGTCGGTTGCCATCAGTGAGGTATTTTTTCGAGACCATTCCGCGCATCCAGTGGGTATCGCCAACGTAGTTGAACTTCCGAAATTGGCAATCAAGTTTCCAAAGCCAAGCGTCGTCGCCCATCCAGTCGGTGCAGAGATGAATGAGCCAGGTCTCGCGCATACGTCCATAGTCATAGGAGGTCGGATTGCCGGCGTTTCGAGCCCATTCGGCATCCCAGTGGACGCGCTGTTGTACATCGGGAATGTTGAGGGCGTCAGGCTTGAAAAATCGTGGCATCCGTTTCCGCTGATCATCGGCTAAACGCAGAGCGGCTACTCCATAGAGACCCATGCCCATTCCCGTATGCCACACCACCATGTCGGTGACGCGAAGCGGTCCTTTCACGAGTGGACCAATTTCGTCGCCAACTTCGACATCCTCCCAGAACCGAGGAGTCGCGCCGCGACGCCGTGACCGTTCTTCGCCGATCTGTTCGCTTATCGAAGCAATCTCATCGTCGGTATAAGGCGCAATCTCAATGGCATCATTGGCTTTGCGTTCGATCGCCTTTTCACGTTCTGCCCGAATCATGAGGCGGTACTGGCCAGAGAGCACTGGTCCTCCGGCGACAGCGAAGACCTCGCCAAACCACTCATGAACGGCACGGCCTGCAAAATCACCGATCTTGTCGTGCACCCCAATGAGAGCGTTTCGTCGAAGCACGCGCGCACCCGGCCGCAATGGATTCCACCATTCCCGGAAACTTCCAGAATAAAACGCGTGAACCCCACCGAGGGGGTCACCCTTCATGAGTTCTTTTTGATCATCGGGTATGCGGGTGACCTCGTCCTCGCCGATCAGCGTGTCTCCGCCGACAAGTTGTGGTGACGCGATTGGTCCTCCCCAACGAGTGGTGGTTCCGTATTTGGGATCGCACCAGAGCGGGTTGTCATCTCCACATGCCATCGCCACGTGACGAAAGGCGTCTTCATTGGGACTGAGATAGTGAGGAGGAGCGCTGTGGGATCGGGCAATGCCGATGCGTGCTCGCAAGCGGTCAATGCCTTCGTCAGTAATGCTTTCACCCATCGACAAAGACTAATGCGGACGCATTATCAGCGGAGTGCGCAATTGACGGCCTACCATCTGCGGATCGTTACTCGTTGCGTCGTCCGAAAGTCAGAACTACTCACATGACTGCCTGGAATTTTGCTGATGTGTGGGAAACGATTGCATCGGTGCAGCCCACCGCTCCGGCTCTCTTGCGAGGCTCATCCGTTCGTACCTGGGCAGAGTTCGATGAGCGAGCCTCGTCGACTGCGGCTCGGTTACTCGAAGCTGGGCTGACTCGACAATCCCGGGTTGCGCAATATCTCATGAACTCAATGGAGTACCTAGAGTCCCTGTTCGCCACCTACAAGGCAGCGATGGTTCCGGTGAATACGAACTATCGCTACGTAGCAGATGAACTCGCTTATCTGTGGCTCGATGCAGGTGTCGAAGCCGTGATGTTCCATGGATCGTTCACCGAGTCGACCAATGAAGTTCGCACTCGAGTACCTGAAGTGAAGCTGTGGCTTTGGGTTGACGACGGAGTCGGTAAGTGTCCCGAGTGGGCCGAACCGTTTGAAAAGGTTGCGGCCTCTGCGATGGAACTACCTGCTGATGCCCCTCAAAGAAGCGGAGACGATCTTTTTCTCCTTTACACGGGCGGAACGACCGGTCAGCCGAAAGGCGTGATGTGGCGGCAGGATGACTTGTTCTGTGTCTTGAATAGAAGCGCGACGATTAAATATCAGGAAGATGGGGGGCTCGATGCAATTGCTGAGGGTCTCGCTGCAGCGGGGTCGTCGCGAGCGCGAGTCATTCCCGCTGCACCGCTCATGCACGGTACGGCTGCCTTTTCCGCCTTCGCTGTTCTTGATTCGGGCGGAGCTGTCGTCTTGTGTGAAAACACGAAGTTCGATCCGAAAGAGTTACTCGACACGGTCGAGGTCCACAGCGTGACCGACCTCTCGATTGTCGGTGACGCGTTCGCCAAACCTCTGCTGACTGCGCTCGACGCTGAACCCGAACGGTGGGATATTTCCTCCCTCAAAGTCATCCTTTCGTCCGGTGTGATGTGGTCTGCGCCCGTGAAGGACGGCCTGATTGCGCATGCACCTACCGTTCTCTGTGTCGACACTCTGGGTTCGTCCGAAGCGGTTGGCCTTGCACGATCGATTTCTTCGTCTCGCGGTACAGCGAAGACGGCGGGATTCAAACTGGGCCCCGATGCCCAAGTTATTCGTGATGACGGCACACCAGTTACGCCGGGATCAGGGGAAACGGGTCTCGTTGCGGTCGCCGGACGCGCCCCGATCGGCTATTTCAATGATCCCGAAAAGTCCGCAAAGACGTTCCGAGAGATTGGTGGACGTCGTTGGACGACGCCGGGGGATTTTGCCTCCGTCGATGAGGACGGCACCGTCACACTTCTTGGTAGAGGATCTGGCTGCATAAACACTGGCGGCGAAAAGGTTTTTCCTGAGGAAGTTGAAGAGGCCCTCAAACTTCAGTCTGGGGTGGCGGACGCTGTGGTCGTTGGTGCTCCCCATGAGCGATTTGGCCAACAAGTCATCGCATTTGTAGAACTCGCGCCTCGAGCGACGGTCGATACGGATGTCCTGATCGGGCAACTTCGGATGAGTCTGGCGGCGTACAAGATCCCGAGGCGTGTGTCGTTCGTTGAATCGATCGGCCGTGCCGCCAACGGCAAAGTCGATCAGTCGCGTTGGAAAGCCGAGGCGGAGAGATTCGAAAGTGCGTGAAGAACGCGCTGTCTGAGAGACTGCCAACGTGACCCCTGAAGCAGGATCTCAGATCCAAGATAAGAACGTGAGTCTCGATCTCGCCGAGTCGGAGGAAAATAACCCTCGGCTTGATCGATGGATCAATCGAACGACAGTTCCCCTCGATCTGTTGGCGCTTTTCACTATCTGGTTGACCGTGGTTCCCATCGGCGGCATCCATGATGAGAAACATCCTTTTTTCTGGTACGCCGGGCGAATCCTTGTATCGGTTATTTATGCAATCGATATGACTGTTCGGACGGTTCTCGCACACAAGAAGTTGCACTATTTCTTTCATCACCCCGTGGGCGTCTTAGCAGTCCTTCTCCCGGCTATTCGATTGATCTTCAGCATCCGGCTCCTCAAGGCGATGTTCAAGAAGGGAAATATCGCCCACTTCCTGTTTGTCTCCGTCGTACTTTTGTTGAACCTGATGGTGATCGTGTGGGGATTTGAGCGCCACAGCTCGCAGGCTAATATCACCTCGATCGGCATTGCTGTTTGGTGGGGTTGCGTCACCGTCTTTACAGTTGGATACGGCGACTACTACCCAGTGACAAACGCTGGCCGAGTTGCTGCAGTCGCAATCATGGTTGTCGGACTCACGACTGCAGCGGTGATCACTGCCCAGATCGCTTCAAGTTTCATGGATCAGGCGCAAGCGCGTCGGAACTCTGCTGCGGAGTTAGATGCACCTTCGGTGGCCGCTGGCGATGGAGACCAGACTACTGATGATCGTTTAGGTCGAATTGAAGACATGCTCCGAACACACTTCGAAGGTTCAGGTTCAGTCTCTGATTAAACGAAGTCGCGGTGACGGAGCCAATTTATTGAGAGCCAGCCCCAGACGGGAGGCAGGTACGCCGTGAACATTCTGGCGGTGAACGTGGCAGCGATTGCCTGCTGATCGGGAATACCAGCGGCAGTGAATCCGCCGATAAGGCCGGCCTCGATGACCCCGATTCCTCCAGGGACCGGCGCCAAGCCGCCAATAATCGAAGCAAAGGTATTGATAACGATCAGTTGCATGAGGCCAAGCGACTCGCCGTACACGTGCAGAGCGGCCCAGAGCACAAGCGCATAGAACACCTGAGCGATTGCATTGCCGACGAGCATTTGGATGCCCTTGCGCGGGTTTCTCATCACCGCCGCAAGATTTGTTCGTGCCGCTCGTATCTGAGGAATGAGGAAGTGGGAGATGCGATGGCGAAGCTTTGGAATCGTAAAGACGATGGCTGCAAGTAGGGCCAACAACAGAGCAGCAAGAAGTATCTTCCCCGAGAGTCCGCTGGCTCCACCGGAACCGCCCTTGCTTAACGAAAAAGAACTTGCGCCGAAAAAGAGTGCGACGAGAAGGAACACAACTTCGGTGAACCCGGAGGCCACCGAATTCAGCAGGCTTGAGGTCACAGCCACGGCAGATTTGAGTCCTTGCTTCTGGAAGAAGCGAACGAGTAGCGCAAAGGTAGTTACTCCACCCCCGGCAAGCCCCGTGAATTTTGTACCGATTTCAAGCATGAGGACTGGTCGCAATGGCAGCGGTTTGCTGACGGAACCGAGAAGTGAAAGAGCGATGCCACCAATAGGAACCCATGCGAGTGCGAAGACGACAGGCACCCAGACCCATTGAGCGTCATTAAACATGGCAGACCACTGCACGTTCGCGAACTGGCCGATCAACAAATACATGCCAAAGATCGTGAAACCGGCGATAAGGATTGAACTCGGAGCGACGCGTCGGAGCTCTTCGAGTTTGGGGGCTTCGACGTTGGTCGCAGCACTCACCGCTGTACGAAGCTCCGAGCAAGTTTTCTTCAAGCCGCTCGCTGATTTGCGATTGACCCTCGAGAGAGCAGTCGTTTGGAGATAGGGGAGAAGGGCTGCAAGTCCTTCGTTACCCAATGATCGTTGCGCCGAGGCGATAGCTCGCTGTTGATCAACTGTGTCAGCGACTGACGTTAAGAGGGCGACGCGATCGATGCAGAACGCATCGGTATCGGGAGTCGTGTTTGCAGTAGCGAGGTCACGAATAGCCGCTCCGTCACTCGTCAATTGAAAACTCTTGCCTGAGATGCTCCCGTGTGTGATTCCCGCTGAATGGAGTTTTGCAAGTTGAGCCCATGAATCGTCGAGAAAAGAATCGGTTATCTGGTCAGGCTGCAATTCGTCGAGAGCAGTGCCGATGCTCGTTTGCATCACGAGAGTTGCGTCGCTTCGCGAGCCAATAGTCGCTGCGGTAATGACGTGCGGTACTCGCACGCCAGCGCGCTCAGCAAGAAGCAATGCAAAGGCACGATGCTCGATCTGCTGCTGGCGGCTGAAACTCAGAATCGGGCCCGAATCCTTGTACCAGAGGAAACGACCGATTTTTGTGAGCAGTTGTGCATCGGTTGCATCTCGACCGATAACGGCAACGAGAAGGTTCGAACCGTTCTGGTCGGTGCCCTGGTAGGCCTTTTCTCCCCAGGTCTGGACATCGCCAACGGCGAGCTTGGTTGTGATGATCCCAACCGATGCCAGATCCTGGACTACTTCAGCAGGGTCAGG
>WLMU01000047.1 GCA_009700115.1 Actinomycetota bacterium
AATGACGTTTGCGAATCGCTTGGATGCGTTGAGGCCCTTGGCATCGCGTGATTTCTAAGGGTTTCTCGCAAGTCGTGCACTTTGCAGGCCAAACGAACCCAATTTGACCGCGATGGGGGGTTCGCTTGCTTTTGTGGTTAGCGTTCTTCTTCACATCGCTGTTCAAACGGAACGCGATGAAATGAAAAGTTGAGAAATGACTACAGGTACCGTGAAGTTCTTCAATGCCGAAAAGGGTTTCGGCTTCATCTCACGTGAGGGTGGCGACGATGTGTTCGTTCACTTCTCCAACATCCAAGCCGAGGGTTACAAGACTCTCGACGAGGGTCAGACTGTCGAATTCGACATCACCAAGGGTCAGAAGGGCGATCAGGCCGAGAACGTTCGGGTCATCTGATTGCACTCCCCTCGGGGAACCATTTGAATAGCTGCCGGCCCGAAAGGGTCGGCAGTTTCCGTTTTGCCCGGCACCAACCATGGCAGCATTGGCAGCGGAAAACGACAAAGGCCCCGGCCGAAGCCGAGGCCTTTGGTTCGTTCGCTCGAAAGAGCGGCTGGTTCAGCCGACCTTCTTGAGAGTGTTGCGATCGGTGTGAGCGATCGTGAGGCCCTTGGCCTTGACCTCGTAGGTCGTGGTCTCTTCGTAGCTCCACTCGCCATCACCAATGGTGAGGGTGCAGACGTACGAAGGGGTAGTGGCATTGGCTTCGAGGTGCTTGTTGGAAAGCACGCCGTAGGTGGTTGAACCGTGATCGGCGCGCAGCTCGATGACCTTGGAGTCGGCTTTGGCAGAACCACCGGCGATGACGGTCTGGCCACGCGGCACCATGAAGGAGCGCATGAACTCGCCATTGGCGGCATCCCAGAGCCAGTAGCCGACCTCGGTGTGGAACGGCTCGTCTTCGCCCTGCTTGTAGGCAGCCATGCGGTAGTCGAGGCCGAACATCTGCTGGACGCCATTGTCGACGGGGCCGAACGGCTTGAGTTCAACCTTTTCGCGGTAGGGGGTCTCGACGATTTCACCAGCATCGTGGTGGTACGAGACGTCGACGCCTTGGTCGCCTTCCCATGAGCCAGCGAGGCCGGCAAGGGGGCCGAGTTCGGCGGGTGTGGGGACTGGCATTTTGATTCTCCGGAAGGTGATGTGGACCGGATTCCCGGCCCATACGTGTGAACGAACGGGACCTTATCGGGAACCAGCCGCTTATGCCTCAGCCAGCCTCGGAATGGGTGACGGGTTGTTCGCCCATCCATTCGCGCAGTGTGTTCTTGAGCTTGGTTTGCTGGATGAACAGATCGTGCTCGGCGGGGATCGGCGTCGCGGCCTGGGGGGCCTTGAAATAGAAGCTGAGCCATTCCTGCACACCGCTTTGGCCGGCACGGGCAGCGAGGTCCATGAACAGTGCGAGGTCGAGAACGATCGGCGCAGCAAGGATTGAGTCGCGGCACAGGAAGTTGACCTTGATCTGCATCGGGTACCCCATCCATCCGAAGATGTCGATGTTGTCCCAACCTTCTTTATTGTCGCCACGCGGCGGGTAGTAGTTGATGCGCACAACGTGGTCGACGTTGCCGTAAAGCTCGGGGTAGACCTCGGGCTGAAGCACCGAGTCGATCACGCCAAGCTTCGAGACCTCTTTGGTTTTGAAGTTGTCGGGATCATCGAGAACCTCGCCGTCGCGGTTGCCAAGAATGTTGGTGGAGTACCAACCACGAAGACCGAGCATGCGGGCTTTGAGGCCAGGAGCAAGAAGCGTCTTCAGCCAGGTCTGACCGGTCTTGAAGTCTTTGCCGGCGATCGGGACGTTTTCACGGGCTGCAAGTTCGCGCATGCAGGGAAGGTCAACCGAAAGGTTGGGTGCACCGTTCGCGAACGGAACATGCGACATAAGGGCGGCGTAGGCGTAGATCTGGCTTGGCGAAATGTTCGCGTCGTTGTTGCGCAGGCCTTCTTCGAATGACGCGATGGTCATGTGCACGGCGCTGGCTTCCTGGTACGCCTCGGTGGAACCGCACCACACCATGACGAGACGATCGCAGTTGTTTTCGGCACGGAAGTTTTCAATATCGGCGATGAGCGCTTCGGCCTGCGCCATCTTCTCGGTGATGGGCTTGACGCGTGTGCCATCGAGGCGCTTGACCCAACTCTGATCAAACACTGCGTCCATCGCGACAACGCCTTCGAGTTCAGCGGAGATGGGGCCGAGGTCACGGTCTTCGAGAACGCCAGCGGTGCGGGCAGCCTCAAGAGCGTTGGGGCTGATGGGATCCCAGCCGCCGAAGACGAGGTCGCCGAGATCGGCCAAGGGCACGAACTCACGAATGAGTGGGTTGCGGTTTTCCTCGCGTTTGCCCAATCGAATGTGGGCGAGCTGCGTGAGTGAACCCACCGGAACGGCATGGCCATTGCGGGAGGCGATCACGCCAGCGATGAAGGTGGAAGCGACGGCGCCCATGCCGGGGGTCAGGACCCCGAGGCGGCCGGTGGCGGGAGCAATGTTCACAGGTTTGTTCATAGCCAAAAGGGTAGGTGATTCTTGACAGTCGTAATGTTCATTACAGCATTACTAAACAGTAGAGTGGCGGGATGGCCCACCGGGAACGCCAACTACCCAGCGAAGCGCCGATCGTGAATCTCACGATCCAGCAATTGGCGTACCTGGTGGCGGTAGCTGATCACGAAACCTTCTCCGAAGCCGCAGCATCGTTGAGCGTGACGACCTCGGCGCTGTCCCAGGGCCTCGCAGAACTTGAACGGCGAATCGGACTTCCACTTTTTGAACGACAGGGTCGACGACAGATGCTTCGCGACGAAGTCGCTGAGGTGCTGGCGTATGCGAAACGGGTTGTCGCCGACACTCGCGACCTCGGCCGGTGGGTAGCAGCGGCCAAACATGGTGGCGTTGGTCGGGTGCGGGTGGGAATGATCGATGCCGCAGCAGTGCATCACTTGCATGATGCAATGACCTCGTTTCGTGATCGTCAGCCCGAGGTCGACTTTCGCTTGGTCGTTGCACCTTCGGGTGAACTTCTTGAACAACTCCGTCGCGGTGATCTCGATCTTGCGGTCATTGTCGATCCCGTCGCGACAGACGGCCTTGATGTCGTCCCAGTGTTGACGGAGGAGTTAGTCATCGTTGCACCGAACAATCAAACGATCGGTAGTCCGAAGACGTGGGGACCATGGGTACTCTTTCCTCGTGGTTCACGAACCCGTGAACTTATTGAGCGAGCACTTGTTGCACGCGGAGCAGCGGTCGATGTTGTTGCTGAATCGCATCAACCCGACGTACTTCGGGAGATGACGCGGCTGGGAATGGGGTGGACGGTTCTGCCGCTGGCCCAGAGCGGCCAAAGCGAACAAAGCGGTCAGGTCGTGGTAGCGGAGCGACACCTTGTTCTTGCGAGGCCATCAGCACGCAGTGTGAATCCGGCGGCGGATCAGTTCGCACAGTCGTTGATTGACTGAGATTTCGAACCGACTTCGGTTCGATGGCAACGGACACGTACGATCAACCAACTCAGAGCGTCTGGGCTGTTGGAGGAATGACATGTTTCTCGGTGAAGACCTACTGGCATGGCTCGTGCTGGCCATCGGAGGCGCGCTTGCAGTCGGAACGGTCCTTGCTCTGGTCCGACCACCAAAGGAACACGAAAGTGGCGATCTCAATCGTCCACCGATGGCGCGAAGCATTGTGATGATTGCACTCGGAACAATCGCCGCCGTTTGGGGCCTCGCCTCACTGCTTTCATGAATTGAAGACCAATGATGACTGACAACCTTGCTGTGCTCACTCTTCAGTGTCCCGATCAACCGGGGATCGTCGCGGCCGTTGCAAACTTGATCGCTGACGTAGGCGGAAATATCGCCAATGCCGACCAACATACCGATCGTGATTCGGCAGTTTTCTTGCAGCGGATTGAAATCGACGGACCTGTTGATTGGGAAGCATTTGATCGAGGGTTGCGTCAACTGATTGATCGGTTCTCGATGCAATCGGCGTTGCACCGACCAGGAACCCGCGATCGCGTTGTTATCGCTTGCTCATCAGAGTTGTACTGCGCAGCAGATCTACTGACACGAGTGTCACTTGGTGAACTCGATGTCGATGTTGTTGCGATCGTGTCCGATAAACCAGCAGCTGGCCAACTTGCAGAGCAACATGGCATTCCGTTCCGATTGATCGATGGCGGCCTTGCCGGAGATGCTCGAGCACAACAAGAAGCGGCATTCGCTGCGGTCTTAGAGGAACTTTCACCCGATCTCGTTGTGCTCGCTCGCTATATGCGCATTCTCCCCGAGGCAATCACGAAACGTTGGAACGGTCGGATGATCAATATCCACCATTCGTTTCTTCCAGCATTCGCCGGAGCAAAGCCCTACCACCGTGCCCATCAGCGAGGCGTGAAGTTGATTGGAGCGACTGCTCATTACGTCACTGCCGAACTCGACGCAGGACCAATCATCGCTCAGGGCATTACGCCAGTGAGCCACCGAGATGAAGTGGAAGACCTGGTGCGCAAGGGTCGTGATGTTGAGCGCTCCACGTTGGCGAACGCTGTCCGCTTGCATCTTGAACATCGAGTCTTGGTGTGGGACAACCGCACGTGTGTGTTCGCCTGAGGGTCAACGCTCTGGAAGCAGCGGCACGAGAAGTTTGGCAACATCGGCAGCGGGTAACTCGACCAGCCACGCTTCCTCATCTCGAACACCGAACGAAGCCACGAGGTTGTCGCCGTTGCGCGCGAGACCGGCAGCGAATTCGATGCCGACATGAAGGAAATGGAACGGTCGTGTTAAAGCCGTGATGTTCCATTGAATACCGTCGCTTGACGTCAACGATTTCGTGAGGTGAACGAAACGATGGCCGTAGACCCGGTTCATTCCGTACATCGTGACTTCGTGAACGAGAAACAGATATCCATTTTCGAATTCAATACCTTGCGAGCCACCGCGAAAATTCATAGCGGCTGGAGGTCCAATGGTTTGTGAATCAACGACAAGGTTCGATTTCGTGTCGAAGTGGGCGACGATTGTTGGCGCGCACAGGTAAAGGATTTTCAGTTCGCCGTTCTCGACGAACGGCATCCAGTTCTTTTCATGGCGAGCAGGATCGGGGCCCGGTGCGACGGCGATGGTCGCATGGTCAGGGCGTTCAAGGTCATTGAGGGTGATGAGTGCAACGTCACACCGTTCGTACTGATTTCGATCGCGGACTGTTGCGAGGGCTCGCCAGCCGTCGCGGGTGTGGGCAAGGCGCACGTCTTCGCATCCGATGACTCGCGACATTCGGACAGGGGGGCCATCGGGCTGAAGGGGAAGGGTTCCGAGATGAGTGAGGGTGAGATCATCCGATACTCGAACCAAGTGATTGATGGTTCGGATGACTCCGTCGTCTTCGTTTCCGTGGAAGAGGTAGGAGCCATCCTGAGCAATGACGTAGTTCGAACTACGAACGTTCATCGCCAGCCCGCCATCGCGATCAGCAGTAATCGACGGATTGAACAACGACCACCCTTCGGCATGTTCAAGAGCGATGCGCGTGAACTCTGCAGTGCTTATCAGTGAAGCGAGTCTCGGAAGATCTGAATGAAGTGGCAAGAAGGCCTGTGTTTGATCGTCGGCCTTGCCGAGCGAAAGGAGGCACCACGCACGATTGTGGTGAACCCACGGTTGCGTTGCGAGCGGTACCCCGTCGCGAAGCAACTGATCGTTGAGCGCCAGAGCTTCAGCGAAGAATCCAAGGTGATACAGGGCGATTGCATGTTCGAAACGCAGGGCCCATGCGTGGGCTTCGGCATGGACAAAAGCGGAGTCAGTGGTGGGTGGGAGTGAGAGTCCCGTCGATGCGTACAGCGCACTCAGTGTGTATTCACCGCGTTGACGATGGAGACGCGCGAGTTCGAGAAGCGGTTCAGCGCGTGAAGGACGGTAATTCCATGCTGCTAGTAGTTGCAGAATCGCAGAGTTTGGATCGCTCGCGATCTGGAGAACACCAATTTGATGAAGGCAATAGAAAACCTCTTGATCCCAGCCCCCGAGCGCAGCACGGTGACGAAACATGTTGATGGCAGCGTCGCTCTCACCCAGGTCGCGAAGGGTGAGAGCGAGATAGAACAACGCGCGTAGGTCTTCGGGATTCTCGGCGATTGTTTGTTCCAAGAAGACTCGATCGCGTTCAAACTTGTTCGAGCGCGAGCCGCCATCGGCATGGTCATCAATGATGAGTTGCGGAAGACGATCGCTGGAAAATGGAGTCGCGCAATTGAGATACTCATGAGTCCGGCCGACGAATGACCATTCTCGATCAGATCGGATGAGTCGAGGATTCCAGTACGCAGGATCGGCGTCGTGACGGAGTTCATAAGCATCGGCAGAGAGGGCCGGAAGCTCACCTTCGATGCGGAGTGTCATGTCAGCGTCAATGAGAAGGAGATGTGATCCGACTCCACGTGCGAGCGCTAGTGCCTCTGTTCGGTTGTGGCCGAAGTTCACCCATTCCCGTTGGTGGACCTTGCCGGGAAGACCAGATAGTGAACGCGTAATTTTTTCAATGGTGTCGTCGGTGGAACCGGTGTCGACAATCGACCATCTCGACAGAAGTGGCCTGACTGATTCGAGACACCGTTCTATGATCTCCGATTCGTTTCGAACGATCATCACTAATGTGATGTCAGGAGTCATTAGTGGTTGCGATCGTTTCAATCAGAGCGTACGAGTGAACACACCGACGAAATCTCGAGCGTCAGGTGAAAGGTAGCGATTCGCGCCCTTGAATGAATCGGGAAGCAGTTTTGTTCCCTCGACCGATGTCGGGTCGAGGGCTCGAGTGGCCGCATAGAAGTTGAACGTCGTCCAAACGGTATTGATGTCAAGTTCCATGGCGCGCACGCAACCGCCCCGCAACATGAGTTGGGCAAGCGAGAGTGCTCCCAGCCCATCGCCGTAGCCGTAGACCAGTGCACCGTCTCCGGTGACGCCAACGGCCGACCTCCAAACCAAAATTTTGTTGCCAAACGTGGCGCCCCACGCACCATCAGCGTTATCACTTAGTCCTGGCGCGGGGACACCGGGTTTAGCGGTGGATGCGGGAACACCGCCTGGGTTCGGTGGGCCACCACCGTTATCAATGATGAGGTCAAGGTTCTGTCGCACGCCAACAACATCCGGAGTGAGGGTCATATCTCGACCCCAGACACCAACAGTTGCTCGGCCGTCGGCGTACAACACCAATGAGGCTGCGCCATCACGCAATGTCCCTCTGGTTTGTCCGTCGAGATAAAAACCACCACGAGCATCTTGCATTCGGAATCCGGCATTGAACGCGGCAGCAAGCGCTAAGCGTTGATCCATTGGAACCTGTGAAGGTTTGGCCCATTTTCCGCCGGGCTCTTCGGTACCGGGGAACAATTCGAACTTCAGAAGTTTCGGGTCCATCCAGGTGAGACCGTCAAGGATTGAGGTGTGCACGGAATCGGGGCGAACCTGTGTTGTGTACATGGGTTGCGCGCCTCCGACCGTCGGACCGACAGGAAGCCATACGCCTTCATTGGCTACCGGAGTGACGCCGTAGGGAACCTCGACGTTCGCGGGTTTAGGAAGATGGGGTGCGATTGATTTGACGGTGGTGGTCGGTCCTGCCTGCTCGACATCAATTGCATTGATGTCACGGTCAGGTTCGCCTCCAGTTTTGGGCTGGTGATTACTAAGCCACCAGTTTTCAAAGGTGTTGAGAACAAAACCCAGGTTGTTGTCCCGCATCCATTCGGCAGCGCGTTCGGTGACTGAAAGATTGTTCGGGCTTGCGACCGCACGGGTTAACGAGACAAGCGGAACCAAAAGAACAACGAGGACCACAATGCCGGTGATCTTCAACCAACGCGGTTTCGGTGTTCGAATTTTCTTGCTTGGTTTGTCCTGCGGGCTTCCTGGTGGAGGAGGAAGTTGGGAGTTGGTGTTGCTCGTGTTTCCGGTGAGCGGATCGGGGGCACCCTCGACTTCGCGCAAGAGCGCAGTGAGAGGATCAAGCGGCGCCGTACTCGCGGATGTATCGCTGCCTTCGGGGTTGGACCCAGGAGGAGTTGTGGAAGTCATGACTACCGCCGGAAGGGAAGTTTGAAGGGCAGGACGAGCCGAGAGCCTACGGCAGCACTTTGCTCATGTCAGGACACCGAAAGGTTGGCGCGTTCAGATTTTGCGGGCAAAGACGGCGACGAAGTCGCGAGCGTCGTTGCTGAGATAGCGATTCCCGCTTTTTTCGCTATCGGGCAGCAGTTTGGTTCCCTTGACCGAGGAGGGGTTCCCGGGCGTGGCTGCCTTATAGAAGTTGAATGTCGTCCACGCGGGATTGATGTCGAGTTCCATGGCACGCACGCAGCCGGCCCGAGCCATGAGGTCGGCCAGTGACCGGGCCCCAAGCCCACCGCCGTAGCCGTAGACCAGGGCCCCGTCGGCGGTTACGCCGACGGCAGAACGCCACACGAGAACTTTGTTTCCAAGCGTGTCGCCCCACGCGCCGTTTTGATTGTTATCGAGTCCGTCCGCTGGTTGACCGGGAGCAGCCTTATCTTTCGGTGAAGGGTTGCCCCCTGGAAAGGGAAAGCCGCCCCCGTTATCAATAATGAGGTCGAGGTTTTGGCGGACGGCTACGACGTTTGGGCTCATTTCGAAATCTCGACCCCAAACACCAACGCTCGCAACACCGTCTTTATAGACAACGAGCGATGCTGCGCCATCACGAAGTGGTTTGTGGGTAACGCCGGCGAGGTAAAAGCCACCCAGTGCATCTTGCATTCGAAAGCCACCGTTGAATGCAGCAATCAGATCAAGTCGTTTGTCGAGTGGCACCTGCGCCGGCTCTGTTTGTTTCCCGCCGGGCTCTTCGGTTCCGGGGTGCACTTCGAACTTCACAAGTTTCGGATCCATCCAGACGAGTCCATCGAGGATCGATGTGTGAACAGAGTCGGGGCGAACCTGAGTGGTGTACATCGTTTGGGCGCCGCCAACCTGAGGTCCGACTGGTGACCAGACTCCTTCGTTGGCGACAGCGGTGACGTCTTCGGGAACCTTCACGTTTGCGGGTTTTGCGAGATGGGCGGTGCCAACTGGTGTCGTCGGTCCGGTGGGTGCAGCGGTTGTTGCGACATCGATGGTGCGATCAGGTTCACCTCCAGACTTGGGCCCGTTCTTCGAGAACCACCACGACTCGATGTTGTTGAGGATGAAACCCATGTTGTTGTCGCGCATCCATTCGGCGGCGCGCTCGGTCATCGAGAGGCTGTTTGGCTTTAGGACAGCCTTGCCAAGCGAGAGCACGGGAATAGAAAGGAGCGCGACGAGTACGACGACCGTGATGATTTTCCAGGTCGATCGAGGCTGTTCGGCCTTAGGTGTGGGGTTCGGACGGGGTGGTGGAATGCGGTCTGTCATGGGTTCTGCTCACCCGCGTGAAGAGCGCTGGGGTGAGAGATGAGATTACGGCAGAAGTTTGCAGTTTCTTTGTCACTGTGTGGGAAGCAGAACCGACGTCATCGTTCTCAGTAACGCTCTACGCTCATTGCTTCAGCAAGCTCTTGGGGGAACAATGGCGCTTTTCGGAATGCGGTTCGATATGCGGATGCCTTCAACGGCTCCGGGCACGCGCACTGACCGCTATCAGGCTGCGGTCGATATGGCCGAATGGGCTGATTCGCTTGGATTCGTCACCATTGTGTTGTCAGAACATCACGGGGCAGCCGATGGCTACTTGCCGTCGCCGCTCCCTTTGGCGGCAGCGATTGCCGCTCGAACGGTGAATACCCGAATTGGTATCGCTGCCATGGTGAGTTCATTTCATGATCCATTGCGGTTGGCCGAAGACGTCGCTGTTGTTGATCTCATTAGCGGGGGTCGGATCGATCTCACGCTTACGAATGGTTACGTCGCATCGGAATTTGAAATGTTCGATGTACCACTTTCACGTCGGGCAGCGCGAACGACCGAAGCGGTATCGACGTTGAAGCAAGCGTGGACTGGTGAACCGTTCGAATTCCACGGGCGCACCGTCAAGGTTTCGCCCACACCAGCACAGCCGGGTGGTCCTCCGATTTCTCTCGGTGGCTCTGTCGAAGCTGCAGCGCGGCGCGCAGCGCGTATTGGCGACGGTTTCATGCCCTCAATTCCTGAACTGTGGGAGTTCTACGCGGACGAATGCGCCAAGTTGGGCAAACCTGATCCCGGTCCATACATGGGTGGCGATACGTCTGTCATTCATGTTGCGAACGATGTCGATCAAGGTTGGGCAGAACTTGCTCCCTATGCGATGCATGAGGTCAATGCCTACGGCGAATGGGCTGCAGGAGCGGGTATCGAAGGCGCAACCGGGTTTACGCGTGCCGAGGATTCCGACGCGTTGCGGGCAACTGGTCAGTACCGAGTGGTGACACCTGGCGAACTTGTTGCCGAACTCACCGCCAAAGGGCCGTTCGCGTTCTGCATGCTGCATCCGCTGGTTGGCGGACTTCCGCCGGAGTTGTCGTGGAAGAGCCTCAAGCTCATCGAGACCGAGGTCATTCCGAACCTCTAAGTCATTCTTCGACAGCGTTAATTGCGAATGCCTTCGACGATCAAGAGAATGCCAAAGACAAGGAACGTGATCGCCGCGCCAACGCGGATGACTCGCGCGGGAAGTCGCGCACCGAGAACGTGACCAACGCCAATCGCTAGGGCATCGGCGGCGACCATGCCGAGTGTCGAGCCAAGCCAGGTTCCGAACAGGCCATGATCGGTGGCGAGGGTGATGGTGGCGAGCATGGTCTTGTCGCCGAGTTCGGCAAGAAAGAACGCAACACCGACGGTGAGCAGGACCGAACGCGAACTCTCGCTCTGAGCTTTGGCCGCTTCCTGTTCGGTGAGTTCATCGCCACGTAATGTCCACGCCGCAAAACCAAGAAACGCGATTCCCGCCACGATGTTGATGACATGTGTTGGAAGAGCGACACCAACGACTGCACCCAACACGACGCTCGCGAGATGCACAACCGCAGTGGCGAGCGCAATGGCGATAAGGACCGTAATGGCGCGGTAACGAGCGGCGAACGTCATCGCCATCAACTGGCTTTTGTCGCCCATTTCGGCGAGAAAGATGACGCCGAAACTGAGAAGGAAAGCGTTCATGTCACCGCCAGTGTTGCAGGCGGTGACATGAACAACAGATTGCTGGTTTAGAAGATGACCCCGAAGGTCAGACGATTTCGCTGATCTGCATCGCCGGCACGATGGTTGTGTAGTTCACAACATCGGCCTGAACATCGGCGGTGCCCGGCGCGCCAAGGGCAGCACCGAAGGCATCCATCGAATCAAAGGTGAAATGGACTGCAGCCTCGTACGGACCATCAATGCCCTTGTCGATTTCCGCTGAGTCGAGCCCCCAGGTCTTGAGTGCGAGCGGTACATGGCTGTCGCGGTAGTAGTCGTGATCGAAGGTTGCACCCTCGGTCTTCGGGTACAGCACGCTCAGACGGATCATTGGATTCTCCCCTTGTGATAGTCGGTGTTTTGTAGCACGGAAAGGGGTAGCGACGTCACAAAAACGAATGGTGCCGCCCCGAAGGACGGCACCATTTCAGCGAGAGTGGTGTTGATTACTTGGTGATGACAAGGGTGTAGGTACCAAGGAAGTTCTCGACGCCGGCGCCGCCTGCACCGAGACTCACTTGAGTCGTACCGGCGGCGATTGCTTTGCCGCCCGCGTTCATTGACACCGTGCCGTCATTCGATCCCTTGGATGTCACTTCGAAGACCGACGGGTTGGTATTCGGAGCGATTGAGATAGTGACGCCTTTTTGGATAGTCCCCATGTTGAATACCACCGTGTCGCCGACCTTGATCGGAGGAACCTTGACGGTACCGCCGGTATTTGCATCGGCCATTTGTGGCGTGATGATGATTGGAGGAAGCACGTTTCCGACAGTCGACGACGTGGCTTTTGCGGCGGTGGTGGTTGGCGCGGCAGTTGTTGTCGAGGATGACTCCTTCTTGGATGAGCTGCATCCCGCAACTGCAAGGCCGCCGACGCAGAGTGCGGCGATCGATGCAATGACAAAACGATTCTTCATAACCTTCTCCTGTTGAGGAGGACGATGTTGTCCGGAAACAACGCTACTTCCCGGCGGATAACTACCTACGTCATTTGCGAAGGTCACTACGATCTGTCTGTTGAACACAGCGTCGTTGACCAAGATCGGAACGCCCATGAGCAACATCAACGCCCATGAGCAACATCAACGAACTGATTGCTAAAGCAACCGCACTAAGTGGTGACGCAACTGTTACTGCGGCGGGAATTTTTGCGTTGAAAGATGACTATCTGAAACTTGCGGGTTGGGGCATGGGTGGTGGAATTGTCGGCAATGCCGTGGCCGGAACGTTCGGCGATGCTGTGGGCTCTGCAGCAGCGATGCATCTTCAGCGGAACGAGGCGGCGCAGGAAAAAGGATTCGATGGCTATCGAGTGCTCGTCGCTGTTGGAGTTACCCAAATTCATCTTTTTGATTGGGTGACGACGACCGGAGCGACGAAGCTCTACTACTCAATTGAGCGCGCGTCAGTCGAGGTCTCCATTAAGAAGTTCGGAGTCAGCCGTCACGTTTATCTGAAGAACATCACGAGTGGAGAAACGCTCGCTCTTCAAGGAAATGTCTCGCCGATTTCATCGGTATCGAATGGCGACAAGGCAGTACTCAAGGCACTCTGAATGATTTCGTGAGAGCGGGTGACGAGAATCGAACTCGCGTCCTCAGCTTGGGAAGCTGATGTTCTGCCTCTGAACTACACCCGCGTGTCCTTGCTGGCAACGGGCAGACAGTAGCGAGCCCGCATGGCCACGGCCACACTCGGGTCCGAATGCCGCGTGCGACAGTGAACTAACTTTCGCCTGCGATCACTTGATCGATTGACAGCAGCGGTGAGGGAGATTGGCCATGGCGGATTCGACAACGGGGCTGACCCCTCAGGAACAACGGTTCGAGTCCGAGCACATTCATGCTTCTGCATTGGTGCTTCTTCTCGCCGCCATCGGGCTGGCCATTTGGTCTATCGGGCGTCTCGTGAACTACGGCCAGAGCGGCAGTTTGGTGGCCTGCGTGGGTCTTTTTGTGATGGCGATCGCCATCGTGTTGCACATTGAGCACCTCAGTTTCCGGATCGGACGCAGTGCTGTTGTTCTTCTGATCCTCGGTGTTTGTGGGATCGCCGTCGGAAATCTGCTGGCAGCTCTGGATGTGAGCGGCAGCGTTACTTGGATCGTGAAAGGGTTTGGGTGGGTCACTGCGGGTGCGGGCGTGGCAATGGTTGCAGTTCACAAGGAAGGCCAGATGAAGGCCGCCCTGGCTGATTACGCATCTGGAAAACCATGGACCACTCGGGTCACGGTGCACGCCTCCTTTCTTTCTTTGATCACCGGCGCGATCGGACTCGTCCTTCTCGGAGTCGGCCTTGTGGGGCAAGACGCCACGAGCAGTCGAACGCCCTACGTTCTCCAAATTGCAGGTGGCGTGCTGGTTGTCATCGGAATGATCCGTCACTTCGGACACCTTGCCCCCCGGATTGGTCGAGTGGCCGTGGTCGTGACGATCGCCGCGCTGCTGCTCTTCGCTGCGAACACGTTTCCCGATGCGATTGATCCGGAAAACGCCGCCTCACATGTCACGTTCTGGCACGTTTGCATCGGGATCGCCGGGCTACTCGGGGTCGTCGCCTTTCTACTCGCATTGCAGAAGAAGCTCAGCACTGATTGATTGCTGACCGCAGTTGAAACTCTTGTTTGTGTCCTAGATTCATCCCATTGCAGGGGGCACAATGTGGAAATAAACCAACGAAATCACCGAGGCCCCCTCGCCGGTCTTCGCATTCTTGATGTCACCCAGGCTCTTTCGGGCCCCTATTGCACGATGATGCTGGCCGATCTTGGCGCTGACGTCATCAAGATCGAACCGCCGACCGGG
>WLMU01000048.1 GCA_009700115.1 Actinomycetota bacterium
CGAGGGTCCGCCAGGACGAAGACTTCCGAAAAACCGACGAGCCAGATGCAGAAGTCGGGTCACGATAGGAGGACTGTCCGCTAGGCCAGATGAGCGCTACATGAACGCGCTTGTGGAGTGACAGCCAGAACGGCATCTTCAATGGCATTTCCACACGAATCACAGATGCCATAGGTGCCGGCGTCGAGCTGCTCAAGCGCACGTTCGACGCCATTCAGTTCGCCACGGAGGGCCGCAGCGAGTTGCCGGTCGTCGACGTCTGAGCCATCGAGAACAGTGAGCGAATCGATGACGAGCACATCGCCTTGAGCATCGGCGGCTACGAGGTGTTCTTCGACCATTACATCGCCTTCGGCGTCGACGATCGTGATGACTTCATCGACCAGCACATCGCCATCTTCATCGAAGATCGCAATGGTCTCGTCGATCATGAGGTCACCTTCATCATCGGTCACGATCGTTTTATCGTCGATCACGACGACCCCACGACCGGCGATGTCAAGCACATCGATCGTCTCGACATGTTCACCGATGACCTCGCCGTCCTCATCGAGAATGTCTTCGGAGAGAACAATCTCGTCGACGAGTTCTACCTCTTCGCCCGAGAACCGATCCGGGGCACTCCAGTTTCCAGATTCACTCATGCCCGAGAGGCTAGTGGCGAGTCGCCTTCGCACGCGGATGAGCTGCCTCATAGACCGCAAACAAACGATCATTCGAGACCATCGTGTACACCTGAGTCGTAGCGATAGACGCATGGCCCAGAAGTTCTTGGACGGCACGAATATCGGCGCCGTGATCAAGCATGTGGGTGGCACAAGAATGTCGAAGAACATGCGGGGTGAGACGGTCACCCAATCCAGCGGCATCGCCGTACTTCCGCACAACCGCCCATGCCCCTTGCCGGCTCAGTCGCCCTCCACGCACATTGAGGAAAACAGCGTCTGCATCGGTTCGCCGAGCGAACTGCTCGGGGCACAACGTGGGCCTTCCCGCGTCGTCGAGCCAACACGCCAACGCAACTCGAGCCCACCGACCGATCGGCACGACCCGTTCTTTCGAGCCCTTTCCAAAGAGGCGCAGCAATCCGCCATCGAGATCAACATCGCCGAGACCAAGTGCGCAGACCTCGGAAATGCGAGCGCCGGTGCCGTAGAGCACTTCGAGGATGGCTCGATCACGAAGATCAAGCGGTGCATCGCCGACGACCTGCTCGAGCAGCGAAGTGACTTCTGCTTCGGTCAGGGCTTTAGGAAGACCGGCGGGAACACGCGGTGTCTCGATCGCTGCGGAAGGATCCGTGGACGCCAAACCTTCGTCTGAACGAAAGCGATGCAAGGAACGCACCGAAACTGTCGCTCGCTTCACCGAAGAGGGCGCCAGTCCTCGTGCGCGCAAGACGCCCACATACGCATCGAGATCAGCAGGGCGCACTGAATCGATGGTTCGATCGTTTTCGGAAAGCCAACGGCAGTATGTCGTGAGATCACGACGGTACGCCGAGAGAGTGTTCACCGACCGTCCGCGTTCCGCTGCTAACCAGACAAGGAACTCCTCAACGTCAAGAGGAAGTTCCTGCTCATCGGCTAACTCAGCCACCGCCAACCTTCGGCGCTGCCAAGTAGAGACCTACAACGGTCTTTGTGTCGATCAGGGTGCCGTCAGCAATCATCGCGAAGGCTTCGTCGAAGGTAAACCGTTCGACTCGCATATGCGACTCTTCGACACCTTGCACCTCACGAGGAACATCGCCAAGGTCGCGGCCGAGATAGATCCACGAAAGTTCGTCGCTAAACCCCGGCGCATTGGCGAACGTGCCAAGAAGTTCCAGTGAGTTCGCACGCTTACCGATTTCCTCGCCCAACTCTCGCTGGGCAGTGAGTTCTGGTGGTTCATCGAGAACATCGCGTTTCCCCGCTGGAATCTCGAGGATGTAGCGATCAAGCGCCGGCCGGAACTGGCGAACCATAATCACCCGGCCATCGTCGTCGACAGGCACGACAGAAACCGCTCCGGGGTGGCGAACGATGTCCCTCGAAAATTTCTCACCTTCGGGCGAGAGGAATTCAGCACGAACGAGGTCGAAGATAAATCCGCTATGGAGTACGACTTCGTCGACTCTTCGGAACTGATCGCTCACGCCGACAGCGATGACGATTCGACATCGAGGTCGGGAAGGTGAGGATTTCTTCCCTCGGACCGAGCCAACGCGGTGCCGATAAATTCTCGGAACAATGGGGCGGGACGTTCGGGACGACTTTTAAATTCAGGATGAGCCTGTGTGCCGATCCAAAAAGGGTGGTTCTTCAGCTCGATGAATTCCACCAGGCGCCCATCGGGAGAGGTTCCGGAACAAACAAAATCGGACTCGTCGAAACGACTACGGAATTTTGCATTGAATTCGTAACGATGGCGATGACGTTCAGAGACAACCTCGGATTCATAAATCTCTGCGACCCTTGAACCTGGTTGAAGTTGCGCGATGTACGCGCCTAGGCGCATCGTGCCACCCATGTCGGTGACGTCACGTTGTGTCTCCATAAGGTCAATCACCGGAAATGCAGTCTGCGGATCGAATTCGCTCGAGTGCGCACCGTCCATGCCCAGAACATGGCGAGCGAACTCAATCGTCATGACCTGCATGCCGAGACAAAGCCCAAGACATGGGAGATCGTTTTCGCGAGCGTATTGGGCAGCAGCGATTTTTCCCTCGACGCCGCGCTCGCCGAATCCACCGGGAATCACAATCCCGTCGAGTTCACCAAGTCGACCATCGGCGGTCATCGCCTCGACGTCTTCGGCCTGCACCCACTCGACAGAAACATCGGCCGCATGGAAGAACCCGCCGTGCTTGAGGGATTCGACGACGGAGAGATACGCATCGGGTAGAGCGACGTACTTTCCGATAATTCCGATACGAACGGGGATCGTAGAATTTTCAACACGGTCAACGAGTATTTCCCACTCGGAAAGATCGATGTCGCGATCGGAGAAACCAAACATCCTGCAGACGTAGTCGTCGAGCCCCTCGTCATGCATGATCAGAGGAACCTCGTAGAGGTTTCGAGCATCGGCCGCATTCACGACCGCTTCAACGGGAACGTCACAAAGGTTCGAAATCTTTCGCTTTAAATCCGGCGCCAGAGGGCCTTCACTTCGACACACAATGATGTCGGGCTGAATACCTCGGCTTCGAAGCTCTGTTACCGAATGTTGCGTGGGTTTTGTTTTCTGCTCACCCGACGGACCAATGAAGGGCACGAGCGTCACATGCACATAACAAACGTTTTCGCGACCGACGTCGAGGCGGAACTGCCGAATCGCCTCGAGGAACGGGAGGATTTCGATATCGCCAACTGTGCCTCCGATCTCGGTGATCACGACATCAACAGAATCATCAGCTAGCCGGGTGATCCGACGCTTGATTTCGTCGGTGATATGCGGAATGACCTGAACGGTCTTACCTAAATAGTCACCACGACGTTCAGCGGCGATGACTGCGGAATAAATCGACCCTGTGGTTGCATTCGAATCACGGCTCAATGGCTCGTCGATAAAGCGCTCGTAATGGCCGAGATCGAGATCGGTTTCACCGCCATCGTCGGTGACGAACACCTCTCCATGCTCGAACGGATTCATCGTGCCCGGATCGACGTTGAGGTACGGATCCAACTTCTGCATGGTGACGCGCAACCCACGGCTCTTCAGCAAACGTCCCAGCGATGATGCTGTGATGCCCTTGCCCAGCGACGAGGCCACACCCCCTGTAACGAAGATGTGCTTGGTCATCGGAGGGGCCTCCCGGCGGTAATGAACACGTCGGGATTGCATCGTAGCCCCGTTCAGGCCTACCCGCCGCGGATGACGACGTGACGTCAGACCGCAGCGAAGCGTCGACTTACTTTTTTGCGCTGTCGAGTAGTTCGCGAGCGTGCTGCCGAGCGGTCGAAGATTCCGGAGTGCCCGACAGCATTCTGGCGAGTTCGGTGACCCGATCTTCATCGGTGACAGTGGCAATCGTCGTCGTCGTCGTCGACCGGGCAACGACTTTGTCGACCACAACATGCGAGTCAGCCCAGCTTGCGACCTGAGCCAAGTGTGTAACGACGAGGACCTGATGACCAGTTCCAATTGCCGCCAACGATCGTCCGACTGCGACTGCTGCCGCGCCACCAATGCCCGCGTCGACCTCGTCAAAGACCAAAACCGGTGGACCTTCAGTCAATACAAGTCGCAAGGCCAACATGGCGCGGGCCAACTCACCGCCGGAAGCGACCTTTGAAAGCGCTTGCAAATCCATCCCTGGATTCGCCGCGAAACGAAAAGAGACGTCCCGTCCCGCTCGACCGGAAACCTCGACCTCGAGTCGTGCCTTCGCCAGCGCCAAGTCTGGAAGGTGGGAAACCACCGCAGCACCTAGTGCCGGTGCTGCCGCCGAGCGTGCTGAAGCAACCGCTAGTTCGGCCTTTTCAAGAGCAGCTAACGACTTGGCGTAGTCGGCATCAAGGGCGGAAGCGAGCTCATCGTGACCTTCGAGTTCTGCCAATCTCGATGCTGCTTCATCTCTCCATGCGATGACATCGACCAAGGACTCTCCGTATTTACGGCGCAGGTCCTGGAGGACCTTTCGACGATCCCCGATGGCAGCCAAGCGCTCCGGATCGCTCTCGACCTGTTCTGCCGATGTCCGCGCTTCGCGAGACAGGTCTTCGAGTTCCGCTTGGACATCGCGAAGCCTGGAAATCAGTGGTGCAAACAGTTCTCGTTCGCCGAGTGAGGCCAGAGCCTTCCCCACTGAATCGGTCGCTCCTCCGTCGGCACTCAGCGCGTCGAGCGCTGCTGCAGCGGCTTCTCGATAACCCCCCGCATCGGCCAGCAACTCTGCCTCAGCGCGAAGACGCTCGTCTTCCTCGGGATCGTCGAGTTGCGCAGCAATGAGTTCTTCGACCTGAAACCGAAGGAGGTCGATTTCGCGTGCACGATCGCGTGGATCTCCGCCGAGCGCAGCGCGTCGTTCGTCGAGCGCGCGCACCGCAAGACGAGCATCACGAAGCGGGCCCAGATCCACCGACCCAAAGCGATCGAGCGACTGACGCTGCACCGCTGCGGTCAACAGCGATTGATGATCGTGTTGGCCATGAAGATCGACCAAACCCGCGCCGACCTCGGAAAGTTCAGCGATCGTCGCCAAGCTTCCATCGATGTATGCCCGCGATCGGCCCTTTGCCGGCACGACTCTGCGGATAACGCATTCCCGATCACCGAGATCGAAACGACCCTCAACAACAGCTTCATCGGCACCGGGCCGAACCATCGATGCTTCGGCCTTCCCACCAACCAGCAACTCGATGGCAGTGATGACCAACGTTTTCCCGGCACCAGTCTCGCCAGTGACTGCGGTCATCCCGGGCGCGAGAACAAGCGAAAGCTCTTCAATCACACCGAGATTGCAAACCCGCAGTTCACTCAGCATTGAGATCCGCTCGCCTATCGATCGGACAGACCGAACTTGGCCTTGAGGATGGAGTGAAAATCGCGAGGACCTGACAACACAAGACGAGCGACATGATCTGAAGCACGACACCGAATGACGTCACCTGGTTGCAACTCGCCAAGATGTCGACCATCGACCACAAGTGCTGCTCCGCGGTTTCCCGCAACGGTCAAGGAAATATCGGAATCGTCATCGAGGATCAAGGTGCGATCAAACAACATGTGTGGCGAAACCGGCGTGAGCAAAAGAGCCCGATGCGTGGGTTCCACGATGGGACCGCGAGCCGAGAAGGCATACGCCGTCGAGCCCGTAGCGGTGGCAACGATGAGTCCGTCGGCGGCATAAGGCGTGAAGAACGTGCCATCGAGGGCAACGTCGAGGCGAATCGTGTGGCCGGAACCAGTCTTTTCGAGGACCGCCTCATTAAGAGCAAGAACGTTGCGCTCCGACGTGGCACCAGACGGTGCTTCGATATCGATTTCGAGCAGCATGCGTTCTTCGATGAGGTGTTCGCCTGCGAGCACGCGTTCGAGGGCTGAGCGCAGTCCGTCGGGCTCAATATCGGTGAGGTAACCGAGAGTGCCGAGATTGACACCGAGCACCGGGACTTCGTGGCGCGCTACAAGCGCAACAGTTCGAAGCATCGTTCCGTCGCCGCCGAGGCTGACGGCAAGGTCGAGTCCGGCGCCTAAGTCTGCCTCGCTGACACCAAGATCGGAGCGACCAAGACGAGCCGCATCGAGTTCCGGCAGGACGACCTGATGCCCCGCAGACACAAGCCATTCGATGGTGTCGCGCGCGACAGCGGCCGCTTCAGCTCGATCCGGATGAAGAACAAATGCGAACGACGCCATGTTCAGATCCCTCCGTCGCCGAGTTCCGACGGCTCACGCCAACCGGTAACGGCGTTGAACGCTTCGCCCAAGACTTCAGTTTCGAGCATGACATTGCCAGCAACGGCATCTGTCGATCCGGCGAACCGGCCGAACAGAATGAATTCGACGTTGCCGTCGGAACCGGTAATGGGCGAAACCATGACCCCCATGATGGCCGCATTCCTCTCCAAGAGTGCGCCCGATACTTCCGAAAGCACCCGAAACCAGATTGCAGGGTCGTCGATGATGCCTTTTCCCTTGCTCACTTCGGTTCGGCCCGCCTCGAACTGAGGCTTTACAAGCAAGACATAGACCGCGCCTGGCACGGACGCTGCCGCCAGTGTGTCGAGGACTAACGCCAGCGAGATGAAGGACAAGTCGCCAACAACAACATCGACCGGCTCGCCAAGCAGCGCGGGATCGGCGGTACGGAGGTTGGTGCGCTCGATGGATCGCACCCTTGGATCGGCACCCAGACGCTCGTGGAGTTGATTATGCCCAACGTCGACAGCGACGACCTCTCGGGCCCCGTAATTGAGGACACAATCAGTGAACCCACCAGTGGAGGCACCCGCATCGAGCACGCGTGCGCCGTCGACGATCGCGTGAAGCCCAAATTGTTCGATTGCACCTTCGAGTTTGGCTCCCGCACGACTTACATATTTTGGCGGAGGCCCATGAATAATGACCGGCTCCGCAGCATCGACCATTCGCGACGCCTTGATGGCTGGAGCGCCCCCGACAGTCACGCGACCGGCAGCAATTGCGGCTTGAGCTTGTTCTCGTGAAGGAGCGAGACCTCGTCGGACGAGTTCTGAATCGAGACGTCGGCGTGGCCCCATAGCTCCGACGCTACCGACCGCGTTCGCGATCCGACAGGGCCTCAGAGACCAAGACCTGTAATGACTCGGCGATCATGTCCGGCTCGGGAGTGACGGGCAGGTCTGCCCCAGCAGTGACGCCTGTGAGAACAAGGGCGAACTTCCAGCCGAGCGTGTGAGCAAAGAGGCCGTCGGTATCGGGACGGTCGCCGACCATGATCCCTGCGGGACCGAGCAAGTCATGGACCATGTCGGCGATGGGTTGATACGGCTTACCTGCGATCTCGGGCGTGACTCCAGAAGCAACCGCAATCGATGCCAACAACGCACCGCCGCCTGGCACGGGACCGCTCGCTGTGGGGTAGGTGGCATCGTCATTGGTACCGAGCAGGCGAGCCCCTGCTCGAACGGCAACCGATGCGGCGGTCATGCGCTGATAGTCGAAGGTTGGGTGATAGCCGACCACGACGACATCGACCAGAGCGCCAAGTGCACCCGGATCACTGGCGTCGATGACCTCGACATCTCGACGCTGAAGTTCATCGACAACACCGGGGCCAGCACAGACCAGCGCCCGCGAACCTGGCACGACGAGTGCGGCGGCAGCCATGGCAGAGGTAATCACACCATCGGAAGCATCGATGCCGTGCCGTTCGAGTTTCGCCGCAATGTCATCACGGCGGCCGAAGGAAAAGTTCGTGACAAAACCCACGTGTTCGCCGGCAGCGCGAAGTCGCGCAATCGCCTCGCTCGCACCGGCGATGGGCTCGTCTTCAAGCCACACCACACCATCGAGATCAAGGGCCCATGCCATGGCGAGAGTCTCCCACCCCTTCGCCGCAATCGTGACGACCAACCCATTTCGTTCGCACGAGGCAACGTCGTGAGTCTGATAGGACTACACGGTGCCACGCTTCGAACCATTCATTGGTATCCGTTACGACACCACTTCGCTCGATCCTGCGCTCGTAACCGCTCCTCCCTACGACGTGATCAGTCCCAGCGATCGTGCGGCGCTGATCGCCAACGCTCCTGCCAACGTGGTGCGGATCGATCTCCCCGTCGACGGCGACGACCCCTACGGTGATGCTGCACAACAGTTCAACCGCTGGCGCACCGAGGGAGTCTTCGTCGACGACTCCGAGCCTTCGTTCACGGTGTATCGCATGGAGGCTGCCGACGAGAACGGCATTATCCGCCACACCACCGGCGTCATCGGAGCGATGGAACTCACTCGACCCGGAGAAGGCGACATTCTCCCCCACGAGTTCACGACCCCAAAGGCCAAGAGCGATCGCCTCGATCTCCTCCGCTCAACCCGGTCAAACCTTTCTGCTGTTTGGGGACTATCCCCAGCGAGCGGACTTACCGCTCTTCTTGACACGACCGATGCCCCGCTTTGTCGCTTCGAAGCCGACGGCGTCACCCATACGATCTGGAAAATTGCCGATCCCGAGCGCATCAGCGCGATTCGGTCCGCAATTGGTTCAGCGCCGATTGTGATCGCCGATGGCCATCATCGTTACGAAACATCGCTCGCCTATCGCGATGAACGCCGAGCCGCCGACGGAGATGGTGGCTCGGCCGATGCGGTCATGACCTTCGTTGTCGAGTTAGTCGAAGACGAACTCGAGGTTGGTCCGATTCACCGCCTGATCTCCGGCCTACCCGATGACGTCGATCTCCTCGCTGCCTTCGATCCTTATTTCGAAAGTGAACCATTCTCAGGTTCGGAACTCCCCACGATTCGTGAGTTACAAGAACTTGGAGGCCTTGCCCTCGTCACGAGCGACGGAACCTGGCTGCTGCGTCCACGGCCGGACACCATCGCCGCAACACGCGACCTTGACTCAAGCCGTCTGGATCTGGCCCTCACCGCTCTCCCCGACCATTCGCTCGTCTACCAGCACGGGGTCGATCACATTGACGCAGCGGTCCGCTCAGGAGCCGCACAAGCAGGTGTGCTGTTGCGCCCGGTCCGCATCGATCAGATCATCGAAATTGCCGAGGGCGGCGAAAAGATGCCACCGAAATCCACATTCTTCGCGCCGAAACCGCGAACCGGCGTGGTCTTTCGTTCTATCGACTGAGGTCAGTCGCTTCAGAACCAGCGCATAACAGCGAACAACGCAAACGGGCCGACCTCAAGGCCGGCCCGTTTCTTACAAATTTTCCAGAAGGTCACTCACGCAATAGTGATTGACGTGTCCAGGTAGACGTCTTGAATTGCATTCAGGAGTGCCACACCTTCGGCCATCGGACGTTGGAACGCCTTGCGACCGGAGATGAGGCCTGTGCCTCCACCACGCTTATTGATGACGGCGGTGCGAACCGCGTCGGCAAGATCGGAAGAACCCTTGGACTCGCCGCCGGAATTAATGAGTCCGATTCGACCCATGTAGCAATTCGCGACCTGCCACCGGGTGTAGTCAATGGGATGTTCGGAGACGAGATCGCTGTAGACGAGTTTCGACGTCTTTCCGTAGCCTTCGAGAACGTTGTAGCCGCCGTTCTTGGTCGGAAGCTTCTGCTTGATGATGTCGGCCTCGATCGTGACGCCGAGATGATTGGCCTGCGCGGTTAAATCGGCCGCATCGTGGTAATCGACACCGTCGACTTTGAAGGCGTTGTTGCGCAGGTAGCACCAAAGCACCGTGAACATTCCGAGTTGGTGGGCACGATGAAACGCCTCGGCCACTTCGATGATCTGGTGATGGGATTCGGGCGAACCGAAATAGATGGTTGCACCGACGCCAGCCGCGCCGAGTTCGTAAGCCTCTTCAACGGTGCCAAACATGATCTGATCGAACTCATTGGGATAGGTCATCAGTTCGTTGTGATTGATTTTCACAATGAACGGAATCTTGTGTGCGTACTTTCGCGACATGGTGCCAAGAACGCCGTAGGTGGTTGCGACTGCGTTGCATCCACCTTCGATCGCAAGCTTGATGATGTTTTCGGGATCGAAGTACATCGGGTTCGGCGCAAATGACGCTGCTCCGGAATGTTCGATTCCTTGATCGACAGGCAGGATCGAGACATAACCGGTTCCGCCAAGACGTCCGTGACCGAACATCGACTGCAGGTTGCGTAGAACCTGTGGTGAGCGATCGGACTGCATGTAGACACGCTCGACAATGTCGCCACCCGGCTTGTTCAACTGGTCTGCGGTGATGCCCTTACACGTGAAGCTCAGCAACTCTTCGGCTTCATCGCCGAGTAGTCCTTTGATATCGGTCATGCCTCTCCTCGATCACCTGGTGCGCCCGGGCCCACCAAGTCCGTGATGTGCCGAGGCACATCGATCTGTCTGTTGGCTCAGAGACTAGGCCAGTCAGACAGACCGACTCAGCGCCTCATTCGAGGTTGAGGCCTGCCACACGAGGCTCGAGCATTGTGCGGATGCGAGCAAAGGATCGGGCACTGAGAACTCTCTCGGCCAGAACTTCGGTCCGGCTCGCAGTAGAGCCAGCGGCACGGAAAAAGCGCCTACGAACTCGACCGATCACCACGACGTCGTCGTTCTCGGCCAATTTCGACGCCGAGACCGCCGGATTAAGCCAGGCAACAGGAACGGATTCGGCCGGAAGGTCGTCTTCTTTGACGGTGAGATCGAAGGAGAGCAGTTCGTCGCCGGAAGGCAGGCTCCGGTACTGCGGATCGCGGCGGATGACACCGCGAAGCACAACAAGGTTGGTTCCGCAGGGAACGAGTTGTGATGCGGCAGAAACCGCGGCAAGTGAGGCGGCGCCTCGAGTGACAGAAGTGGCCATGTGACCTCCCAAATCTTCGATCGGTCGAACGATCGGTGGACGTTGGGGAAGTGAGTCCGACCGTAGAACTCAGGTGAGACAGCTCACCGAAGTGCGCGAACCCGACGGCGAATATCAGCAAAATCCGGATCGGCAGATTCAACGCGACCGAACATCGTTCGCGCCTTCGGGAGATCTCCGCTTCGCTCATAAAGATCCGCGAGCGCATAGGCGCGTCGCAAATGATGAGGCATCGGGCGCTTCGGGAAGTTGAAGCCTTGTTCGAGGAGCGAGATTCCCGCAGCAAAATCGTCTCGGTCGGCAAACGAACCAGCCATAACGATTCGGCCTTCTGTGACCAGTTCAGCGCTCGGTGAGGCCTCGCGAAGTTCATTCCAAAGTTCTGCGACTTGAGTCCACTGACGCATCGCTCGATAACAATCGGCAAGAACTGGATGCTGATCGGTTGAATTGGTCAATAACCGGAACGCTTCGAGTTCGCGCGCTGCGGGCTTCCAGTTCTCTTTGCGATACAGCGTGAGTCCGTATAACTCGTGAACTGCAGCCACGGTCGGGGCTTCGTCGACGAGTTTCTTGAGAATGCGAGCAGCATCACCAAAGCGATCGGCTTCGAAATGCTCAGCGGCTTCGGTGAGGCGGCGTTCAACACGTTCCGTGCGAGCGTTGCCAACGGCGCGACTCAATTGTTCGCGAACCTCGCCGGCCAGATCGATAGGTGCGGGGTCTCGCCGACGAGATGAACCACGAGTGACGGCGCCCGAAGGCTGGTCGTGCACTTCGATGATCAAAGCGTCATCTTCGGCCGAACGCGCGTCGTTCGCGGCGCGCCGTTCAGCATCGGTCGCTTCGTCGGGGAGAGAACCAGGAGCAGCTCGACGAGCTGCGTCAGGTCGACGCTGCGGTGTCGCTGCTTCCACGGCATCGCGCCAGGCACGTGATGCACCTACAACACGGCGTCCAGTGGCCGCTCCCGCTCCGCGACGTGCGACACCACCCCAGGTTCGAGGTGTCTCGAGCGGTGGACCTTCTGCCCATCCGTCTTCGGTGGTTGATCGCCGCGTGGCACGGTCATCGCCGCCGCTGCGGGCCCGGCTGCTGGGAGCACCCCCCGAACGGGACCGATCCGAACTCGGGGCTCCACGACTCGGGCGACCCGAGCTGGAGCGATCGGAGGAACCCGATCGGCTCGAGGATCCTGAGGGCTTCGAACCTGACCCACCCTTGGGACCGCCGGTCGAACCGCCCTTCGAACCACCTCTCGGCGCCCCTTTTGGAGCACCGCCTTTGGCGGCTGGCCGGGATCCTCCACGGGGGCTCTGTGACTTGCCCGAGCGCGACGAACCGGAAGAAGGGGGACTGGCCATGTCTCCAACCTACCGGCACACGACCTCGATCTTGAAAACGCTCGCAATGGGCAACGCTCGCGCCCGAGAATTCGACGGGAGCAAAACGAGAAAAGGACCCCCGAAGGGGCCCTCTTCTTTATTCAGAAATTCGGCGGCGTCCTACTCTCCCAGGGAGTCTACTCCCAAGTACCATCGGCGCTGGCGGGCTTAACTTCCGTGTTCGGAATGGGAACGGGTGTGACCCCGCCGCCATAGCCACCGAAACCTTTGTCAAAAGGGTGCGCCAGAACCGACCAAAGGTCGGACCTGTCGCGGCCCCTTCAGAACTCCATAGCGAGCACGAACATCTGTGTCGATCCAAGCCCTCGGCCGATTAGTACCGGTCGGCTGAATGCGTTACCGCACTTACACCTCCGGCCTATCAACGTGGTGGTCTTCCACGGGCCTTACCAGATTGACTCTGTGGGAGATCTCATCTTGGAACGGGTTTCCCACTTAGATGCTTTCAGCGGTTATCCCTTCCGTAGGTCGCTAACCAGCCATGCCCTTGGCAGGACAACTGGCACACGAGAGCTACGTCCATCCCGGTCCTCTCGTACTAGGGATAGCCTTCCTCAAATCTCCTCCGGCTGCAGAGGATAGGGACCGAACTGTCTCACGACGTTCTAAACCCAGCTCGCGTACCGCTTTAATGGGCGAACAGCCCAACCCTTGGGACCTGCTTCAGCCCCAGGATGCGATGAGCCGACATCGAGGTGCCAAACCTTCCCGTCGATATGGACTCTTGGGGAAGATTA
>WLMU01000049.1 GCA_009700115.1 Actinomycetota bacterium
GATGCCAGCGTTCAGTATGCCGAACATATTCCCGTTGGTCTCATCGCAAAGTTGTGCGGACTGCCCCAAGAAGATGGCGAGCAGTTCCGCGAATTCGTTCGCATCGTTCTCGAAGGAGTCGACCTCCCCGCCGAAGAACGCATCGAGGCGTTTAAACCAGTCGAGGACTACATCATCCCTGCGATTGTCGAACGACGCGAAAATCCTGACGACGGACTCATCAGTTACCTACTTGATGCCGAGATCATGGGCGAGAAACTTTCCGATGAGCATGTTTTCGGTTCGATCCTTCTGTTGATAGTCGCGGGTATCGACACAACATGGTCGGCTATTGGTTCATCGATCTGGCACCTGGCCAACAATCCCGAAGATCTGGCCCGACTAATCGCTCACCCCGAATTGCTTCCATCGGCTGTCGAAGAATTTCTGCGTGCCTACGCGCCGGTCTCGATGGCACGTCTTGTCAAGGACGACTTTGAATTCCAAGGTTGTCCGATGAAGAAGGACGACTGGATCTTCCTCAGCTTCCCTGCAGCGAACCGCGACCCCGAAGCGTTTGACAATGCCGACGAGGTATTGATCGATCGCGAGATCAATCGACACAGCGCATTCGGCCTTGGCATTCATCGCTGCCTGGGTTCAAACCTCGCCCGCATGGAAATGACGGTCGCTCTCGAAGAGTGGCTCAAGCGCTACACAAAGTTTGAGCTCGACAATTCGGAGCCGACCACGTTCTCACAAGGCCAGGTTCGCGGTCCTCGTCGTCTGCCTCTTCGCATCCTCGAACGCAAGTAACAGAGTCGGTTCCTAAGCCGCCAGAGTATTGCCCGTCATTCGTCGGGAAACGCTTACGCTCGTGCCATGGAGAAGCCAACACCACCTGAGCAGAATCAGGTCGAATCGTTAGCTCCAGTTCTACTTCGCCAGTCAGAAGGCACGGTGCGTCTTGAGACATTCAGCGACGGCGTCTTTGCCATTGCAATAACTCTTCTGATCTTGAACTTTCACATTCCTACTGGGCTCAACGAGAACCAAGTCTGGAATGCCATCGCCGACCAACAAGATGTTTTTCTCTCTGCTGCAATCAGTTTTGTCGTCATCGGTGTTTATTGGACAGTCAACCGTAAGACATTTGCGCTGATTGACCGAACAAATGGCGCATTAACCGCCAGCAATTTCGTTCATCTTGCAACGATCGTTTTCCTACCTTTCCCGACATTGGTGATGTCGGAGTACACGAAGTCCTTCGCGGCAGTCGGCATGTACGCAGCCACAATTGCCCTGGCTGGATTTACCGCAGCAGTGACCGTCGTTATCGCTTGGCGAGGCAACCTCATGGATTCGACAGTCACGCAGGACATGATCGACAAGACCGTCTCCTCATCAATTGCAACACCGATCGTGTTTGCCGCTTCGATTCCGATTGCGGCGGTGAACACTCGAGTCGCGACATGGTTCTGGTTCGGAGCCTTCTTTGTGAGTAAGCCCGTCGGCGTCTTGGCCCAGCGGATACTTCAGCGCCGACACCAGAAGGCAATGCCGTAAGAAGACTTGATTGACGTCGAGACTGTCCCAACCCAGATCCACTGTGTATCCAGTGATTGCATTATGTTCTCCAGGAAATATATAAAGCATCGGGTCAGAACATACGAGAACGCTTAAATAATGGGAGTCGTCATGACAACGGCAACAAGATCAAGCTCGTCAGAGAAACTCACTCTCGCAGCAATGATTTGTGTGGTGGCGATGACGCAGATCGATATGACGATCGTGTCGATTGCTGCTCCGGACATTCAGCATGAACTAAGCCTCTCTTCCACCGGCGTTCAGTGGATGGTCACTGGTTACCTTGTTGCCCTTGCTGCGTTCTTCGCCCTCGGCGGAAGGCTTGCCGATGTCGTTGGACGCCGAACAATGGTGGTGAGTGGAACGCTTGTCTTCATCGTCGCGTCAATTCTTTGTGGCGCGACTCCAACAGGGGACATCGCCGAGACATGGCTCGTTGGCTTCCGAATTCTCCAAGGTGTTGGCGCGGCGTTCATGTTTCCTGCCGCCCTTTCGATCGTTGTTCGCTCATTTCCCATAGAGCGAAGAGGTCGCGCAATCGCGATCTTCTTCGCCGTCGCAGGTGCACTCACCGCTATCGGCCCCTTTGCTGGAGCCCACCTTGTCCAGTGGAATTGGCGAGCAATCTTTTGGGTGAATGTCCCGGTTGCAGCTGTTGGCCTGATTTTGATGTCAATCGCAAAAGTTCCAAACGATCGCGTGAAGGAATCGATCGACTGGGTCGGGGCCGCCCTCATCGCTGCTGGCATGGGCCTCAGCGTCGTCGGCTTTCAACAGGCGTCTTCTTGGGGTTGGGAAAGTCTCCCCACGCTCGGGTGCATCATCGGAGGCTTGATCCTTATTGGTCTCTTCGTCGAGTTTGAACGCCATCAGACAACTCCGCTCATTCGACTGTCGTTCTTCTCGAACCGAGTCTTTGCTGCCCAAAATGCGATTCTCCTACTCGCTTCGTGTGCGTTCGTTCCTGTCTTCTTCTTCGCCAGCATGTACGCGCAGATCGCACTTGGATGGAGCACTGCTAACGCCGGCATGTATCTCCTCATTTTCTTCGCGGGATTCGCTCCCGGAGTTCAATTCGGCGGTCGGATGCTCGACAAAGGTCGAGCCCGTCCTGCAGTCATCTGGGGAAGCCTCCTTTCAGCGGCTGGTTTCTTCGCTTGGGCATCTCGCCTCACAACCCTCAGCGAGAATCAGCAGTGGCCGTGGATCGTGCTCGCAGGACTTGGCCTGGGGATGCTCATCGGCTCCGCCAACACCGACGCAATCAATCAGGTTCCTTCAGACAATTTCGGTGAGGCCACAGGCGTCACTCAAACTGCTCGCAACTATGGCGCCAGCGTTGGTCTCGCCATTCTCGGAACCATCCTCTCCACCTCACTTCATTCGAGGATCCTGAACTCGCTTTCAGGAATGGGCATTGACGCTTCGACCGCTGATCAAGTTGCCTCCGCGATGCATGGCTCGGGTGGCGGGAATGCTTCCTCAGCGTTCTCACAATTTGGAGCGAACGCCGGAAATGTCTTCCATGCGATCCAACTCGATTACGCCGAGGCATGCCAGATCGTCTTCCGCGGGCTCGGCCTCTTTATGGCAGCAGCTGCCGTCGTAGCCATCTTCGCCCTACCACGTCACTCGGGGAAGTTTGATTCCACCGAAGCACCCGCGGATTCTTCGGTCTGAGAAGTTTTCGGCTATCTCCGAAAAACTGAATCGATGTGTTCGTTAAACACGTCGACGCTCACCGATCCATCTCGATAAGCGTCGCGGAGTAAAAGCGTCGCGGAGATCAACATTCGAGCTTCAGCGACTGTGACCGTTTCTTCGATCACTCCTTGAGAGAGTGAACACTCGAACTGCGAACATGCTGACGGCCGATGCAACGAATGGATGGTGCAGATTCCTTCGTTCACTGCAGGGCAAGGGAGAGCAAACACAGGAGGATCAGCTGCAGCGATGATCTCGACACCAAGCCCTCGCAATGGGGCGCCCAAGTCGCTTTCGTCACGGACCGCTAGGTGAGTCACGACGGTTCCGTCGCAGCAAAGCCCACATCCGATGCAGATCGATTGATCGCTGGCCGGCACGTGGAATGAGGTCATACCGCGGTCGCGCGAATTGGATAATGGAGCCAGCCGGCGAACTGGTTTGCCCGCAATCGCTGCGGATCACTCGCTAACTCGACAGTGCCTATCTTCCGAAGAAGTTCACCGAAAACGAGTTTCAGATCCATGCGCGCGAGTTGCGCACCAATGCAGAAATGTGGGCCTCCCCCACCGAATGCCACATGATCAAGCGGATCTCGAGACGGATCGAAGAGTTCGGCTTGAGGGAAGTGGCGTTCGTCGTGATTTGCTGACGCATACGACAGAAGAACCTTGTCGCCGGCGGCGATGTGCACGCCACACCGCTCGTGGTTCCGAGTCGCAGTGCGCCGGAACGACATCACCGGTCCTCGCCACCTTAAGAACTCCTCGACAAATGCCGACGGACACTCTTGACCACGCCACGGATCGAACAACGTTGGTTCTTCAACCCAAGAATGAATCATCTCGGTCATGGAGTGCGCCGTGGTGCTCAAACCGCCAACAAGCACGGCAGGAAAGAAGCCAACGATTTCCGAGTCACTCAGACGATGAACTCCGTCATCGTCGACGATCTCAGCATTGGCGAGGTCAGCAACAACGCCAAGATGCCGATCGGGATTCGCGCGCACATCAGTAATGAGCGAGAGCGCATACTCGGCGATGTCGCGCTGCATCTCGGGCCTAGGAGCCAGGCCTGGGTTCACTTCGGGATCTTGAAAATCGGCCATAACTCGCGTGATCTCGATGAGCGCGGGCCAGTCTGATTCCGGAACCCCAAACAGCGTTGCCACCATCTGAAAAGAGAGTTCTTCGGCCACTGAAACAAAATCATGAACTTCACCATCGAGCAGTCCGTCAACGAGGCGCGAGCACGTCTCCTCGATCAGGGGAACCATGCGCCTGATCTGCCCAGGAGTGAACGCCGAACTCACAAGTTTGCGATAGCGCGTGTGTTGAGGCGGATCTTGATTGACGAACATTCGGCGACGAGCGACGAGCTCATCTTCCGAGCGCGCTTCCTCAATCGAAGAACCCTTTAAGGAGTTCGAGTACAACTCCCAATCCCTATTAGCCGAGACCACATCGTCGAAGCGCGAGAACACCCAATACCCGGGACCATCAACTTCTTCATGCCAAGAGATCGGTTCGTTGTCTCGCAACCACCTGAAGTAGTCGCGAGGCACTCCGCTCAGGTACAGATCAGGATTTACAAGATCGAGTTTGTCCACATCGCACTCTTAGAGTTTCGGCGTGCTTGCCATCTGGCCACCGTCGACTGTCAGGTCAAGGCCACTGATCCACGCCGACTCATCACTCGCGAGGAAAAGAGCTGCCGATGCAATATCCATTGGCTCCCCGATTCGGCCTAGCGGAAGGCCGGCGGCAAGTCGATCTTCGTGGTCGTCGACGATGTAGGAGATCATTGGCGTGCGGATCACTCCGGGAAGAATCGCGTTCACTCGAATGCCAAGTGGTCCAAGGTCGAGTGCAGCCGCTTTGGTTAATCCCCGCAAGGCAAATTTTGACGTCGTGTACGCGGAGGTGTTGATGTTCGCGGCGAGTCCGTTTAACGAGGAGACATTGATGATCGAACTACCGCTCGGCATATGAGGCACGACTGCTTGAATTCCAAGGAGTGGACCCATCAAGTTGATGTCCATGACGTGTTGGAAATCAGAGATCGGCATTTCATGCACTGGCCCGACGGCGCGGATTCCGGCGTTGTTGAGCAAGACATCGATGCGACCATGGTCTTTCAATGCCCCGGCCACCGCCGACGCCCAACTCTCGGGCGAGGTCACATCGAGGTGAATCCCATCGTGATCAAGCACATCGCCAGCAATGACATGGGCACCTTCGGCGGCGAATCGTTCAGCCTCGGCCTGGCCCTGCCCACGAGCAGCGCCAGTGATGATGACAACCTTCCCCTCAAGCCGACCAGCCATGACTCCCCCTCACTTGCGAAGACCAGACGCTAGTTCGCGACCAAGTTCGCCAAAAGCCTCGCCGGACCATGCGCCCAAAACACCTCGACGCCCTCGAACTCGGAATTCACGAGACTGACTTCCTTGACGCGATCAAGGAAGACATCCAAAGCCACACGAGCTTCAAGTCTCGCAAGTGTCGCTCCAGGGCAGACATGAGGTCCACCGCCAAAGGAAAGGTGCGCTCGAGGGTCAGAGCGATCGAGGCGGAAACTATTGCCATCGTCGAACTTATTGTCGTCACGATTCCCTGAACCAATGCCGAACGCAACCTTCTCTCCCGCAGGAATCTCAACCTGAGCGACGTTGCTGTCGATCATGCAGTTACGCATCAGAAATTTGACGGGTGGATCAAGTCGCAAACATTCCTCGACCGCCAGCGGAATCAGTGTGCGGTCATTTTGAAGTGTCGCGAACAACTCAGGGTCTCTTGAAACACGCCACAAAAGATTGCCTATGAGATGACGAGTGGTCTCATT
This sequence comes from Actinomycetota bacterium, assembly GCA_009700115.1. GTDB lineage: Bacteria > Actinomycetota > Acidimicrobiia > Acidimicrobiales > Acidimicrobilacustridaceae > Acidimicrobilacustris. Next base: position 6,115 of record WLMU01000049.1, read on the forward strand.
TCCGGAGATGAAAAGGAACACCAGTTGCGTTCTTGCTTCGATCTCGGTGAGTTTGCGTCCGTTGACCTCTGTGTTGATAAGCCGGGTGATGAAATCATCGGTGGGTTGGCTACGGCGGTCAGCGATCAATCCATCGACATAGGCCACAAACTCTGGGTGCGCTCCGGCAAGACCTTCGCCGCGTTCATTTCGATTCTTTGTCGGGTACGTACCCTGCACAACTTCGTCTGACCAGTTTGCCCAACGCCAAAAATCTTCTGGAGGAGCGCCAAGAAGATGAGCGATGACATTGTTCGGAACTGGCATGACGTAATCCGAAACCAAATCAACCGGTCCCGATATGCGAAGGATGTCGTCCAGCAGTGAGTGACATAGATCTACGCAAAATGGTTCGACGCGGCCAATGCGATGAGCCGCGATTGCAGAGTTGATGATTTTACGGATCTGGCCATGCCGCGGTTCAGGGATCTCGCTAACAAGTTGCTCTTCAGGAGCGACCACGACTCCGGGTTCGCGGAAACTTGCGATGAAGCGTTCGACGCTCTTGGCACCATCAACGGTGTCGTCGTATCGAGCGAAATACCACGCACCCATTTCGGTCTTCGAAACAGGACACTGTTGGCGCAATTGAGCGAATCCAGGATCATCGAATGCAGCGGACAACGGATCAAACGTCATGACTACCCCCTGACTTCGAAACCTAGTCGCATCGAGGCTTGAAGTCGCTCGGCATCAAGATCGTGCACGTCCTACGCTGAGAGCAGACACCACCAATGGTGTTCTGTTACAGGGGGAACTATGGCTATCTACCCACACCACGTTGGCATCTGCGTTACCGATCTCGAGAAATCACTTCGATTCTGGTGCGACGGAATGGGTTTCGAGACCACGATGGTCCCGCCCGTTGGCGGCGAATGGTCCGATTCACTTGAGGTTGGCGGCGAAGTCGACTTCACCGCTCATTTCATTAAGCGCGACGGATTCGAATTCGAACTTCTCTACTACCGCACACCCGGCACTCACGGAGCCCCATCGATGTCTCGCAACCAGGTGGGATTCACTCACTTCGCGGTGTACGTCGACGACATGGACGCCGAGATTGCCCGCCTTGTCGACTGCGGCGGCACGGTCATCGAAAAGACACGTACCAAGATGGGCGAGGGCGCAGAATCCGTCGAACTCGTCTTCATCGCAGACCCTGATGGCGTTCGAGTTGAACTCATGAAGGCCGGAGAATGAACGTCTGAGACAATCCCGCCACAGACGGTCCAGAACTTCTACGCTCATTTCAGGGACATCTCCGATGTCACCACTAACCCAAAGGGGGATCCAATGCGTCCTGTTGGAAAAATCCGTAATCCAATCGTTGTCATTTTATTGACCATTGTCACTCTTGGCATTTATGGCCTCTACTGGCATTACGAAATGTTCAAAGAAACGAACGAGTTCGATAATGAAGGCATCTCCGGCATTGTCGGTTTGCTGATTTCGTTCTTCTGCTCGATCGTCGCCATCTTCCTTATTCCTTGGCAGATCGGCGAAACCCGCAAGCGTGCCGGCATGCCTGAGCGTGTGAACGCGATCTACGGGCTCTGGATCCTGCTCCCCATCGTGGGAATTTTCATCTGGATCGTTCAGGTTCAGAATGCCGCTAATGAACTGTGGGAAGCCCAGGGCGCTGTCGCTGCCTGATCCACTATTCGTGTTTCGCAAACGCCCCGGTTCGCCGGGGCGTTTGTCGTTTTCCACTGCTCAATCAATTCACGCAAATGTCGGGTTGAATGTGATGTTCCAAAGCCAGGAGACACCAACCAACGCCACGACCAACGCTACGGGTACCCGAACGACAGAAACTGCGCGAGTTCTCGGGATCGCCCACAGCGCAAGGATGATCATTCCGCACACGAACGCAACCAACCCGAAAGGCTGATATCGCAAAGACGCCGAGATATCGAGCTGCAAAAGCGAACGAGCTGATCGGGTCATCCCACACAGGGGGCAAGGGACTCCCGTAATCGTTAACAACGGACACGGCGGAATGGGCGAGAACGGTAGAAACATTCCAGCCACAGCAACACCCAAGCAACCAACGACCAGCCAGCGCAAGGGTTGCAATGACACCGTCATCGATGCGGTCAACCAGGAACGCTTTGCTTGGCAGTCAGAATTATGAGCATGGTCAGCAGAGTGTTGGTGCTCCGCTGTCATCAGGAACTCCGACTTACGCCTTCTCGCAAATAACGAGTGGGATATCGCGTTCAGTGGATGCTTGGTACGCGTCGTAAGCAGGCCACGCCGCAGTTGCAATCGACCAGTACTTCGCCTTTTCCTCTGGCGTCGCAACGCGAGCTACCAGATTGTGGACATCGGCCCGATCCTGAACCGTCACAGATGGATTGGCCACCATGTTGTGGAACCACTGCGGATTATTCGGCGCACCACCCATGGAGGCGACACAGAAATACCGCTCGCCGTCGGTGACTCGAATCAACGGAGTGCGACGGAGCTTGCCCGATTTCGCACCGGTTGTGGTCAGCACAATGGTTTCGGCGCCTTCCCAGAGGAACCCGTCCTCCCCGTTGGTTGAGAGGTACCGCTCAACGTGGTCGGCAATGGGTTCCCACGGACTTGGTTCGTACTGGCTCATATTCCAAACGCTATCTGGCCCAGGCCAGTGCCGGGGGCCGCGGTATCCCTCGACCAGCAGATCCTGCGCAATAGCGTTGGCAACCATGAGTGGAGCAGCAACTTTCTTCTCGATCATCACCGCGCTCGTCATGCTTGGGAGCGCGGCCTACGACTTCACGATGCCTCAATCGGTCATCGAACTCGTTGGGAAATTGGGCCGACGTCCAAATTTCGTTCGGACACTTGGTGTCACGAAAGCTCTTGGAGCCCTCGGACTCATCTTGGGCCTAGCCGTCGGACCTATTGGCGTCCTTGCCGCATTGGGACTCGTCGCCTATTTCATCCTCGCCATTCGGGCCCACGCCAAACTCGGAGACTCGGGCGCAGAAACACTGCCCGCAGCGGCACTGTTCATTCTGAGCGCTCTTACGCTCATTACGAATCTCTTTTCGTAACAGAATCCCAAACCAACTAGGAGAAGCAATGAACAAGCGCGTCACCCTTGCAGCCTGCGCCCTCAGCGTGGGACTGCTCTTCACTGCCTGCTCAAGCAGCAAGAAGAGCGATTCATCATCAACAACAACAGCGGCAAAGTCGTCGGCATCATCAACGACGACCGCTGCATCTGGATCCACGGTTCCGACAATTGCTGGCATCACGAAAACTGGAACCAAGTCACTCAGCGATGGCGGAACAATGACCAGCTACACAACTTCTGCCGCTGGCAGTGGCATCGCTGGAACATATGAAACATCACTAAAGGCTGCAGGTTGGTCAGTCACCAGTTCAGGTGGTGGCGGCGGACGTTGGGGCGGAAGCGGAGTTAGTGCAACGAAGGGCTCGGAATACCTCGTCGTTTCAGCAGGCGGTGGCGGTGGCACGACGTACGTTGACGTCTGCACCTGGCCAGCAAAGCCGAAGAACGACGACTGCGGTAGTAACGACAATCAGGACCAGCAGAACTCGAACCAGCAGAACAACAACTAGATCAGCGGCTCATAGAGCCTGCAGTGACTGCTGAATCAAAGAACGAAGAAGGCCCCGGAGTAATCCGGGGCCTTCTCGCGTACAACGGGTTCTTGGCTTCTGCCGGAATCAGCCCGCCTTGGAAAGCTGAGCAGCTGAACGCTCGAGCGCCTGGTTCGCTCCTGATGGAAGCGATGTGAGCGGCACAGCAATCTCACCGACGGTGGGGCCGTACTTGTCAGCGAACGGCTGCAAGGCCTTGAGGTCGAAGTTGTAGAACTCCGCAGCGTTGCCAGCAAGGATCTGCTGAATCTGCGTGGGTTCGAGGTGACCGAGAACCTGACGGAGATGTTCACGCGTGAATGGATGCGTGCCCTCTTCATGCGGGTAATCGTTGCCCCACATCATCTTGTCGATGCCGAGGATGTCTAGACCGGCCGAAATATCGGCAGGTGTCGGCTGACTAATTCCAACGAAGCAGCTCTGGGCGAAGTATTCGCTTGCTGAACGAGGAGGAACGGTCTCGCCCTCGAAACGCATCTCGCCAACCTTATTTCCACGCATTCCGTTAAGCAGGCTGTCCATCGAATCAAGCAGCGGCGGAATCCACGCGCAACCAGTTTCGGTAAGCGCAAACTTGAGATTCGGATGACGTTCAAAGACGCCGGAAAGAATCATGTGCACAAGCGGGCGCTGCGAGTAGTACGGAATCTCGATGAAATGAACCAACGGCATTGCCGGCGCTGGGTGGTACTTGGGACCACCGGTGCCGCTATGCGCGTTGACGGGGATGTTGTTTTCGGCACAAGCCGCCCACAACTCGTCGTAATCGGGATGGTAAAGCGGCTTGATCCATTCAGCAGTCGGCGGGACTGCACCGATGAGAACGCCACCACGCAGACCGTTCTCTTTGCACCAAATCGCATCGGCGATTGCGTCGTCGACATCGTTGAGGAAGATCTGGCCAATGCCAGCGCGACGCTCGGGAGCGCGACTGCAGTAGTCCGCGAGCCAACGGTTGTGAGCCAGCACACCAGCATGACGGTGTTCGTACTCGTCAGGCGTTGGTGGCTGCGCAAAGAGCACAAAGTTCGGGAAGAACGGAGGAACCGTGTTGGGGTAGATGACCTCAGCAATAACGCCATCGGCGAACATGTCACCATCGCGACGATCGTCATCCCAGTTGCGGATGCGCAGGTCGGTGTCCTTCAGGTCCTTAAAAGGGTTCTTGTACTTCTCGCGCCATGCATCAAAGTCGTCGCGGTACTTGGGGTCGAGAAATTCTCGATACTGAACGTGGCTGCCACCCGCGTGGGTGTCGGCCGAAATGATGATGTAATGATCATCCGGTCCGAGCATGATGTCTCCTGTTTTGTTAAGGCCCATCAATTGGGCACGGCCACCCGAAGGTGCAATGTGTTGACTGAATCATAGGTGATGCAACAGGTCAAGGACGGACCTGAAAACCAGCGTTTCACTGTGTCTAAGGTCACAGACCCTTTGGGCGATTTGTGAAGCGCTCTTCTGCCGGCGAGAAAAACCACCCGGCCCCTGCTTTCGTCCCGCCATCAACTGGGATGTTGTGCCCCGTCACATACGCCGACAGATCCGAGGCGAGGAACAGCGCAACGCGTGCCTGATCCTCTGGCCAGCCAAGCCGCCCAACCGGGGCCCATGCCTCCCAAAGGTGCTCGTACCCGACGGCCGTCGAGATGTAATCGACCTGGGGAGTTTGGGTCAGGTCGGGTCCAATGCCATTGACGCGAATTCCGTTGCGTCCCATCGACAGGGCAAGGTCGGTACTGAATTTCGCGCTCGCTGCTTTCATTGCGCCATAGATGGGGTCGCCGGGATACCCGCGCATGCCCTCGACGGAATGAACGTTGACAATCGATCCGCCCCCACCAGCGATCATCGATTCAAGAAAACACTTCGTCGATGCAACCGTCGAAAAGAAATTGATGTCATACATCGCCTTCCACGACTCAGGTGAAGATTTCCGAAAGCGCTCGAGCGGTCGAAAGTCGCCGACGTTGTTGACGAGAACCTGCACATAGGGGTGGTCAACGAAAATCGCCTCGGCAGCGGCCTGAAGTTGTTCCCAGTCGCGACAGTCTGCGATGTGCGCACGGGCCTTTCCGCCAGCCGCTTCGATATCAGCAACTGCTTCTCCAGCAACGGTCGCATTGATGTCAATGATTTCAACAATGGCACCGTGCTGAGCGAAGAGTCGAGAAATCGCACCACCAATGCCAGTACCGCCACCAGTCACGACGGCGACGCGGCCTTCAAGGAGGCGACTCCAATCGTCAATGGGCGTTGGTTGCGGATAGTTGTTGTCGGTCATCTTCGAATCCTGCCACGATCGCCAATGCATCGCCTTGATCTCACGATTTGCAGTTCATTAGGTCAGGATGGAGGGGTGCGAGTACTTACCTGGAACGTCCAAGGCCGAATAGGCGCATGGGAAAAACGCCAACTCGCTATCGAATCCGTGCTCGCTTCCGTTGAGCCCGACCTCGTCATGCTTCAAGAGTCGTGGGTGGAACCAAACGGTCACACCCAAGCCTCGCTCGTTGCAAAACACCTCGGCTTTCACGCCACCACCGCTATTGAGTTGGCCGGCTTCGACGCCTACCCGCAAGCGAGCTACTGGGTCGTCAACGCGGTCATCTCTCGCTGGCCGCTACAGATCCGTCGCGCTGTTTCACTGGTTGACGAAAACGAGTTACCCACTTGGCGACATGTGCTGGCTGTAGACGTCCACCGACCCACCGAAGCGGGAGGGCCATTTCTCGCCGCGGGCACTCACCTTGAGCACGGCGTCGATCGGTCTGTGACTCGTTCTGCTCAGATGCACCATCTAGTAAACGAAATCGCTGGGCTCCTCGGTGACGCAGAAGTTCGCAAACAGTCTCTACCGGCAGTGGTCGCTGGAGATTTCAACGCTGTGCCGTGGTCTGACGAGGTCCGCCGCGCGACAGGAGCTTCGGCGCCCTTTCTCCCCTCCTTCGTTCTGATCGACGCTTGGGAAGCATGCGGAAATAGGACCCGAGGCGACACATGGTCCACCGAGAATCCTCTCGTCCCCCGCAAGGCCGTGTACCCGAATCGTCGACTCGACTACATCACAACAACTGCGCCGCGGCTCCGCAACCACGGATCATTTGAATCTTGCTTCCTTGCCGGCATCGATCAGGTTGACGGAACGCAA
>WLMU01000005.1 GCA_009700115.1 Actinomycetota bacterium
GCTTCCCTTTGTTGATGGAAGTCCAGCCACATCGCAGTTGAGGTCCTTCACGAGGAACGGAACGCCAGCGATGGGTGATGTTGATGTGACACGACTGGCTTCTGCGCGTGCCTCTTCATATCGCTTCGCAACGACCGCATTAAGAGTGGAATTACGTGATTCGATTCTTGCGATTGACGCTTCTACGAGTTCGCTGCTGCTGACGTCGCCGGCTTTAACGAGAGCAGCGAGGCCGATGGTGTCGTTGTTGTCGAGAAGTTGTTCGATATCAGACATAGCTACTCCAAGTACTCGGCGTATCGAGTGAGATACGGCTGGACGCGTTCGGTAAGTGCATCGCGATCAAGGCCCCATTCTTCGAGTGAATAGGAATGAGATCCGAAACGATCTTTTTTGTGCTCTGCGCTGTGCGCGCGCATCGCTGACTCTGCTTCGGCGGAGAAATTTTCACCGAGGTGTTCGTAGAGCGAAGCGATTGTCGTTATGGGATCGCCCACAAGATCGCTGTAGGCGACATCAACGAATGCATCACCTCGACCTGCCGCAATTTGTGAGTCTCGAAAAGCGTTTTGGTTATCAAGGAGACTGCCGACAACTTCAGGCCATGTTTGGCGTATGTAGTCCTGCCAATCGGCACTGGTAAATGTTCCAGCAAGTGACCGTACGAGACTGCACACCGATGCGATGACGTTCACTGGATCTCGATGCGTAAGGACGAATCGCGCATCGGGGTAGACCGCGGCGATAGCGGACGGGTCGATGAGATGAACTGGTGACTTCAATTGCCATTGTCCCGGACATTGCGATTGCAAGACTTGCAGAACGGTTCGGTGCCACTCGTAGGCCTGAGTGTGATCGTTGGTTCTGATCCAGTCCATGTACGACGGCAGATTGAACGTCGTGGAGAGATGGAGACTTGAGAAGTGCTGACCCAGCACGGTTGCGCATTCAAGTGGCATGTTGGGCGGATCGTGGTGAATTGCCTTGAACTCGGGATTAATCATGCCGAGCATGTCGGGCGCTTCCATGGCCGCTACGAATCGTGGGTCGGTGCGATAGGTCGCGGTGGTCGGAGGCGGCACCGATTGGTTGATCTCCCAGCCGAGCAACGAACGATTGGCAGGGTCAACGGAGAGAAGGTGGCTGAGCGCTGTTGTTCCCGTGCGGGGCAAACCAATGAGAAAGATTGGTGAATCGATACGCGAAGTGGCTAGCGCCGGGTGGGTGCGGTGCCACTCGACAACATTGAGGCGGTTCACCAGATTGCTGAGCGCCATTCCTTCCAGAGCGGCCTTGCCGATCTCGGTGAGTTGACCCTCGTTCGCTCCGGATTGGAGAAAGATCTCGAGACCATCGCGAAATGAGCCGTCGCCGAAATCAGCGAGGCCTCCGGTGAGTTCACTTGCTTGCGCAAGAAGTGGATCGACAGCAGTTGTCATATGGCCCCCCGTTCTCGGGGGAACGGTAGTCGGTGGGCCTCAGCAGCACCGTCGCAGTCATGGCGAGACTGCTAGAAACGACGCATGACGACAGGATCACTCCTTGCGGGGACTCGCGCAGTCGTAGTGGGCGGCAGTAGCGGCATTGGCTTGGCGACGACGCGGCTTCTCGCCGCTGATGGTTGCCGAGTCACGATTGCTGCTCGAGGCGAAGATCGCATGGCGTCTGTGGTCGCGTTACTTGCGGCAGAGGGGTTGTCGATTGCGTCGGTCGCATGCGACACGATGGTCGAGAAAGATATTGCTCATGCCGTCGATGTGGCCAGTGAAGGTGAGCGACTCGATATCGCTATAACTGTGCCTGGCGGGGGAACGCCAATGAAGGTTCTCGATTATGAATGCGACGCGTTCAGCGCAGAGGTCGATAAGAACGTGCGTCCTGTGTACATGTTGTTGCACTACGCCGCTCCGATGATGACCAATGGCGGGTCCTTTGTCGCGGTCTCTTCGACGGCGGCTGTATTTTCCACTCGGGGTCTCGCGTCGTATCGCGCAGGAAAGGCCGCAGTCGATGCGCTGGTCGACGTCGCCGCCGACGAACTCGGAGAGCGCAATATCCGCGTGAACTCGGTCCGACCGGGCCTGACACGAACCGAGTCAACGGCTCGAATGTTTGAAAACCCCGAACTTCTGTCCCGGTTCCTTGAGCAACAGGCGATCGACCGCGGGGGAGAGGCCGAGGACATTGCCCATGCCATCCGCTATTTTGCTGGTCCCGAATCGAGTTGGGTGACGGGTCAACATCTCACGGTCGACGGGGGCCATACGCTTCGGGCGATGCCGGACATGCGTCCACCCCGGCCCTGATCGAACTGCAGCAGGAGTATCCGTGAGCGAAAGCGTCGAATCGAATCCATCTGAACTTCCCGGTGGGTGGGGGCCGGCCCTTGATGACCTCGCGCAGCGTCGCACGGCAGCGCGGGCGATGGGTGGCGAAGAACGACTGGCGAAGAAACACGCGAAAGGTCAGCTCGATGCGCGTGCTCGTGTCGACTACCTCCTTGATTCAGGAACATTCCGCGAACTTGGAACGCTTGTTGGAGAGGTGCCAGGCGATGGAATTGTTGCTGGCGCCGGTCGAATCGACGGCAGGCCGGTAATGATTGGTGCGGAGGATTTCACCGTGCTGGCCGGTTCAATCGGTCCCGGTAGTTCGTCAAAGCGATACCGACTTGCGGAACTTGCCTTAGCCGAGCGCATTCCGCTCATCATGTTGCTTGAAGGCGCTGGTCATCGTGGTGGTGGTGGCGGTGGCCGCGCGCCGACCGATCTGCTTATTCAAGCGCAGTGTTCCGGCAAGATCCCTGTTTTGAGTGCCGTGATGGGACCGTCAGCCGGACACGGCGCGCTCATCGTCCCGATGTCTGATTTCAGCGTGATGACGCAAGACGCAGCAGTGTTCACCGCTGGTCCGCCTGTTGTTCGCGAGTCACTTGGTGAAGACATAACCAAGGAAGACCTCGGCGGACCTTCTGTCGCTATTCCAAGCGGACTCATTCACAACGTTGCGCCCGACGATCAGACTGCTCTCGATATGTTGCGCGTCTATCTATCGTTCTTTCCATCGAGCGCGTGGAGTTTTGCCCCGCATCTACCTGCCGAACAGAGCGATGACCAAGGATTCCGCTCGACCGACGAACTTCTGTCGATCATCCCGAGTGATTCTCGACGGGCCTATGACATGCGAGCGGTACTCGATGTTGTGGTCGACGATGGTTCCTGGTTTGAAGTACAACCCAACTTTGGCCAGTCGATGATCTGCGGGCTCGCTCGTCTCGGGGGCGAATCGGTTGCTGTGATCGCAAATCAGCCGACCGTGATGGCTGGTTCCATTGATGCAGCCGCTGCGGACAAGGCTGCACATTTCATCATGGTCGCCGATTCGTTCCATCTTCCGTTGGTCTTCCTCGCTGACAATCCAGGGATGTTGCCGGGAAGTGCATCAGAACGCGACGGAGTACTGCGTTCGGGGGCGCGAATGTTCGCCGCGCAAACTCAGGCAACAAGTCCGAAACTGCATCTGACGTTGCGTAAGGCCTACGGATTCGGATCGATGGTGATGTCGCTCGTTGGTTTCGATCATCAGTCGGCAACGTTTGCCTACCCGGGAGCGACGATGGGAGCGATGGGAGCGAACGCAATGAGTCGAGCGACCAACGCCGATGCTGATGAAGCGGCGATGTTGCGCGACGCAGAGTTGCAGGCCTCATATAGGTCAGCCGAAAACCTTGGTTTTGATGAACTCATCGACCCTCGAGAGACGCGTGATGTCTTGCTCGATGCACTGCAGCGGGCCATGTATCGCCGCCAAGCAACTCCAGAGCCGGTGTCGCGGACAGCGATAACGCCGTAACTCAATCTTGGAACAAAAAAAAGTTCTAGGTACATCATGTGAAGTTCGGATACCGGTAGTCTTTCTGGGTCGCGAGAGACCGTCTCGTGCCGTTCGACGTGTCGATTAGGGCACCCAGGAGGAATCATGTTTGCAGCAAGCACGAATTGGGGTGTCGGTGAAGTTCTCATCACCATGCTCTATTTCACCTGTCTTTTCATCTGGATCTGGTTAGCGATCAGTGTCTTCATCGACATCTTCCGCAGCCGTGACATGGGTGGTCTCCATAAGGCCGTCTGGGTTGTCGCCATCATCGCTTTCAATCTTCTTGGCGTCCTCGCCTACCTCATCGTTCGTGGCGGCAAGATGCACGAGCATGAGATCGAAGCTGCAAAGGCACAAGAAGCAGCGATGCAGAACTACATCCGCAACGCAGCAGGTACCACGCCGGCCGACGAACTTCATCGTCTTGCCGACCTCAAGGATCGTGGCGTCATCGATCAGGCCGAATTCGACAAACTGAAGGCCAAAGTCGTTAGCTGAATTCCTCGCAGCACCTAGGTGTTGCAATGGTGTTAGTCCCGGTGCCCCGCCTCGGCGGGGCACCGGCGCGTCACGAGGCTTGTCTGAGGATTGGGTCATAGGATCTGTGCGTGCCGCATCCCACACTTCTCACGCAGGGCCGCATCGGTTCGGTTGAAACTCGGAATCGAATTGTCTTGCCCGCCATGGACCAAAACAGCTGCGATGACGGGGAGATCACCGATCTCAACGTTGCGCATTATGAGGCGCGTGCTCGCGGTGGAGTGGGCCTCCTCATTCTTGAAACCTCGGCAGTGGCGTGGCCGATTGGCGCAACCTCGCTTCATCAACCCGCACTCTCCGACGATCGATTCATCCCAGGGCTGAAGCGCTTAGCTGAAGCGGCGCATCGACATGGCTCGAAAATGTTCGTGCAGGCTTGTCATCACGGGAAAACTGCCGGTGTTGACGCGATGCAGGACCGTGAACAACTTGTTCCGTCAGTCCCACTGCCGGCGGACGAGAACGATCTCAGTTCCGTCACGATGGATGAACTGATGAAGATGGCGGGGCTTACGGGAGGAAAGCGAGCACAACAGCGCGCTGCTACCGCCGAGGATCTTGCATGGGTCGTCGATCAGTTTGCTGATGCCGCAGAGCGTGTTCAGAAAGCCGGGCTCGATGGCATCGAAGTTCACGCGGCGCATGGGTATCTGATTTCGACATTCCTATCGCCGCATTACAACCTTCGTGATGATGAGTACGGCGGCTCAGTTGAAAATCGCGCCCGTTTACTTGTCGAGATCGTCACAGCGATACGTAAACGCTGTGGCGCAGATTTTGGAATCATCGTGCGACTTGATGGTCGTGAATATGTAGACGGCGGGATCACCCCGGAACTTTCCGCCGAGTACGCCGTGCTCGCGGAATCCGCGGGAGCCGATGCGATACATGTAACAGCTTCTGGTCCCAATTCGATGGGAGTCGGGTTTACAAATGGTCCGCTTCCTTGGCAACCCGATCAGTATCTCGGTCTCGCAGCAGTGGTCAAGAAGTCAGTGTCGATTCCAGTCATCGCTGTCGGTCGCATCTTCCCTGACGCAGCAGAAACACATGTGAAAAATGGCGATTGTGATTTTGTTTCGATGGGTCGACAATTATTGGCCGATCCGGATCTACCAGCGAAGTTGTTATCGGGAACACCTGAACGGGTTCGCACCTGCATTAACTGTTTCGTTTGTGTGGCTCAGAATTTCTGGGACGGTGCGCCCATCTGTGCCGTAAATGCCGAACTGGGGCACTACGACGAAGGTCCACTTCGTCCGGCAACTGAACGACGCAGGGTTGTGGTCGTTGGTGGTGGTCCAGGAGGATTGGAAGCAGCGCGAGTCGCTGCGGTTCGCGGTCATTCCGTCACACTGTTGGAAAAATCGCCCCACCTCGGAGGTACAGCGCGATTCTCGTCGCTCACAACTCCAATGAACGCTGAACTCGTGCGGTATTTGAGTACCGAAATTTCACTTCTTGATGTGGACATCCGAACTTCAACTCCAGCGACCGCCGACCTACTTCGGGAATTGCAGGCAGACGTGGTCGTCGTTGCCACAGGGGCCCGCAGAGAGCGTCCGGACATTTCTGGTGCCGATCTTCCCCACGTGTTCTCCGGAGATGATCTGCGAGGACTCCTCACGGGGGATGATCCAGCAGCCGCTGCCCGGCTGCCTGTTCATCGCCGTCTGATGGTCTCGGTTGGTCGATCGCTTGGGTTTATGTCCAGCATGGATCGCGTTCGGTCAATGTCGAAGCGATGGATGCCAATCGGCAAGCGAGTTGTCGTTGTCGGTGGGGGATTGGTTGGAGTCGAATTGGCCGAATATCTCGCTGAGAGGGGTCGAACGGTCACCGTGCTCGAAGAAGGCGACAAATTGGGCGTCGAAATGGCCCATCCTCGCCGGGCCCGAGCGTTGTTTGAAGCCCGCAATCACGGCGTGTCGTTCATCACCGGAGCGCAACTCACGGGGATCACTGAGAGCGGTGTTTCGTATCAAGCCGGAGAAGAGACACACACGGTTCGTTCCGATGCTGTTGTCATCGCCAGTGGCGTGCACGCCGATGAATCGATTGCGGAACAACTTCGCGCCGATGGTTTCGATGTTCACGTCGTAGGCGATGCCGCAAGCGTGGGTTACATCGAAGGCGCGGTTCGAACTGGCTATCTCGCTGGTCGTTTGATCTGAATTCGAGCGCGAATCGGGTCTGGGTTCCCCCAGACCCGAGCGCGAATAGTGCTGTCTTGCTTGATGAGAGCAGGCTTACAGCCGCCCGATCACCGCTGAGCAGGAGCTCACTTCGACGCCGCCGTTTTCATCGACGTCGAGATTGGTGACGACGCCGTTTTCGATAATGACGGCGTAGCGCTTTGAGCGAACGCCGAGGCCAAATCCGGTTCCGTCCATGACCAAGCCCATGGCCTGTGTGAATTCGCCATTGCCGTCGGCAAGCATCGTGATCGAGTCACCGACTTGCTGGTCCTCGCCCCACGCGCCCATGACGAACGCGTCATTGACGGAGATGCAAGCGATTCGATCGACGCCTTTGCCGGTGAGTTCGTTTGCTTGCTGGACGAAGCCAGGAAGATGAACCTTCGAACATCCCGGAGTGAATGCACCGGGAACCGCGAACAGTACGACTTTGCCTGATCCGAGCACATCGGCGGTGTTGACCTTTTCGGGTCCGGCCGCGCCCATGATGAACAGATCGATGGCGGGGATTGTGTCTCCAACGTTGATTGTCATGCGGTCACATTACGGTTTCGACGATGGGCCGTGCCTGTTCGGGTGCGGATTCGAGGGGACGATTCCTCTACCTCGTCGATCAGCCGAAGAGAGTCGAACTGGCATCGGCGGTGGCAAGCACCGCGAAATAGACAAAGACGATCGTTTGGGCGAGGCAGAGCAGGCCAAGAAGTTGGGCGGCATCGCCATCCCGTTCGGCCGAGGGGCTCCAAAGCTGCCGAACGACAACCGTCGCGACGGCCACTGCTGCGACGGCGGTAACCGTGATCGACCAACCAACAGGGAACTGCATCTTCCAGCCGATCAATGCTGCGGCACTCACTGCGCCAGGGATGAGGGCGAGAAGACGTTCCTTCGGCGTGGTTCCAAAAACCGCTTGGCGAAGGAACGCAACGAAGCCGGCGCCACCGATGGAGAACACCAGCAACTGCAAAATTGCGTCTGTCGCAGATTGTGTCGCGAGTTGATTGAATGCAAGGACGTCGCCGAGCACCAAGAAAGCGAGTGTGAGCGTGACCAGCGCATTTTGAGCAATGGAACCCACCGTGTGGCGCGGTTGTGTGAGTTCGGAAGTCATGAGCGTCGCAGAATGTCTCGCCAAGACCGCCGAGGAGCGAGTTCATGATCGCGAGCGGCTTGAATCCGTTCTACGCGCAATGACTCTACGTCGGTGTCATTAAGCGGAGTGAGAGCTGAAGCCCCGACGATCCAACCCAAAAGCGCGTCGGCGAGTAACGGGTTGCGAGCAAGCACGGGACCATGCAGGTAGGTGCCTACGATTTTTCCGGTAATCACGCCCTCAGTTCCGTCGCCGTTACCTTCTCCGACTTCAACCGAAGCAAGAGTTTGAGAGCAATTGCCGGGAATTGTCCGACCAGCGTGATTTTCGAATCCAGTTAGTGGTCCGAGGTCGATGATCCCATCGGCGGTCGTGAGTTGCGCACTCGTTGTAAGCAGTTCGCCAACCGCCCGAGTTCGGTCGACACGGACGGTTTCGCAATCAAGAAGTCCAAGTCCCGGACGACTCGTTCCATTCACGTCCGGAAACCGATGTCCAAGGATCTGCATCCCCGCGCAAATGGCAAGAACGACAGCGCCGTTCTCCACTGCGCGATGAAGACCTTGGCTCTGTTCGAGTTCTCGAGTGGCCTGAACCTGCGGGCCATCCTCGCCGCCGCCGACGAGGTACAAGTCTGCTGAATCGGGAACTGGTTCGCCCGCATCCACAGTGATGTGTTCAACAGCGATTCCGCGCCATTCGAGTCGACGAGATAATACGATTGCGTTGCCTCCGTCGCCGTATGTTCCGAGGAGGTCTGGGTAGAGCGAAACAATCCGGACCGCGGAGTCGGTCAGGCGAGTGGTGGGGAGTGACGTCACAGCACACCGCCCACATACTCGAGGTGGTCCTGAAAAGCGGTGTAGTTCGATGCAATATCGATGGGAAGAGTCGGATCGTAGGTAGGTGACTGACGAACCAATTCGATGGCTGATTCGAGATCATCGGCGACAACGTGATTGATGTTGCCGTAACGGAATCGAACCGCAAGGTCGTGTCGTCGTTCACCGATCGCGACGACAAATCGTTGACCGATGCGTTCGTAAGCGACGTCCCACAGCCACGATGGGTCATGACCATCGGCGATTCGGGCATTGATGGCAACCACGAGAGGTGTTGATGGCCCTTCAAGGAGTTCGAGGGCCTCGTGCCAACCAGCGGGATTTTTGGCCAACAGGAGCCGGATGCGACTGTCGCCAAGTTGGGCGATCCGATATCGACCCGCAACTTCGCGAACGTCGTCGAGACCATCGAATGCTTGGTCGAGGTCAGCCCCCATCGCTGACGCAGCAGCGAGTGCGAACGCAGCATTGACCCGATTGACGCGACCAGGAAGCGCGAGTTCTCCGGCGATGGTTTTGCCCTCGATGGCGATGACGCCGTCGTTGATTGCCACATCGACGGAAGGTCGTCGAAGGTCGCAGTCCGAGCAGGCCCAACCCTCGTCGGCGAAGTCAATGCGACCCGAACACGCAGGACACCCAGCGGCATCGGCAGTCCAATCTTGACCAGTGCCAACCCACACAACATTTGGAGCTGCGAGTGCGGCCCATGCCACGAGCGGATCATCGGCATTAGCGATGACGGTCTGGGGTGGAGTTGCCTCAAGCGCTACCCGCCACTGCTCTGCGAGCTTGCGAACTTCTTGTGTTCGATCAAGTTGATCGCGACTGAGATTGAGCAGGACGACTGTGTTTGCGCTGGTGGCACGCAGAACTGAATCGACCCAACGTTCGTCTACTTCAAGAACTGCCGTATCAGTTGCGTTGGCGGCGGCAAGTGCCGCAACAATTCCGGGTGTCATATTCGCGCCTAACCAATTGGACACAACTGGTCGATCGGAGCTGAGTGCGCTTGAGAGAAGTTTTGTCGTTGTGGTCTTTCCGTTCGTCGCGCTCACAATGACGACATCCCGAGATGCAGTGAGTTCCGACAGCAGATTTTTGTCAATAAGCAACGACACTCGACCGCCGATTACCGAACCTGTCCCGAAATGCACAACACGAGAGACCCGGGCTACGAAACGACCGGCAGCGACGGCGAGCCGTGTGCGAGGTCGCAGCTTTATGGCTCGGCCTGTTGCAGAAGCGGGGGTGGGAGCATCAGTCACGACGTCACGATGCTACTTCCGAGAGTGGCGAGGGTTCCGAAGCAAACGCCCAGGAACTTCAACCTCCTGCGAGTCGTGCTGGGTATCGCGTTGTGACAGAGAAGCGTTCTGACACAGTGGTGAAGACAGGTACCGTTATCGGGCAGGTCTCGACAAGGGAGCACACGTGGGCGATTTTGCAGGCCGGAGCGGCACAGCCGTGGTGACAGGTGGAAGTGGTGGCATCGGCGCTGCGATCGTGCGCATGCTGGCTGATCGCGGCAGTGATGTTCTTTTCACCTATCGAGCAAACCATGATGCAGCCGATGCAATCATCGCTGAACTTTCGTCGCTTGATGTCCGAGTCGCAGCGATTCCTGCTGATCTTGTTGACGAGTCGGCCGCTTCAGCGGTAATTCAAACAGCGGTCGGAGAGTTTGGTGGTCTTCACACGCTCGTGCATGCGGCAGGACCGCATGTCACGCAGATTCATCTGAGTCGCGTTGAACCTTCGGCGTATCGAGCACAGATCGAAGGCGAGGCCATCGCCTTCTTCAATGTTGTGCAGCCAGCGCTTGAACACCTGCGAAAAGCAGGAGGCAGCATTGTTGCGGTAACGACGGCAGCTACTCGGCGTTATCCAGTTCGTGATGGCTTGTCATCAGGGACGAAGGGTGCAGTCGAAGCCGTGGTTCGCGCCCTTGCAGCTGAAGAAGGACGCTTCGGTGTGCGCGCGAATTGCGTTGGCCCAGGAATGCTGACTGACGGAATGGCTGCACGGCTTATGGCCTCGGGTGATCTTGACGACGCCGCGCTTGAAGTGACAATGCGGAACATTCCATTGAGGAAGTTCGGTGACGCGGTCGATATCGCCGAGGCGGTCTGTTTCCTCGCGTCTGATCGAGCCGATTTCATTACTGGCCAGATGCTCGATATCGATGGTGGCTACGGCATCTAGAAACGTGGTTGACGTCAGGCTGCGTCTGCTTCGATGACACCTTCGATAGCCCATGTAAGAGTGCGGATCAGCGCCCGGGCTGCGGGTTGAACGATCAGCGGATCAAGGGCCGGAACCAACGGCAGTTTGAGGTCTTCGCGCATCCACGTGGGGAGCATGCCCACAGCGGCAGGCGCAATCACGCCATACGCGGTGCGGGCCGCAAGCGGAAGGGGAGCGAGCATGAGCCAACGAGCAGCGTCGCGGGCCTGCTGGCCGGCCTCGAGTTCCGGACGAATCTTTTGCATCCACTGGTCGAGTTCGGCGACAGAATGCGCTGACTCATTGCCCCCGAGACGGTCGTTGATGATTGCCATTTCATCGACGTAGCGATCGGCTTCAGCGGAAGTCAGAGTTGTTGCTCCGTAGCGTTGATAGGCGCGAAGGAATGAATCGACCTCTGCATGATGGACCCATGAAAGAAGGTGAGGGTCATTGGCCGAGTACTCGCGACCATCAGGTGCGAGGCCGACGACTCGTTGATGCACTCGAGTCACCATTTCGAATGCCGCGGTGGCTTGTTCGGTTGTGCCGAACGTCGTGGCAGCAACGAATTGGCTCGTTGCGCTGAGGCGGTCGAGGGGATGGCGTCGGTAATCGGAATGTTCGGCAACACCGGCCATAGCGAGAGGGTGCATCAACTGCACGAGAAGGGCGCGTAATCCGCCGATGAGCATCGAACCGTCGGAATGGACTCGCCATGTGACGCTGTCGGGTCCGAAAAGACCAGGGTCGCCGTCGAAGGGTTTGGTGAGATCTCGCACCGGAGGGTTGTCTCCGGAGATCAGGGTGCGGAGTTCTCGACCCAGCCGCAATCGGACATTGCCAAGTGCCGAGCCGATCGCTTCAGCAATGGCGGTTAGCCCCGGAGGCAGATTTGGCTCGGTGGTCATGAGTTGAGGATAGGACTCGACGGCGCGAAACCGCCGGTCGGACGAGTATCGCTTTCGGTGATTGACGGGGGCCACCCCATGTGGTGGGGTGTAAAGACAACTTGACCCACCGCAGCAGGGGAAGCCGGTCTGATTCCGGCGCTGACCCGCAACCGTAGGTGGCCTCTGGGGAGATTCTCCGGGCGGCCACGAGCCGGACTGCCTGCTTCGAGGGGATTGCTCCATCACAGACCGTCGTCGGATTACGGGAGGTGGGGCTCGGTTCGGTCGGCGGCCTTGGTCCGTGGTCCGGTCGGGTCTCGCACCCATAGACCGGCACACGTAGGCGCCTGTGGCAGACCTGAAATCAGACCAGAAAAAGAACCGAGACACCGCATACCGTGAGCACCCGTCGTTCCTCCTCCGCAATGTTGCGTGCGCAAATGTCACGCGCGTGTCGAGCGATGGCGGTTTGTTGTGTGGGTGTCATCGCGCTTGCGGGATTGATTGTTACGACGAGTGGCCGCGCCGAGGCTTCGTCTTGCTCCGGACCCCTTTCCGGTGGGGAAATTCGTGTGGTGGTCGTTGTCGATTCGTCTGATCTCGGTGGAGGCGCTTCGGCGACCTGCCTCGTCGTCCCTGCCGGGACTACGGGTTCGCAGTTATTGGCCCGACGCAGTGCGGAACTCGGAACTGGCTCTGTTCGTTATGGGTCAAGCGGTTTGTTATGTGCAATTGATGGACTGCCGGCCGCAGGATGCGGCGATCACAATGCCGGTGGCTTTGACTATTGGGGATATTTCATCGGCCGATCTGGAAGTTGGGTCTTCGGCAACATCAATCCATTTACACGACGACTTTCCGATGGCGACATCGAGGGCTGGCGTTACGTGCGTGGGGGAACCGGTAGCGCGCAAGACCCGGCGCCGCGGATCGTTCCGTCGCAATCACTCTTTCCATCTCTTCGTCCAGGCGAGCCCGCTTTTGTTGAGCAACCAGCGGCAGCAAGTGGAACCGTACCGTCGCTGAGTTCTTCTATGACGATCGATGTTTCTCCTGAACAAACTTTCGATTCACTCGATGTCGCTTCGATTGCGACGACAACGCTTGAACCGATTGCTGTCGAGGGTGTTGCGCTGGCGTCATCACGAACGAGCGACTCAAATCTTGGTCGATGGTTCGCTATTGCGGCGGTGTTTGTTCTTATCGCCATGATGACGGGCGGCGCTTGGATACAGACTCGTAGGTCTCAATGACTGCGCCGCGAATGTTGCACCCGGGGGCATGGTGGTTGTGGGCGGTGGCACTCGCTGCATGTGCATTACGCACGACGAACCCCGTATTGCTCAGTCTCATCATCGCGGTCGCCGGATGGGTCGTGGTCTCCCGTCGAACCGATGTGCCGTGGTCTCGGTCGTTCGCAAGTTTCCTGCGACTCGGACTCATCGTTGTGGTGTTCCGTGTTGTGTTTCAGATCCTTTTCGGCGTTCGTGTCCCTGGGACAACACTCTTTTCCATTCCCGAGGTCACCCTTCCTTCGTGGGCGGCTGGTGTGAGTCTGGGTGGACCGGTCACGCTCGAATCGTTAATGGCGGCGCTCTACCAAGGACTTCGGCTCGCAACAGTGCTGGCTTGTTTCGGTGCGGCCACTTCGTTGTGCAGTCCTTATCGCATGCTGCGAGCCCTGCCCACGGTGCTCTACGAAGCAGGCGTGGCGGTGACGGTCGCCTTCACGTTTGCGCCACAGGCGATTGTTGCATCGCGTCAGGTTCGTGAAGCGCGTCGACTCCGTGGTCGTTCAGATCGTGGACTTCGAGCCTGGTCAGCGTCAGCCTTGCCTGTACTTGAAGGAGCTCTTGATCGCGCTGTCGCTCTCGCTGCATCGATGGACAGTCGGGGCTACGGCCGACGGGGTGGAGCGTCGGTCTCTCAGCGTCGGCGTTCCGTTGGTTTGGTTTTGCTCGGCCTCGTCGCTCTAACGATCGGCTCCTACGGACTCCTCGATCCGGCGGCACCTGCAGCGTTCCGGCTCCCGGCGCTCGCGGTCGGGGTGATAGCCCTCGTGGGCTCGCTCGTTGCTGGCGGTCGTTCCGCCGAGCGGACTCGCTACCGACCCGATCCATGGGTGAAACCGGAATGGATTGTTTCGGTTGCTGGCATCGTTGCCTTTGC
This sequence comes from Actinomycetota bacterium, assembly GCA_009700115.1. Taxonomy (GTDB): domain Bacteria; phylum Actinomycetota; class Acidimicrobiia; order Acidimicrobiales; family Acidimicrobilacustridaceae; genus Acidimicrobilacustris. Next base: position 13,838 of record WLMU01000005.1, read on the forward strand.
ATCGTTCGTCTTCGCAGACAGGATGGGCGACGCGCTCAATCCGTCAACGAATCCACTTGAGGTTCCAGCAGTTCCTGTCGTCGCGGTGCTCGGGCTTCTTATCGCAACGCTTCCGGCGTGGTTCGCTCCTCCGCCCCCGACTCTCGCAGCAGTGTCAACTTCTATGGCGGTCGCGGCATGATCAGGTTTGAACATGTGACGATCACCTATCCCGATGCCACCGCTCCGACACTGGTGGATGTCTCGTTTGAGGTTCCCGAAGGGGAGTTGTGTCTGGTAGTTGGCGTCACGGGCTCAGGGAAATCCACCTTGCTGCGCGCGGTGAACGGATTAGTTCCACGTTTTTCTGGTGGCGTGCTGGCTGGTTCAGTCGTAATCAACGGCAAGAGCACGGCCGACCTCCCGCCGCGAGATCTCGCCGATGTCGTTGGTGTCGTTGGTCAAGATCCGGCGGCTGGATTCGTCACCGATTACGTCGAAGACGAACTGGCCTATGCAATGGAGAACCTCGGCGTTGCGCCTGAGGTCATGCGCCGTCGCGTTGAAGACATTCTCGATCTCCTTGGTCTGCACGAAATCCGACATCGGCCGCTCGCCTCGCTCTCTGGTGGGCAGCAGCAACGAGTGGCGATTGGTTCCGTGCTTACTGCCGGTCCACGAGTTCTTGTTCTCGACGAACCAACGTCCGCCCTCGACCCAGCTGCAGCTGAAGAGGTGCTCGCCGCGCTCACTCGCTTGGTCCACGACCTCGGGATCACGGTGCTCATCGCTGAGCATCGACTCGAACGAGTCGTTCAGTACGCCGATCGAATCGTGATGGTTCCTGGCGATGGCCGCCCCGTAGTCGTGGGAACACCCGCCGAAGTTTTTGGTCAATCTTCAGTTGCGCCGCCGGTGGTCGAACTCGGCCGGTTAGCTGGTTGGTCGCCGCTTCCTCTTTCGGTGCGAGATGCCCGCCGTCTCGCGGGACCTTTGCGTGAGCGACTCGCCGAAGTTGAACTGTCTGCTTTTCGACGGACTTCGCGCGTGGTCGGAGATGTTGTTGCGATCACTGACGGTCTTCAGGCGTCATACGGGCCCATCACTGCACTGCGCGGCATCGAACTGCAGTTCCGAGCCGGTGAAGTCGTTGCACTGATGGGTCGCAACGGCGCAGGAAAGTCGACATTGCTAAATCATCTCGTCGGACTGCGCGAACCCGCCTCGGGAACTGTGCGGGTAATGGGCGCCGAGCCGCATCGACTTTCGGCTCATGACGTCGTTCGTGTCGCCGGATTGGTTCCGCAAGACAGCGGCGTCTTGCTCTATCACGACACGGTTGCTGCCGAATGCAGCGCCTCTGATCGCGATGCCGGCCTTGACTCCGGAACAACACGTTCGGTACTTGATCAAATCGTTCCTGATGTCAATCCGACTGCGCATCCCCGTGATCTTTCGGAGGGACAACGCCTAGGGCTGGCGCTCTCTATCGTGTTGGCATCAGAGCCCCCGTTGTTATTGCTCGACGAACCGACACGAGGACTTGATTACGGGGCCAAGCAACGACTGGTTGAGTTGCTCAGTCGATTGGCGGATGAAGGCCATGCCGTGGTTATCGCGACGCACGACGTTGAAGTAGTCGCCGCCGTTGCCGATCGCTGCGTCGTGCTTGCCGAAGGAGAGGTCGTCTCCGATGGTCCTGCTCGCGATGTTGTCATTCACTCACCCGTTTTTGCACCGCAAGTAGCGAAAGTTCTGGCACCGTTACCGCTGCTTACAGTTCATGAAGTCGAGCTCGCTCTTGCGGCGGTTGGCGATCTTCCCTTCTCATGAAACGATCCGGACACCATCGGATTGACGTGATTCGTTTAGGTGCGACATCGTGGGCCCTGCTCATTGCTGCGTTTGCCTTGGGAGTCGTCGCATTTGCTTGGCCCCTCTTCGCATCCGCGAACTCTGCGCTTGATGCTTCGCATAGTGCCGATGCCCCCTGGATTTTTGTGATTCTTATTCCGCTTTTGATTGGTGTAATCCTTGCCGAGTTGGCCGATGGTTCCCTTGACGCGAAATCGGTGGCACTACTTGGTGTGCTGGCAGCGAGCGGGGCGGTGTTGCGACTCCCAAGTGGTGGGGTGGCAGGGTTTGAGCCGGTGTTCTTCCTCCTGGTTCCGGCAGGGCGAGTATTCGGTCGGGGTTTTGGGTTTGTTCTTGGAGCGCTGACACTTTTCGTAAGTGCACTCATCACAGGCGGCGTTGGTCCGTGGCTTCCGTTTCAGATGTTCGGTGCGGCGTGGATCGGATTCTTTGCCGGTTGTTTGCCCCCAGCGCGTGGGCGACTTGAGGTTGCCCTCCTTGCGATCTACGGAGCCCTCTCGGCTCTTGCCTACGGGTTGGTGATGAACCTTTGGTTCTGGCCGTTTGTGAGTTCAGGTGACACGACGGTGTCCTATGTCGCTGGTGATTCGGTGGCCGAGAACCTCCGTCGTTTTTGGGGCTTCCACATCACCACTTCATTCGGGTTTGATATTCCTCGGGCAGTGTTTACTGCGCTGTTTCTTGTCATCGCTGGTCGGCCGCTACTTGGCGCGCTGAGAAGGGTGGCCCGCCGAGCGGCGTTCGAAGCCCCAGTGACGTTTGTCCCGGCGGAAACGGGAAGCACCATCTACTGAGTCAGTTGTGGCACGGTGTCGCATGGCTTCTCACGTCTTCGTTACGCGTCCTCTGCCCGCGCCAGGAATCGATCTCCTGAAAGATTCTGGATTTGAGGTTCGATCAAATCCAGAAGATCGTCCGCTCAGTCGAGAGGAGTTGTTGGCGGGGGTTCGAGATGCCGATGCACTGATCTGCATGCTGAGCGATCGCATCGATAGCGAACTGCTTGATTCGGCACCTGCACTGAAAGTCATCGCCAACTACGCGGTTGGGCATGACAATATCGACGTCGGAGCTGTTCGAAAACGCGGTATCGAGGTCACGAATACTCCCGGTGTACTGACCGAAGCCACTGCCGATCTTGCGTGGGCGCTGCTTCTTGCCGCTGCACGGAACCTTGGGGCCGGCGAGCGAATGGTTCGTGCGGGGGAGTGGACCGGTTGGGGTCCGATGCAGTTGCTTGGCGAACCGCTGCAGGGGCGAACGCTGGGCATTGTTGGAATGGGTGCAATCGGTCAAGCAGTCGCGAGGCGGGGTAAGGGTTTCGGATTGGAGATCATCTACTTCAATCGCAATCGTGTTGCTCCTGAAATCGAGTCTTCACTGGGTGCTCAATTTGTTTCTTTTGATGAGTTGGTGCGTCGCTCAGACTTTGTGTCACTGCATGCACCACTGAATGAGCAAAGTCGACACCTGTTCAATCAGCAGACATTTCAGTCGATGAAGTCCACGGCCGTACTTGTAAACACGGGTCGTGGTGCATTAATCGATGAAGTCGAGTTAGTTGCAGCGCTTCAACAGGGCCGCATCGCCGCGGCCGGTCTCGATGTCTACGAATTCGAACCGAAAATTACTGAGGGTTTGGTAAGTCTCGACAATGTTGTACTAGCGCCACATCTTGGATCTGCATCGACATCAGCGCGCGGGGACATGGTTCGATTGTGTTGTGAGAATGTGATCGCCGTACTCGCTGGCAAACCAGCGCTAACGCCGGTGCATGCCTGACCACTTACGCAGTTTTTGCGCGAGCCGAGATTGCTAATTCCGCAATTTGGTCAAAAGCAAGAAGCATCTCTGTGGCCGATGCCGTTGTTGCCTCGGGATGAGCAGCACGTGCTTTTGAGCCGATGCCGTGGCCACCGATTACGACGGGGCACCCGAGTTTTTCTTTGATGGCGTTCACAGTGGCAATGATCTGATCGTCGGTTTCGGCAGTGCTTGAAGTGATTCCTACTGCGATCAATCGGTCGGCACTGCCTGCAGCGTCGAGGAACGATTCAATCGGCGAATTGGCGCCAAGATCGAAGACGGTGAATCCACTTCCGCGGAGTAGGTCGGAAGCAATTGCTGTTGGAACAGCATGCAGATCGCCTGATACGGCCCCAAGGACGATTGTCCCGCGAGTTTGTCCAGGGCGATGAAACCGTGGCCCAAGACGACCGATCAGGCGATTCGTGACTGCAGTAGCGCGATGCTCATCGGCGATCGATACTTCGCCGGCCGCCCAAGCGCTTCCGATGGAGGCAAGAGCCGGAGCAAGAACTTCTAAATAGACAGCGGAAGGTTCGAGTCCTGACACCATCGATGCCTCGATCACGTTCCATGCGCCGGCTTCGTCCCCAGCTAAGAGCCGGTCACAGAGCCGTACATGCCAATCGACATTCTTGTGAGATTTCGTTTTCGTTGGGGTCGATGCAAATTCATCGAGTGCGACCTTGTTAACGAGCCAGCCACCGCCAGCTTTCACTGCGGGAAGACGACCGGTGCGCACATAGCGATACACCGTCATGTAGTGCACGCCGAGTTGATCGGCTGCTTCGGTGAGGGTCAATGTAGGAGTGACCGATTGCGTGGACTGCGATTCATCAGTCATTTCCCCGCCCCTCACCGGTAGTCCTTGCGATGCTCTGAAGCAGACGGTAGCGGCGACCAGGACTTCAGGCCTGATCAGGGGGAAATTCTTAGTTTGCTTTGATTTTTGCCAGCACTGCCGGGACGCTTGAAAGAACGTCAACGTCAAGATGTTGGACAAGCCAGTCGCGATTGCGACGATGTAAGTCATCGGCAGGATCGAATCGATTTAAAACAACAACAGGGGTCGCGACGTGGGCGCCACTGTTGATTGCTTCGAGGCTCAGGAGAATTGAGTTGATTGTGCCGAGCCCTGCGTCAGCGACGAGAAGCACAATGTCGGGCTGTAGAAGTTCGATAAGTGAAATGGCGTCTCCATTGCTGGCCATTGGTGAACGGATACCACCCGCAGTTTCAACAAACGCAACATCGGGGGCCGGCAGTGGCCACTGGATTTCGGCTGCGAGATCTTCGACGGAGAACTCGGGACGGGCAAGCGCATCGGCGGCCATTGGCGGCGCCATCGCAATCGGATACCAACGATGTCGCGGGCAGACGTCGGTCGGATGTTCGCCCGATGCGTCAGCAAGGTGATGCGCATCTGTCAGTGAATCGTCGGGATCGAACGATTGCACTGGCTTGCGTGCGGCGACATCGACACCGTTAGCTCGCAGATCACGGAGAAGGCGAGCCGTGACCCATGTCTTTCCAACTTCAGTCCCAGTTCCAACAACAACGACAAGGCGTTGTGGTCGTAATCCGTCGAAGGTCATCGGCCACCATCCGTTTCCAATGTACTTAGAGCGTCAAGTAGTGCAGTGATCTGCTCATCAGTATGGGCCGCCGAGAGCGCCACGCGCAGACGGCTTGACCCGACCGGCACGGTGGGGGGGCGAATGGCAGGTACGAGAAGGCCGCATTCGAGAAGCTCTTGTGATGCGCGAAGAGCGGCACTCTCATCGCCAAGGACAATGGGGATGATGGGCGATGGGTGGCCGAGTCGGACGCGGTCAACAGATGAGCGCAATCGTTCTCGTAGCGCAGCGCCTTCGGTGGATTCGAGAACGCCTATTGCCGCGAGTGCCGCTGCCGAGTCGGCGGGACTTGGAGCAGTGGTGAAGATGTAGGTCCGAGCGCGATTTACGAGTAGATCGATAACTGCGGCTGGTCCCGCAACGAAACCTCCGAGTGCGCCCAGTGTTTTCGAAAGGGTGCCGACTTGGACGATGGTGGTGCCACCCAGCTGTGGTGGCGGAGTGGGTTCGAGGACAGCGTGAGCCTCATCGAGAACAAGTAATGCCGAATAGCGAGCACAAAGTTCTGCGAGTTGAGCGATCGGTGCAACATCTCCATCCATAGAGAACACCGAGTCGGTGACGACGACCTGGCGCGCGTCGGAATGCGATTCCAAGTGCACGGCGAGTGTTTCGAGGTCGAGGTGGGGATAGGTGACAATCTCGGCACCATTAGCGCGAGCCATTCGGCAGCCGTCGATGATCGAAGCATGGTTGAGTTCATCGGAATGCACGACAACGCCACGGGCTCCGAGGGTTGCGAGAAGTCCGAGGTTTGCTGCGAATCCGGTGGGGAAGAGAACCGCCGATTCGGTACCGCGCCAGCTGGCGAGGTGTGTTTCAAGTTCGTGATGAATTGGTCGTGATCCAACGACGAGCCGAGACGCTCCCGAGCCGGATCCCCAACGATCGATTGCATCACGAGCCGCAGCCTTTACGGCGGAATGAGAGGTGAGGCCGAGGTAATCATTTGAGGCGAACGAAACAACGGTTTGACCATTGAGGATTCCGGTGGGACCGTTCGCGTCAAATGCGCGGGGAGATCTCCATCGGTCGCTGCTCTTGATCGAATCAATCTCCGCATCAAGCCAGGTCGACCAATCGGTCGCTTGGTTTGGGCTCACTTCGAGCACACCTCGGCGATGGAAGCGGCCAAGACATCGACAATGCGGTCGATCTCATCGGCAGTAGAAGTGAGGATGGGCATAATCACGACGACGTCACCGAGTGGTCGAAGCAGGACACCGCGTTCGACCGACGCAGCACAAACACGTCGGCCCCATCGGAGGTCGTCGGCGGGTGGGTTGAGTTCAACACCCACCATGAGGCCGCGTTGGCGCACAACTTTGATGGCAGGGTTGTCGATCGCTAGCCCTGAAAGTCGTTCATGTAATTGAGCGGCTCGGTCGCGAACATTGGCCAGAACTTCGAGTTCCTCGAAGAGTTGAAGGTGACGGAGCGCAACGGCAGCAGCGAGTGCATTGCCAGAAAAAGAGTGCCCGTGATACAGCGTCATCTCGCTGAGGTCGGGGCCGAGGAAAGCCTCGTAGACGCGTCGAGAAGCGACGGTCGCAGCCATAGCGAGGTACCCGCCCGTGAGGCCTTTCCCGATGCACATGATGTCGGGACGGAGTCGGCATTGTTCAGTCGCGAACAACGTGCCAGTTCTTCCGAATCCAGTGGCGACTTCATCGGCAATAAGTAAGACGTTGTGTTCTCTGCACGCATCGCCAACGCGTTCGATGGATTCGGGGTTGGTAACCCACATTCCCGCAGCGCCTTGAACGAGTGGTTCGATGACAACGGCGGCGAGTTCGTGTGCATGGGCGGCGATCATCGCAACGGCGGTGTCGGCCCAGCCAAGGTCGTCGTAACCGGGAGCTCGCAGAACGTCGAAGCGCAGCGGATCGAACACGTCGGTTCCGAATCCACCGGCCCCGATTGAGATCGCGCCGATGGTGTCACCGTGGTACGCCCCACCGAGAGCGAGATACCGAGTTCGGGACGTGATGCCCTGATTCGTCCAGTACTGAAACGCGATTTTGATTGCTTGCTCAACGGCGGCTGCGCCATCGGACGCAAAGAGAAAATGTGGTTCGCTGACCGGCACACGAGGAGCGAGAGCTTCTGCGAGTTCGATCGTGATTCGGTTGCCGTTGCCCAACATCGTGGTGTGAGCAACACGGTCGAGTTGTTCACGAGCTGCCGCATCGAGTTCTGGAACCCGGTGACCGAGTGTTGTCACCCACAACGATGAAATCGCATCGAGGTAGCGGGTTCCATCAACGTCGACGAGTTCGCGTCCTTCGGCGTAGTCCACGATGACGGGCCGATTTGTGGCATAGGTCGACATCTGAGTGAAGCCGTGCCAAACAACGGCAGCGTCTCGGTCGACCCAGCGATCATGGGCACTGGTCAGGGACGTCTGGTCGTCAGGTGTCACCGTGACAGCATCGCACCCTTGGCATCGGGGTGGCGAAGGCGTCGCCAAGCATCGATTTCGAGGGCCATGGGCGTTGATGGAGGGCCATCGACGAACGGCCAAAGTTCCTCGGCAATCTTGCGCCAGTCGCCGGTCGCATGGAGTTCGCCGAGAATCGCATAGAGGCCGAGGCTGATGCGCTGGATGATCACGAAACTTCCAGGGAGGTTCGCGGCCTTCTGCATGACGGCGTAGGGGCCGCTGGTGTCGAAGAAGCGGCGAACGGTTTCGGATGCGTAGGCGGGTGTGATGGTGAAGTCGCCTTCAACGGCGACGAATTCGTAGAAGTGCCCGAGGTAGTCGATGACGTCGGCGTCGGTCACGTCGAGTCCGGCGGGAAGAAGCCCGAGACGCTCGACGGTTGAGCGGAATGCGGCGGCATCGTGATCGATCACCATGTGTTGGATCATTTCGCCAAACTCGTCGAGTTCGGCAGCGGTGAAGTACTTGACCAGGCCGAAGTCAAGGAATGTGACGCGTCCACCGGGGTGGAACAAATAGTTGCCGGGATGAGGATCACCGTTAAATGCCGCGAGTCGATACAAACCGCCGAACGCGAAGCGATACAGCGTCTCGGCAGCGAGATCCTTTTCTTTCTGGCTCCACGTCATGAGTTCTTCCCAACGGACGCCATTGGAAAGTTCGGTAGTGAGAACACGACGGCTTGAATAGAGATCAATCACATGCGGAATATGGATTGTTGGATGTCCGTCGTAATAGCGAGCGAATGCTCGCTGGTTGGCGGCTTCGGTTTCGTAATCGAGTTCCTCAACGAGTCGTTCACGCAATTCGGCGACGAGCGCTTTGTGGTCGAGTCCCGGGAAAAGCACCCCTAGACCGGCAAAAATAAAACCGGCGTTGTTGAGGTCAGAAGCGACTGCTTCGGCAACGCCGGGGTACTGCACTTTCACAGCGACTGCTTGGCCATCGTGCGTAAGGGCACGATGCACTTGACCGATCGATGCAGATGCGATCGGCGCTGGGTCCCACGTGGCAAATAGTTCGTCTGGGTGTTTACCGAGTTCTTCGTAGATCACTTGAGCAGCAAGTTCAGCGCTCATTGGCGGGGCGTTTTGTTGGAGGTCCGCTAGAGCGCTTCTGACGTGTTCGGGCAACCCTTGGTCGATGTAGCTGGCCATCTGGCCAACCTTCATGAGCGCGCCCTTCATCTGTCCGAGCGCTTCAGCAACCTGTTGGGTGGTCTTCATTTCAAAAGCAAGATCAAGTTCCTGACGCTTGCCGACATCGGTGAACACTCGGCGGGCGCGATGGCGAGCGTAAGCGCCACCCGTTTTTGCTCCGAGAAGAGCGAGGCGAAGATTGCGGGCGCCTCGAGCGCCGTTTTGCACTGGCCCGCTTGAAATTGGTCGTGAACGACGATTTCGAAAGAGGGCAACGACAACGGCAATGAGTCCGAGGGGAACAATCAGTCGGAGAGTTCGTCGCGGCAGTGTCACGGCACTGAACGTTAGGTGCCAACGCTGCCGGTTCCCTCACCGGGCGCTGACCAACGCTTGCTTATCGGCGGTAGCGTGGGCCCGTTCACTCGGCTGGGGGAGTACCTATGAGTTCCGCGTCGGTCACCATTACGCAAGGCTCGTTGCAGGGCCTTGAGCGCGACGGAGTCGTGCAATTTCGAGGCATTCCTTACGCAGCGCCACCTGTGGGTGAACGCCGATTTCTGGCGCCGGCCCCTCCCCAACCGTGGGATGGAGTTCGGGATGCGACGAAGTTCGGGTCGATGTCGGTTCAAGAGTCAGGTGGAGTCACCGCGCTCTTAGGTGATGCAGCCCTTGACTCAAGTGAAGACTGTCTCTTTCTTAATGTGACCACGCCGGCCTGCGACGATGCGGCTCGACCTGTGATGGTGTGGATCCACGGTGGCGCTTTCGTTAACGGGTCCTCCTCGACGCCTTGGTACGACGGAACGCCGCTGGCAACTCGTGGCGACGTTGTCGTTGTCTCCCTTAACTACCGACTTGGCGCGCTGGGTTTTCTTTGGCTCGGCGATCTCGATGATCGGTATCGCTCGAGTGGTGTGAATGGGTTGCTTGATCAAGTAGCTGCGCTTGCGTGGGTGCGAGACAACATCAGCACGTTTGGTGGTGATCCAAACAACGTCACCATCTTCGGAGAGTCAGCAGGAGCGATGAGCATCTCGACGCTTCTCGCTCTTCCTGCTGCGCAGGGGCTCTTTCAAAAGGCAATCGCTCAAAGTGGCGCAGCACACAACGTCTTTACCCCTGCGATGGGCGCGGCGATGACCGAAGAGTTCATGGAAAAACTCGGTGTCGCTGATATCGATGGACTGTTGCGAGCGTCTGCAGAAGACATCGCAAAAGCGGCGACGAAGGTTGAAGCCAAGCTCTATGACGATCCATCCGGTTTGGGGGGACCCACCAGTTTTGCGCTCGCAATGGCCTTTCAGCCGGTTATCGACGGCACGTATCTGCCCCAAGATCCACTCGTTGCTGTGGCGAATGGCGACGCAGTCGACGTTCCGTTTCTGACCGGTACCAATCTCAACGAATGGAATCTTTTTGCACTTATGAGCCCCGGCGGTCTCGACGACTCCAGTTTGCTGGACCGTCTTGAGGGCATCTTTGGGTCCGGACATCGGGTGCGTGATGTGTACGCCTCCGATCGCCCCGATGTCTCGGCGGATGAACTTTGGAATGCAGTACTCACCGATGCATCGTTTCGGATTCCAGCCATTCGTCTCGTCGAAGCTCGAGTCGCGGCCAAATCGCCAACTTGGCAGTACCTCTTCACATGGGCCACGCCGGCCTTCGGCGGTGTTGTGAAGTCGTGTCACGCGCTCGAGATTCCCTTCGTCTTTGGGGCGCTCAACAACCAGGGGGCAGAACTGTTTCTGGGTGGTCCTGTTAGTGACGACTTGTGGGAATTGTCAGCAGCGATGCAGGAAGCATGGCTTTCGTTTGCTCGAAACGGCGATCCTGGTTGGCAGGCATGGAACAGTGAGTCGCGTCCGACGCAACGTTTCGACGTGGTCAAGGAACTTCTCTCCGATCCGATGTCGGCGGAACGTGGGGTTTGGGAAGGCGTTCTGTGAGTAAACCTGCGGCGATCGTTCTGCTGTCAGGAGGACTCGATTCCACAACCTGTCTGGCGATCGCTCAGAGTGAAGGTTTCGAAGTAGTTGCCGTAAGTTTTCGCTACGGACAGCGACATACAAACGAACTCGAATGCGCTGCAGCGATCGCGAGGTCCGCGGGCGTCGAACATCTCATCGTCAATATCGATCTCGCTGCCTTTGGTGGTTCAGCGTTAGTCGATGATTCGATCGAAGTTCCAAAACATGAGTCGGTTGAGGAGCTAACTGCCGATTCAGTCCCGGTCACCTATGTGCCTGCTCGTAATACCATCTTCTTGAGCTTTGCGACAGCAGTTGCCGAAACTCGCGGCGCACACGATGTCTTTATCGGCGTGAATGCGGTGGACTACTCGGGATACCCCGATTGTCGCCCGGAGTTCATTGAAGCATTTGAGGCAATGGCGAATCTCGCGACCCGCGAAGGGGTCGAAGGTGGCCGTCTCTGCATTCGCACCCCATTAATCGACCTCACGAAAGCACAAATCATCCAGCGAGGTCTCGAACTCGGTGTCGATTACAGCGTCACGCTGTCGTGTTACGACCCCACTGACGATGGTGGATCATGCGGGCATTGCGACGCGTGTCTCCTACGCGCTCGCGGCTTTGCCGATGCCGGGATCAGCGATCCCACGCGTTATTCAACGAAGGCTTGAGAAGCATCACGGTTGCTGTCAGTGACTCGTGATGTGTCTGAGAACTAGTTCGTCGATGCAGAGCCGATTACGGCAAGCGCTTCGTCGATGTGCTTTTTGGGTTTGAATTGCGAAGAGAAGACTTTGCGCACGATGCCATTGGGATCGATCACGTAGGTGACTCGTCCCGGCAGAAGGCCGAGGGTCTTGGTGACGCCGAACTGCTTGCGAACTTCGCTCTTCGTGTCGGCAAGCAAGGTAAATGGAAGGTTGTGCTTCTGCGCGAACGCTTTATGTGAGTCCACTGAATCGGAACTAATGCCGATGACCTTTGCCCCGACGTCAGTGAAGGCTTCAAAGTTGTCGCGGAATGAACACGACTCAGCGGTGCAACCCGGGGTGTCATCCTTTGGGTAGAAGTAGATGACCGCCCAACTTCCGCGGAGTTGAGCTGATGTGACGGTGGTGCCGTCCTGGTCGGGAAGCGAGAACTCGGGAACCGGCTGGCCTTCGATGATGGTCATGCACTCTCTTATCACCGAAATCGGCATGATTCAGCGCTCGAATCCCGCCTTTTTGCGACCGGTATCGCCCGGTTGGATGGGCCTGCCGCGTAGCGTTAGGGCATGCCAATCGTCGCTGTCGTGAACCAAAAGGGCGGAGTGGGCAAAACCACCGTCACCCTTGGCCTCGCTTCTGCCGCCGCTCAGCGGGGGAAGAGGGTCCTCGTCGTTGATCTTGACCCTCAGGCCAATGCCACGTCAGGCCTCGGCGTTTGGGAGCCAGCGACCACCGTTGATCTAGCGCTTGAGGCCGATCTTCCCGGTTCGGCCAGTTCGCTGGCTGTGCCAACGGCGTGGGTGCTTGAAAGCGGAATGGCGCCAGATGTGCTTGCCAGCACTCCTGCGCTTTCGGCCCGAGAGCCGCAATTGGCGAATGACCCAGTCGGTGCCCAGGACCGCCTGCAACTCGCGCTCGAAGGCAATGACTATGACCTCGTTGTGATCGATTGTCCTCCGTCGCTCGGTCTGCTCACTATCAACGGCCTCTTCGCTGCTGATCGGGCGCTCATCGTTACCGAACCCGGCGCATGGGCCTCCGATGGCGTAGCCAATGTGCAGCTCACCATTTCGCGAATTGCGGCTCGGCGCGCTGGTCGTCCTGAAGTTGCGGGCATTGCCGTGAATCGGCTTGGCCGAACTCGTGATGCGCATTACTGGCACACGATGTTGCTTGAGCAATACGGCAATCAGGTTTTCGCTCCGGTGCACATGCGGGCCGCTGTCGCTGAGGCCTCAGCGCAGTCGTTGCCGATTCATGGTCTCGGAAATCGCCAAGGAGCCAGCGATGCGGCTCAGGAATTCGACATGCTTCTTGATTCAGTAGTGCCGGAGATGGCACGGTCTGTGGGATCGGTGGCTGCGTCAGCGCCGTCAGTAGCCACGGAATCCAATGGAGGATCCGATGCCAGCGTATGACCCGCAACGAACACGGAATCGTCCGGCACCTGCCACCGATCGTCCTGCCCCGGTCGATGCTTTTCTCGACGCTATGCCCCCATCGAGGCTTCTTCCTGAAGGTGTCGATAGCGACACGGCATCTCGCGGCGACGCTGTTGTCCATGGCGCAGACATTGCTGCCAACCCCGCCGTCGAAGAGATCGTTATCGACGCTGCACCGCGAGTTGCCGTCGATGTCCCTCGTACGTCGAGTCCGCCTGTTTCTCAGCCGACAAGCGACAACCGTTCAAAAATTGCGATCGCCGTTATTGCAGCAACCGTTGCACTGGTTGCCGTACTTCTCCTTCGACGCAAGCGCCGCTAATTCTCTTCTCAGTCGAGAAGGCTTGCTGCAAGTGAATCAATGACATCGGCAGAGATGCCGATGCTGTTCACATAGCCAGTCATCGAACCGTATTCCGCGTTGACATGATCAAGAAGGCGTTTCATGGCCTCGGGAGGTGCCGCTAAATATGCCGATGGTTGATCGTTCATCGCGGTGAGTGCTTCAGGACGATCCCGTTTGAGTCGCTCTACAAGTTCGGCCATATTTGCGCCGGAAATTGCGTAATCAGCAACGATCACATGATCGGCAACTCCAATGGTTGAGAGCACCATGGCGGCGAGAACTCCGGTTCGGTCCTTTCCTGCTGCGCAGTGAAAGACCGCAGGAAGCTTCTCTGCATCGGCCAGGGTTCGGAACGCTTGGGAAAGTGCGGGAGCACCTATGTCGAGCATGTGGACATAAAGGTCACTGAGAACGACACGCGCGTCGGCGTTGTCGTCGAGATCGAGGGGCTTCCATACTTCGCCGAGAACATCAAGATGGACGTGTTGAATGCCGCGTGCAGGGTCGTGGAGATGGCCATGCTCAACTTCGGAACCAGTTCGAAGGTCGATCACAGTCTTCAGGCCGATAGCGGCGAGTTGATCAAGTTCGGCGTCGGGAAGACGGTGCACGGCATCGGCGCGAAAGAGCGTGCGCCATTTGACCATACGGCCATCGGTTGTTGCATAACCACCAAGATCTCGAAAGTTAAACGCGCCTTCAAAACTCAGGCGTCGGTCCGGATGGATGGTGGCGAGGGCAAGCTCTTCTTCATTCACGAGTGTGAGGCTACGTGCAGCGGGAGGGTTCACGTTCACTCCTGAGGAATTGGACTGCCCAACGCATTTACAAAGCAAAGTGTTGTGGGGCGCCAAACCAACGCACGGTAAATCTGGTGAGCAGGATGTGAACGTTTGGGAAAGTTTCTGTGGTGTTAGCCGATTGGCTTCTGCACGAGAACGGGGCAATGGCAGCCGTGCACTGTGCGCATTGTCGTGCTGCCAAGCGCTGTTCGAGCAAGTCCGCCGCGACCGTGGGTAGCCATGGCGACGAGGGTGACGTCGTTGGCATTTGCCCATTCGGAAACGGCGACAGCAGCGTCGGAGCCAATGACAGTTTCGGGCCGGGCTTCGATGCCGTCGCGAGTGAAAAATCCGACGGCGGATTCCACTGCGTTCGCAAGTGCATCAGCATCGGCGCTGCCGAGGGGCGATCCGTTTGCCGCCGTAGCGGAGAGAACGACGACAGACATTGCGAGTGCCTTGGCCCAGCGGGCGGCGCGAGGGAGGACCATTGCGGAAATTGGTGAACCATCGGTGGTGACGACCATCGTGGTTCCCTTGAAACTTGTAAATGGCTTCGCTCCAGGTCCGATTAGGAGAACTGGATTGTTCGAGCGCTTGAGCACGTCTTCAGCAACGGAACCGAGAAGGGCCTTTCCGAATCCTGTTCGCCCATGTGTGCCCATGACGATTGCATCGTCGGGCGCGTTGACGGCGTTGGCGATCGCTGTTGCGGGGAAGGTGTCGGGAACGACGGAACTCTTGAACGGCACGGTGAGTGACGCGCCTTGATCGTCGAGATAGCCAATGAGTTCTTCGACGGTGGTTCCCCAACCTGAAGCGAGGAGCTCGATGGAAGAGTCGAGCGCGGCTGCAAGTTCGTTGGCAATCGGCAGTGCTGCCTGAGACAGGTCAGAACCGTCAAGGGGCACGACGATGGTGTTGATCATGGCTGTTCCTCCGGGATCGAGTAATCGATGAACGTCATGCTCGCACGCTGAACGGTGGCTGGCGTCATCGCCCTCTGCGGTAACGGATCAGTTGCCGAGAAGGAGCACGGCATCGAGTCCGCCGCCTTCGGCGGCGCGAAGCTCAGCTCGGCCGCCTTCGGATTCCACCAGTTTCTGAACGATGGCGAGGCCGAGTCCAGTTCCTCCTAATTCGCCGCGTTCATTTGTGGCTCGCCAGAAACGATCGAAAGCTCGTTCCCGTTGTTCATCGGAGAGGCCGGGACCTTGATCGATGACGTGTACAGCGATGATTGAGCCCGAAGAGGAGTCTTCTGTGGTCGCCTGGAGAGTGAGTACCGAATCGGCGGGAGCAACTTCAAGGGCATTCGCTATGAGATTGTCGAGGACTTGGCTCAGCATGTCGGATGTGCACCGCCCCTTTAATCCGCCGCCATTCGCAACGATGGAAATATTGCGCTCGGTAGCAAGCGGTTGCCACGCAGCGGCGCGTTCCTGGAGGGCTTCGTCGAGTTCAAGGCGGCCTGGGCGTGCTCCCTGCGTTCGCTCGGCTCGAGCGAGCGCCAAGAGTCCGTCAACGAGTCGAGACATCCGCTGCACTTCGTTGCGAGCGCCTTCGATATCGCCATGGTTGGCATCGTCGGGATCAAGTTCGACCATTTCAAGACGAAGCCGGAGTGCGGTTAATGGAGTCCTCAGTTGATGAGAGGCATCGGCAACAAACTGTTCCTGTGCGGTGACGAGTTCTTCCAGACGGACTGCGGTCGCATTGAATGCGGCGGCAAGGTCTTTGATCTCGGGGGGACCGCGGTCAAGATCTGCTCGAGCAGAGAGGTCGCCATCGCCGAGTTGATTGGCTGCATCGCGCAGTTTGGCGATCGGGCGAGTCACCCATCGGGCGAGCAGAACCCCGAGCGCTGCGGCAAGGAGCAGAGTGACGAGACCAGCCCCGAGAAGCACGAGCCAGTAGCGACGAACCTTGGCATCGACTTGATCGGTTGAATAACTCACTCGAATTGCACCGAGGACTTGGTCTCCAATCGAGATAGGAACGGCGACGTACACGAGACCGGTTCCTAGCGTTGTTGAATAACGCGTTCCCGTTGAAATCTGCCGATCGAGCGCATCGGCGATTTCGGGTCTCGAAAGAAAGTTTCGTTGTCCTGCTGCGGCTGGTTCGGAATCGGCGAGTACGTCGCCGGTCGAGTTGACGATGACGACTCGGCCGTCGGTGGCTGCGGTGTAGTTGGCGACGACCGCAGTGAGATCGACTGGAGTGCCGCCTGAGAGTGAACCGGAAAGGTAGGAGGACAGGACGAATGCGTCACGTTCAATTCCCGATTTCAACTGATCCATCTGGTGGTCGCGGTATCCCAGAGCCAGAGGTACCTCAAGTGCGATGAGAACGACGAGGGTGAGGAGGAGATAGGTCGCGAGTAGGCGCCGAGTCACGAGGCTGAATCGTTTTCAGTGGTCGAACGAAGCCGGAAACCCACACCTCGAACAGTTTCAATGATGGTCGGGTCGCCGAGTTTCTTGCGTAGAGATGCGATATGAACATCAAGCGTCTTTGTTGGTCCGTACCAATGGGCGTCCCAGACCTGTTCAAGGATTGTTTCCCGTGTTTGGGTTGCACCTGCGTCACTGGCCAAGAGTGAAAGGAGGTCAAACTCCTTGCGCGTTAATTGGATGTCTTTGTCATGCACCGTGACTTTTCGAGTTCGGTTGTCGAGAGTCACATCGCTAGGGAGTTTGGTGATGTCTTCCTTGATTGACCCTGACGTATTACTGCGACGGGTAACGGCGTTAATCCGCGCAATGAGTTCGCGAAAGCCAAACGGCTTGACCATGTAGTCGTCGGCACCTAGTTCAAGTCCCAGAACTCGATCGATTTCATCGCCGCGTGCAGTAAGGATGATGATCGGAATCGTTGAATCGGAACGGACGCGTCGGCATACTTCGTAGCCATCGATATCGGGGAGTCCGAGGTCAAGAAGAACGATGTCGACAGATGGGTCTGAGTGGAATGCGGCAACGCCGCCGAGTCCAGTTGATTCATGGCGCACGACATATCCCTGTCGCTCGAGACCTCTGATGAGGGGTTCAGCGATGGCGTCGTCATCTTCGACCAGCAGGACATTCACCGACTAAGGGTGGCACGTCGGGGAGGGGAACATGCGCCCCCATGCTTCAATGCCATCGGTTTTAGCCCTCTAGACGAATGACTTTGCCAGTTCTTTACCATTAGCGAGGCACCTGTTGGGGTGGGGGTCTCTACGGTGAGCCCCATGAACAGACACTTCGCACTCACGGTTGCCGGCGCCGCCGCCATCTTCGTTACGGCGGCAAGCGGAGCGGTCGCAGCAAACGTCGGGATTCTTTCTGCTGGGGCGTCAAAGCCTGTCGGCAAGTTGAGTGCTGCCAATGTCAGCCAACTCGCTGTCGCAACGCCGACCAATGCAAGTGCTGCCGCATCGTCGTCGAACGCTTCGGCGCTTCAATCCGACCCAGCGTCTGCGGGAGTTACCGATGCAGGAGTAACACAACGTTCGTCGACTCAGTCGTCTGATTCGGGTGCGACTTCGAATGGCTCGTCGAGTTCGGGTTCATTCGGAGCGAGTGGCGCATCTCAGAATGGTTCGAGTGGGGCTGTTTCAGGTTCATCAGGAACGCCGTCGGCTACTTCAGCTGCTCGCCCGCAGGCCCCGTCGACACCAGGTGCGGTGGTCACAACTCCACCCACCGTGGTGAAGGCGCCCACGCCTCCGACAACGTCTCGGTCACGCGAACGCGAGCGCGAGGAGCGCGAGGAGGAAGACGATGACTGATCAAGGTCCGGCGGTGCAACAAACGAACGTCGATAGTGAAACGACATCCAACCCGGCAAAGAGGATCCCGACGAAGAAGGGTCCTAACGCTCCGGCGTCTCGAGCGCTCACTGCCGGTCTGAGTTTGGCGGCAAGCGCAGCGATTGTTGCTGCACTCGCCCTGAGTAGCCAGCAAAGCGGCGCAGCGAACCCAGCCACGGTGGAACTCAACGTGGCCGGCGCTTCGGGGGTCACGGGATCGTCATCGGTAGGGACCGTAACTGACCCGGCTGCAGTTCCGGCCGCTGGTGCAGGACCGGCAAACACGTCTTCTAGTGCGTCAAGCACTCCGGTCGGATCCCCTCCATCGTCATCGAGCTCGTCGAAAGCCGGAGCAGTGGCCGTTGCTCCGGCTGCATCGGGTTCAAGTTCGCAAGCAGCGCCGCCGTCGGCGCCGTCTTCTCCGTCGGCACCGGTGACCTCACCGCCAGCGACATCGGCGCCGGTGGTCACGGTTGCTCCGGCCCCGGCTCCGGTCACCACGGTGGCTCCACCTCGCGCTCGCGCCTCCTGATCAACAAGCATGGGAGCGATGGCGGAGAGTTCACGCCCGTTTCGGGCGATGGGCAGTGACTGTGTTGTTCGAGTTGTTGTAGATGATGATCGAGCGGAACCAATTCTCGATCGAGTGGAAACTCGGATGCGCGATCTTGAACAACGTTGGTCTCGATTTATCGACAACAGTGAACTTTCTCAATTAAACCGTCATGCTGGTGATCCGGTATTTGTAAGTCCCGAAATGTTTGCAGTGGTTGCACTGGCTATCGATGCGTGGAAAGCGACCGACGGACTTTTTGATCCGACGCTTCTTGATGTTCTGCGTGAAATTGGATACAACGACACATTCGATGAACTTGCTGATCGCGATCCTTTTCAGGCAAACGAACTGGGGGTACCTGCGACTGAACTCGACAGTGTTGTTCTTGACGTTCGTTCGTCGCTTATCCATGCTCCACTCGGGCTCCATTTTGATCTTGGTGGAATTGGGAAAGGGCAGGCTGCCGACCTCCTTTTTGCCCAGGTGATAGAGGACGGCGTGAGCGGAGCATGTCTGGATCTCGGCGGTGACATACGTGTCGGTGGTGAAACGGTGGAAGGTGGCGGTTGGGCCATCGTGATCGATGACCCGTTCGCACCAGGCGTGGATCTCGCTGTTCTGGGGCTTGAGGCTGGCTCTGTGACAACGAGTTCGCGGTTGCGTCGCAAATGGTCGACCACGACTGGCGAAGCTCATCACCTCATCGATCCGAAAACTGCCCAACCATCACGAAGTGGTCTCGCGTCTGTCACGGTGATTGCTGCGCACGCAGCGTGGGGTGAAGCACACGCCAAAGCTGCACTCATTGCGGGGGCAGTGGCTGGTCGAGCACTTTTAGAGCGCGCAGGGTTATCGGGGCTGCTGATCTCAGACGATGGCCAACTCATCACAGCGGGGCAATTCAATGACTTTGTTGTCGAGGGGCCTACGCTTAACTCATGAAACTTTGGTGGCCTTGAAATGACCCAGTTGGTCTTCGGCGCCACCAAAGTGTGGTGGTACGTCTCGCGCTCAACCGGCATAGTCGCTTGGGCGCTGCTTGCTCTCGCTGTTCTGTGGGGTCTCGCATTGTCGACTCGAGCATTGGGTCGTAAGACGCCGGCACCGTGGTTACTTGATGTTCACCGTTTTTTCGGCGGACTTGCTGTGATTTTCACCATCATTCATTTTGTGACGTTGTCGTTTGATCCGTATATGTCGACGACGTACGGCTACAAGATCACGCAGGCGTTTGTTCCGTTCGCGTCGAAGTGGAAGCCCGGGCCCATGGCATGGGGGATCGTCGCCTTCTATCTGTTGCTCGCAGTTGAACTGACTTCGCTTCTCAAAAAGCGATTGCCGCAGAAGTTCTGGCGAGGCGTACATATGGCGAGTTACGCGCTTTATGCAATGGCCACGATTCATCTGCTCACCGCTGGAACCGAGCGCCAGAATCCACTTTTGCGCTGGAGCGTGTTGGTGACCGTTGGAGCTGTGGTGTTTTTCACCGTTTACCGAATCATTGGTCCCGGTCGCGCGGAAAGCGTGAAGCAATCGGGGCCAAAGAAGAGTTCACCTGCGAACTAATCAAGCGTCGGGGATCTTGACCACAAACGACGCGATGTCATTGCTGAGGCCATTGCGGATGATTTCTAACGACGCTCCGCGACAATTCGTACGTGTGAGAGCGAAGGCATTGGAATCAAGCCGCTCTGCGAGTTCGGCCGCGTGAGTGAGAGCTGTGGAGATCACTGCATCGTCGGCGACGACCTGATCGAGATAGCCAGCAACAACCGCTCCGGCGGGGTCGTAGACCGTGGCGTGGTTCACTGCGGAAGTGAATGCGGCGTTTGAGAGTGATGTTCGGGCCAACTCAACTGCGAACTTTGGCACCGGCATGCCGATTGCGACTTCGTTGAGTCCGATTTTGTAGTTGCCCTGTGCGCCGATGCACGTATCGGCGGCCATCAACAAGATTGCTCCCATGGCGAGAGCGTGGCCGGTTGAAGCGACTACCACGGGCATGGGGAATTCGTGAATCTCGATTGCGACATCGGCGCCGGCTTTGAGCAAATTGCGAGCGGCTTCTGGGCTCGAAGTCATGACTGAAAGATCGAAACCAGCAGAGAATCGACCGGGCCGACCAGCGAGAACCACTGCACCGGCTTCGCGTCGTGCTCGTTCAAGCGCTTCGTGGATTCCGCTCGCGATGTCGTGGCTGATGGCGTTGGCCTTGCCGTCATCAATCGTGATGAGGGCGACGCGGCCTTTGAGTTCGTACGTCACTGAGGTGTCGGTCATAGCGAGAACGCTACCCGTGCTGGTGGACCGGTAGCGTCAGTCGAATGCAGACCTTTGAAGTGACCGGTGCAAATGGGATCACCCTTGTTGCTGATGAACGAGGTCCGAGCGATGCACCGCCGGTACTTCTCCTTCATGGCGGAGGGCAGACGCGACATTCGTGGGCAGGCACGTCACAAACGCTTGCTGATCAAGGTTGGCGGTCAGTGACCTTGGATTTCCGCGGTCACGGAGACTCCGAATGGGCAGAGGGCGGCGATTACCGATTGGTGAGCTTTGCCGGTGATGTTGACGCGGTTGTTTCCACCTTCGATCAACCTCCGTTCATTATCGGAGCATCGCTTGGCGGCTTCACGTCGATGTTGCTTGCCGGAGAGATTCATCCTGGCGTCGCGCGTGGCGTAGTGCTCGTTGACATCATCCCAGAAATGGAATCAGCCGGTTCTCACCGCGTCGCCGAGTTCATGTCGGCAAAGGCGAAAGAGGGATTTTCCTCGTTGGACGAAGTCGCCGATGCGATAGCGGCATACAACCCCCATCGCCCGAGACCTTCCAATCTCGATGGGCTGCGTAAGAACGTTCGAGAGCGTGATGGTCGTTGGTATTGGCATTGGGATCCAGCATTTGCAGGGGGTGGCGAGGGCATCGCTGATATGGGTCCGTCTGAGGTCACCGACATTGATCGTCTGCATGCCGCGATTGCCAAGATCATCGACGATGGCATTCCGGTGATGTTGGTGCGTGGTCGCGTTAGTGATCTCGTGAGTGCCGAAGGTGCACAACGCTTCTGTGAACGATTCCCGTCAGTTGAGTTCGTAGACGTGTCCGGAGCCGGACACATGGTTGCCGGCGATCGCAACGACGCGTTCACCGATGCTGTTGTCGGGTTTCTCAATCGCCACAGCGACGTGTGATTACGAAGGTTCGGTAACGAAGTCGATTAATTGTTCGACTGCACCAACGAGTGGTGGTTGCAGATCGGAATAGCTCGAGACGGAGTTGAGGATCTTTTTCCAGAAAAGACGAGGATCTTCGACGCCAAGCGCTGCGCAGATCCCTTCTTTCCATGGTTGACCTTTGGGGATCTCAGGCCAGGCCGCAATTCCGACGACGGAGGGTTTCACCGCAGCCCAGATATCGACATAGGGATGGCCAGTCACGAGCACATCTGGGTGATCGATCCCAGCCGCGATGCGGGTCTCTTTGGAATTATCGACCAGATGATCGAGAAGTACGCCAAGTCGTCGGCCGCTTCTCGGGCCAAACGATCGCACAATTTCTTGAAGATTGTCAGCGCCGTCAAGGAGTTCAACGACAACGCCCTCGACTCGTAGGTCATCGCCCCAAACCTTTTCGACTAGTTCCGCGTCGTGCACACCTTCAACGAGCAAGCGGCTCGCACGGGCCATGCGAGCCGGTGCCGAGGGAACTGCGACAGAGCCCGACGCTGTACGCGTTGCCTCTGCAGTCGATGATGCCTTTGGGCGGATGAGGGTGACCTGACGTCCTTTTACGTCGAATGCGCCATCTCGCAATCGAACTTTGTGATCGCGTCCTTGACGGTCGCGGAGGGTAATGAATGCTGAATCACATTCAACGACTACTCCCCATAAATGAGTGCCGCGAACTTCAACTTCGAGTCCCGGTGTTGCGGGAATTGTCGGCGGCTTCTGACGTGACCGTGGCGCACCGCCATCGAGATCAAGCGGCTCCGAGAGGATGCCTTTGCGGTAAGGCGTTTCAGCCACTGGCTATTCGCCGCCGACGAGTTCGCGAATCTTTGCTGCAGTTGCGGGACCGTCGTAGGCGAGTTCGCCGTCACGCAGACCAACGCATCGGTTCGCGCTCGGAACTAAATCAAGTTGGTGGGTTGAACAGATGATTGAAGCACCCTGGGCGACCACATCGGTCATGATCTCGACGAGCGTTTCTTGACCGGGAGTATCGAGTCCGACGAATGGCTCGTCGACGAGCATCACTGTGAAAGGTCGAATGAGCCCGAGGATGAGACCAGTCTTCTGCTTGAGACCGCGGCTGAACCTCGATGGAAGATCGTCAATGCGATCGCCGAGACCAAACATGTCGACCAGATCATCGGCGTAGTCCTGCCAATCGACTGTCTTGTGTAGGCGCGCGATGTATTCGATGTGCTCGCCGAGACTGAGGTCGTCGTAAAGAACAGGATTGTCGGGAAGGTACGAAAGCGCAGCGCGGGCTGGAACTGTGCCAGCAGGGCTGCCGGCGATAAATGCCCAACCGTTCGAGGGTTCGAGCATTCCCGCCGCAAGACCGAGAAACGTTGATTTACCGGCGCCGTTGGGACCGACGAGCATGACGAGTTCACCCTTATTGATCACAAGATCAAGTTCGCTCATGAGGCCCATGCCATCGCCGTAGTCCTTCGACAGGTCGAGGGTCTGCAACGCAGCATCGGGTTTGAGGCGCGGCTCGGTGGCCGGTGTGGGTGGTTGTTTGGGTAATGCGAATGGTGAGGTCACAGGTGCTTTGGCTTCCGTGTGCGCAGATAAAGGATGGCACCGCCGACGGCGAA
This sequence comes from Actinomycetota bacterium, assembly GCA_009700115.1. Taxonomy (GTDB): domain Bacteria; phylum Actinomycetota; class Acidimicrobiia; order Acidimicrobiales; family Acidimicrobilacustridaceae; genus Acidimicrobilacustris. The sequence goes on from WLMU01000005.1 coordinate 37,156, forward strand.
CAGTGAGTACACCGTTGCATTGCCGACTTTGGTGGTGTTGATGGCGTTGGGATCAGACCCAGCGCTGAGCAATGGGAGGAGGGCGATGATGGTGATGGCTGGCGGAATGATGAGCCGAGCGATCATGAGCCAGCCCATGACGTCGGGGCCAAGGCCAGCGAGTCCGGCCATGTCGGGTGCACCTTGGGCGGTGCTGATCATCGCCGAAACAGCAGAAGCAAGAGCGACGGGCACGAACATAATGAGTGCCAGTTTCCACACGACTGCGAATGGCACGAGGAGTGTTGCTGCGGCGGCAGCGATGAGGCAGATAAATGCCATGACGACGAACGCCGCGGCGATGTGCTGAAGAATCAGCACGCCTGGTGCATCAGGAAAACTCTCCCAGCGCGTGGGGTGGTCGACTTCTTGCGCCGTTGGTTCGGACGCGTCGTACGCAACGAGATAGAGCGCTAGCCCGGCAACGATGATCATCGGGATCGTGCCGCGCCAAAGTGCTCCGAGCGAGAGACCTGCGATCGCTCCGAGCATCGCCATACGAAGAAGGCGGGGGAGTGGGAATCGCAAGTAACTCTGCCAATCGCGTTTCCAAGTTGGAGGAATAAAACTCTTGCGCTTTAATCGTCCAATACGGATCCAAGGTCGAAGTCGCGCGTTCTCTTGTGACAACTGCCGGCGCAGCAATACAACGGTGCGAACGTCCTGGAGCGTTACCGCGAAACGTAACTGTGCAACGAGGCCGGCTCGACGCAGCGCATGTTCGATCGAGAGATCGCCGATTCGAGAAAGGCCAAGCCACACCACGACACCAACAAGAACGACGCTGAGAAGAGCAAGGGCTCGGAACGTGATGGGCCAGAACGCGATGTCGGCGAGAAGCGTGAATGGTGAGGTGGTTCGTTTCCCGAGAACATCGAGAACAGACCAACCAATAAAAATTGCTGCAAGGAAATTCGCTGGCCACCAGCGAAGTCGACGACCCGACGCTGCGAGCGCAGTTGCCGACGCCAACATTCCAGCAAGAGCAAATGACAACGCCCCGCAACCGATCGCAACGGCAGGATTTACCGGGAGTCGGTGAGCGGAGACTTCTCCGATGATGGCGCCAATAACTGCACCGGCAAAAGCCATGAAACGAAGTTGTTTGATGGCTGGACCACGCACCACCGACTCACGGGGAACAGGCGCATTGAGTTCATGCATTACGACAGGGGCTTCAAGGACCAGAGGTCCGCCGCGGCCGCCTGATCGCAATCCGATGCCGATGGCAATTGCGAAACCAAGGCCGAGCCACATTGGTGCTTCATCGGCGAACTGCAAGGCCTCGGCATTTGTGAGTCGATCGTTTGGAAGTCGACTGACAGCAAACATGATGAAAATCACCGCAGCGAGCCCAACCATGTAGACCCGGTAGAGCGCGTCGATCCAGTGGACTTCAGAAAGTCGGTTATGTCGTCGAGTTCGCCGCAGATCTAGCAGCGCCTCGGTGGGGGTCTCGACGTCGGTCACGGCTTACGAATCTACCGGTGATGAGCCTGGTGTCAGTTCGACGCCTGTTCGGCCTCGTCGGTCAGTTGCAACCACTGTTCTTCGGCCGATTCGAGTTCGGAGATCACGGCAGTGAGTTCGGCGCCGGAAGTGGTCAGATCGACGTGATTGCCGGAGGTCGCCAGTTCGGCGACCTTTGTCTCGAGCCGGTCTTTGACCTTGGTGAGACGCTTGATCTCTTTCTCGAGATCCTTGATCAGGAAGCGAAGTGTGCTTGCTGATCTCGTCGGTTTCTTGTTCACGGGAGATGTGGCTGCACCCGGTGACTTTGTTCGATTCGATGATTTGGACGCAGATTTTCCTGGATCAGAGATGCGGCCCCGAACCATTGAGGAACGTCGTTTCTCTTCCCAAGCGGCATAGCCGCCAGGCCTGCGGGAAGGAGTGGTGTGTCCATCCATGATGATGACGTCAGCAACTGTTCGTTCAAGAAATGCACGATCATGGCTGACGACGATTAACGCCCCGGGCCAGTCGTCGAGGAACTCTTCAAGCACTCGGAGAGTGTCGAGGTCGAGATCATTTGTGGGCTCGTCGAGCAACAGGACATTTGGTTTCTGTGCGAGGACGAGAAGAAGTTGTAAGCGGCGTCGTTCACCGCCGGAGAGAAGCTCGATGGGAGCCCATTGCGCGTCACCATCAAACCAAAATGATTCGAGAAGCGCGGAGTCTTGCCAATCGGGCTCTCGGCGACCACCGGTGATTGCTTCGCGGACGCGTTGGCGTGGATCAAGTTCGACGCCGATTTGGTCGTAGTAACCGATGCGCACAGTTGAACCAGTGTCGATTGTTCCGACCGTTGGGGAGCGTCGGCCCGCAATGAGATCAAGCAGTGTGGATTTTCCCGCACCGTTGGGGCCGATTAATCCGAGGCGTTCACGATTATCGAGCATCAATTCAAGATTGCTGAAGAGCGGAGCTGCACCTTCGTAACCGAATGAGACATCGGTGATCTCGGCCACCTTGTCACCAAGACGCGGGGTGCCCAAGTAAAGATCGGGAATTCCTGATCGTGCTGCGGGTTCTGCACGTGTTTCAACCAGAGTGGTTGCGGCTTCGATTCTTGCTTTTGGTTTGCTCGTCCTTGCGGGAGCGCCGCGGCGAAGCCATGCCAATTCTTTTCGGGCAAGGTTCTTGCGTGTTGATTCTTGGGAGACCGCTTGTTCTTCGCGTAGCGCTCGCCCTTCGAGATAACCGCTGTAGCCGCCGTCATGAAGGTAGGAACGACCGCGATCGAGTTCAAGAACGCGAGTGGTGACTCGGTCAAGAACGTGACGATCATGAGTAACAAGTATGAGGCCGCCCCGATAACTATCGAGGCGATCTTCAAGCCACGCAATGGCATCGATGTCGAGATGGTTGGTGGGCTCGTCGAGGACGAGCAGATCGCTGGGAGCGACGAGAGCTCGAGCGAGCGCGACTCGTTTTGCCTGACCACCCGACAGCCGGCCGGTGTCGGCTTCGGTGAGAGACGCCATACCGAGATGGTCGAGAACAGCGGCAGCTTCCCAATCGCGTTCGGCGACGGCTTCGACGGCTGCGAGCACGGTGCCACTAGGAAGGACAGGGCGTTGGGGGAGTGTGGCGATCTGAACTCCGCGTCCTCTCCGTACAGCTCCGGATTCCGGCTCGACCTCTCCAGTGAGAACAGAGAGCAACGTGGATTTGCCGGTTCCATTGAGCCCGACGATGCCGAGCCGGTCGCCCGTTGAAAGGGTGAGGGACACGTCGGTGAAGAGCGGCCTCCCGGGACGGGTCATTGTCACTCGGTCGACGTCAACACAGATCATTGGGCCGAGGCTACGGCGCATGAGGCGCCCTCCGATCTTCTGTCGGTGACGGCGACACTGCGGCTAGCGTTTGACGTGGCCCATCGGGGGGATGGACCGCCCAAAACAATGTCTGAGAACTCAACCACCACACTCGCTCCTTCGGAGCCGTCCCGTCGTTGGCTTGTTTCGCGACTTCGGGACCGGAGCGCCATTGATGGGCCACCAGCCAGCGAAGTACCAACGTGGATGGACAAATGGTGGACGCCGTTGGCAGTCTTCGCCTCTATCGGCGTCCTCGTCTGGACCGCGATTTGGTTTGGAAATAACCACTTAGCCCATGATCCGTTCTTCCCGGTTCGACATGGAATAGGCGATGTTTGGTTTGGCGGCTTCGCCCGGTGGGATGCGGAGTGGTATCGGACGATTGCCCGAGAGGGATACGTCTATTTCCCGGGAGTGCAGTCGTCGGTGGCGTTCTGGCCTACCTATCCCGTCGTGATCCGGCTTTTGAGTTGGGCATTTCCAACGATCTACATCACTGGAACCGTGGTGACGGTTTTCAGCAGTGCAGTGGTTGTGGTCGTTCTGCGGAAGTGGGCCAAACTTTTTGTGTCACCTGCGGTTGCGTTTACCGCGGTGGCGCTTCTCTGTGTGTTTCCGTTCAGTTGGTATCTCTACGGCGTGGTGTATTCGGACGCACTGTTTATTGCGACGGCAATTGGCGCGTTCTATCTCGTCGAACGCGATCGGTACTTCTGGGCTGGTCTCGTTGGAATCTTGGCTACAGCCGGACGTCCCGCGGGCCTCGTCGTTGCGCTTGCGCTTGTGTTGCGCGTCGTTGAGCGCCGCAACCTTGCCAGCGGCGCGGTCGGAGTACGTCAATTGTTCGATCCCCGTGGACTTACGCGAGCTGACGCCCCGATCTTTCTTTCATGGCTTGGCGTTGGCGGTTGGTGCGCGTTTCTTTGGGTGAAGTTCGGCGACCCTTTGTTATTTGTCACCATTGAGGCCAGCGAAGGCTGGGATCAGGGTGCTGGCCCATCAACCTGGCTGAAGTTCCGCCTTCTAGAAGAACTTCAGCACCATCCCTTTGCCTGGTCAACGATGAGCCACGTCGCACACGGACTCGTAGTGATCGGGGCCCTTTTCCTTGTTCCTCGTGTGAAGCACCGCTTTGGTTGGGCCTACACCGTCTACGTACTTGGGCTCATTGCGTTGCCGTTGATGGGCACGAAGGACTTCTTCGGCGGCGGTCGCTACCTGCTTGGAGCATTCCCGTGCGTCGTGGTGGCTGCAGAACTTCTCGTGGCCCGGCCCAAATTGCGAATGGTGATTCTGCCGCTCTCGCTCATGATGATGTTGGCCTTGGCTGTTGCATTTGGTCGCGGTTCGTACCTCTCCTGACCAATGTCTGGCCTGATTCATCAACTTTTGACTCAGCCGAGGGGTCAGGGGCTGGTACCGGTAACGTTTCATCTCGGTGCTGGGATCACCCGGCAGTTCTCCCGCAGAGGTTCTGATGTCTGACAGCTCATTAAGCGCGACCGACGAGGCAATTGCAACGGGCGAGTTCGTTCTCACCGTTGCTCCCGATGCACTGGGCCGCGTTCTGGAAATTCGCGACACCGAAGAAGACCCCGGCTCAATCTGCCTTCGGGTCGAGATCACGGGTTCCGCTGGGGTCGACTACACCTACGACCTTGGTTGGGCAACGATCTCCGAACTTGATCCTGAAGACGACCTCTCGGTTCAAGGTGGTTTGAGCGTGGTTGTTGCGGCGAACAGCGTCGACACCATGCGCGGAGCGGTACTTGATCTTCCTCGTTCGGAGAGCCAAGGCGGCTTTGTCATTAAAAATCCGAATCGGCCAGCTCCGGTGAATCCGCTTGAAGGCCGCGATATCGAACTGACCGGCGACATCCCCGACAAGGTCACCCAACTTCTTGAAGAGGTCATCAACCCAGGGTTGGCCCAGCACGGCGGTTTCGCTGCGCTGGTCGGAGTGGATGACACAACTGTCTTCTTGACGATGGGTGGCGGCTGTCAGGGATGTGCCATGAGCGCGGCCACGTTGCGAGATGGCATTACTGCTTCGATTTACGAATCGATCCCCGAGGTGACCGATGTTGTGGACGTCACCGACCACAACGCCGGAGACAATCCCTTCTATACCTGAGTCGACCGTTCACCTCGAAGGTGCGTGATCCGGGCGATCGGAAAAATCACCCGAACAGGTTGCTCAGCAGTGTTAAGTACCTCTAGGGTCGAGACACCGATCGGGGGGCATCGGACTGCGGAGAACTCCGCGGGCTGGTCTCCGCCGAGCGCTTTCTGCCGCCGTGAGAGGAGGATCATGCCTGACGCAATTATTGAGCGCGAAGGTCACGTGCTCGTCATGACAATGAATCGCCCAAAGCGTCTGAATGCGCTCTCCGGTGCGATGTTGATGCGCATGTACGACGCAATGGTCGAGGCTGACGCCGACGATGGCGTTCGCGCCATCATCCTCACCGGCGCCGACGGCAACTTCTCGTCCGGAGCTGACCTCAAAGCAATGGCTGGTGACGCCGGACCCGATGCCGACACTGAGATCGATACCGTCGCCCGACTTGCTGAAGATCCAAATCTCATGTGGAAGTGCTTATTGCGCGACTACCAGCCCAAGAAACCGCTTATTGCTGCGGTAGAAGGCATTGCCTTTGCTGGTGGAACCGAACTGCTGCAAGGCACCGATATCCGCGTCGCGGGCAAGGGCGCGCGTTTCGCAGTGAGCGAAGTCAAGCGGTCGCTCTATCCGATGGCAGGTTCGGCGGTTCGTTTGCGCCGACAGATTCCTTACACAATTGCCGCTGAAGTACTTCTTGCTGGTCGTGAATTAACTGCCGACGAAGCTCTCCAGTACGGGCTCATCGGTCATGTTGTTCCCGATGGCCAGGCCTTAGCCAAGGCGAAAGAAATCGCAGCACAAATTGCCGACAACGGACCGATTGCGGTCGAAGCAGTGCTTCGCACCTTGCGTGAGACCGAAGGCATGACCGAGCGCGAAGCGCTCGACCATGAGTTCACCTACGGATGGCAGGTGTTTCAATCCGAAGACGCCAAGGAAGGTCCGAAAGCGTTCGCTGAAAAGCGCAAACCAGTTTTTAAACGACGTTGATCATTCCGATCGATGTCTCGAGAGCCTGAACAACAGGAAAGGAAGAAGATGGCTGACACTGTCCAAGAGTTTGTCTTCAACCTGACGTTCCCATTCACACGGACGTTGGGTTCGACGCTCAGTACGTTTAGTTCGGCGCTGGCACAGGGCCAGATCATTGGTGTGCGCACCGGTGGTCGGGTCATTGCTCCGCCGCTCGAATACGACCCCGATAGCGCTGCTGATAGCGGCACCGATTGGGTTCGAGTTGGACCGAAAGGCACCGTGTCCACGTGGACGTGGGTTCCCGAACCGACCAACCTGCACCCCCTCGATCACGCCTTTGGTTTCGCGTTCATCACTCTTGATGGCGCCGATACCCCAATGCTTCATGTGGTCGATGCTGGTTCCGAGAGTGCCATGGCCGCAGGAATGCGCGTAGAAGCCTCGTTCAAAGCTCCGGCTGACTGTGTCGGACGAATCGACGACATCATCGCGTTCGTTCCTGCCGCGGATCCTTCGCCCAGCGAAGGTGCTGGCGAGCCGTTCGCAGCGCCTGAAGAAAATGACATCACGGAAATGGATGCTTACTGCGACCTGACCTATGTCGATAACGCTTCGCCGACCACCACGATGTGGGCGAAGGCGCTGATGGAAGGCCGGATCATCGGTCAGAAGTGCCCGCAGTGTGAACGCACAATTGTCGGACCTCGCGGTATGTGCAGCGTGTGTGCAATTGAACTCGACGAATCACACGTGATCGATGTTCCTGATCGCGGTGTGGTTTCGAACTTCACCATCGTCACCCCGGTGCAGTACCACGGGCAGACCGAAACCGAGCCCTTTGTTCGTTGTTCGATTCTGCTTGATGGTGCGAACGCCGTGATCGCTCAGCAAGAGATTCTTGGAATCACTGCCTCCGAGGTACGAGTTGGCATGCATGTCGAATGTGTTTGGGCTCCAGCAAATGAGCGCAGTGTTCAAGATATCGATAACCGCAGCCGCGGCAGCGGTGGTGACGCCATCATCGGTTGGCGCCTTACTGGTGAGCCGGACGAACCGGCCGAGAACTACCTGAATCGGATGATGTGATGGCACCTACAGAAAATGACATCGCGATCGTCGGGTTTGCGCAAACTTCTCCCGATCGACGTACCCAACTGACCGAAGCCGATCTCGTGCTTCACGCCACGCGTGCTGTGATTGCAGACACGGGGCTCGATAAGTCCGAAATCGGTTTCACCGTTTCCGGTTCTTGCGATTACCTGTCAGGTCAGGCGTTCTCGTTCGTGCAGAACACCGATGCCTACGGCATGGTTCCTGCCATTAACGAAAGCCATGTCGAGATGGACGGTGCGTGGGCACTCTATGAGGCCTACGTTCGACTCCTCCAGGGCGACATCGATGTCGCTATGGCTGTAGGTGTTGGCAAAAACTCGAACTCCGATCCGAGCACGCTGTACACGATCGAGTTCGATCCCTACTACCTGACTCCACTTGGCACCGATACCTGGTCACTCGCGGCGCTTCAGGCTCGTGCATTGCTTGATTCAGGCAAAGCCACCGAGCGTGACTTCGCTGATGTGGTCGTTCGAAATCGGGCGAATGCAAAGTCGAATCCGTATGCGCAGATCAAGGGCGATTATTCCGCCGATGAACTGCTTGCGGCTGACTATGTGCGCAATCCGTTACGTCGTCACGATTTACCGCCGACTACTGATCAAGCGGCAGCCATCATCCTTGCTCGCGGTAAGCGCGCATATGACTTCTGCGAACGTCCCGCTTGGATCACCGGCATCGATCATCGCATCGAGGCTCACCTTCCGACCGTCCGCAAGGACATCACAACCTCAGTGTCGACACGCCTTGCGGCGCAAGGCGCTGGAGTCGGGAAGGGACCGATCGAGGTTGCTGAAGTCCATGCACCATTTAGTTTCCAAGAGCTCATCGTGGCCGAGTCGCTTGGTCTCGACGCGTCGACGGAAATCAATCCTTCGGGTGGCGCACTTGCAACCCATGCGGTCATGGTTGCTGGCATTATCCGAATGGGTGAAGCCGCCAACCAGATCATCAAGAACGGCAAGAACCGAACGCTGGCTCATTCAACGTCCGGCCCTTGCCTTCAGCAGAATCTCGTATGCGTCATGGAAGGTGACCAATGAGCCATCAACCTGTAGCCATCGTCGGTATCGGTCAGACACATCACAAGCGCAAGCGCGCCGATGTTTCGATCGCCGGCCTCGTCCGTGAAGCCGCCCAGCGCGCGCTTGAAGACGCAAATATGGACTGGGGAGACATCGACGCCGTTGTCCTTGGTAAAGCCCCCGATTTGTTCGAGGGTGTCATGAAGCCCGAGATGTACCTCGCCGACGCGCTTGGCGCGGTGAACAAGCCGATGTTCCGAGTGCACACTGCTGGTTCAGTGGGTGGCTCAACAGGCATCGTCGGTTCTCACCTCGTATCAAGCGGCCGACACAAGCGTGTTCTGTCGGTTGCCTTCGAAAAGCAGTCAGAGGGCAACGCTCAGTTCGCTCTCGGCGGCGGCAAGGGTGCATCGATCGGTGCTGGTGGCGCATTTGCTCCATTCATTCGTGCCTACATCCGACGTTCAGGTGCTCCTGAAGACATCGGTTGGATGGTTGCGGTGAAGGATCGCCTCAACGGCGCCAAGAACCCCTATGCCCATCTCAAGTTGGCAGACATCACCATCGACAAGGTGAAGGAATCTCCGATGATGTGGGATCCACTCCACTTCCTCGAGTCCTGCCCGTCGTCGGACGGTGCTTGCGCCGTTGTGTTCACCGATGAAGACGGTGGCAAAGCTGCGTCAAAGCCTCCGGCATGGGTGCTTGCAACCGCGATGAAGTCCGAGCCGGGTTGGTACTCGGGTCGCGACGCTGTCAATCCGCAAGCTGCACATGCATGCGCACAAGAGATCTACAAGACCGTGGGCATTACCAACCCGCGTGAACAGATTGACTGCGCCGAGCTTTACGTGCCGTTCTCGTGGTACGAGCCGATGTGGCTTGAAGCTCACGAGATCGCTGCTCCTGGCGAAGGCTGGAAGATGACCCAATCGGGTGCAACTGCACTCGATGGCGACTTCCCCGTGAACATGTCTGGTGGCGTGCTTTCATCGAACCCGATTGGTGCTTCCGGTCTGTTGCGGTTCGCTGAAGCAGCACTGCAGGTCCGGGGACTTGCTGAAGATCATCAGGTTGGCGGCGCCAACCTGGCAATCGCTCAGGCCTATGGGGCGAACGCTCAGTTCTTCGCCATGTGGGCAGTTGGTTCCTCGCTTAACCCTCTGGGCTGAGTCGAGGTCATGACGTGTGTCGGAGGCGGCCCTGTGTGGGCCGCCTCCGTCGCGTAACTGTTCTTCGGAGGTGTGGCAGATGCCTAAAGCATTGGTGCTAGGTGGCGGTGGTGTCGCGGGGATCGCATGGGAACTTGGTGTCCTTGACGCGCTCGCGACTACTGGGGTCGATCTGACCACGGCCGATCGGATCGTGGGTACCTCTGCGGGTTCCGCCGTCGGTGCTCAATTGCGTACCGGCGAATCGCTTGATTCGCTGTGTGCCCGACAACTTGTGCCGGCGGAACAAAGCGCCGAACTGCAGGTCGAAAGCAGCCTTGATTCACTGATCGAACAATTTGCTGCTTGTTTTGAAGGCGCACCGAATGCACTCGAGGTTCGCCGGAGATTGGGCGCAGTTGCATTAGGCGCCCCTACGGTCGAAGAAGCGGCTCGTATTGCAGTCATTGAGTCGCGACTTTCATCACACGAATGGTCCGAACGCGAACTGCTGGTCACCGCGGTCGATGCCTTCACTGGTGAGTTCAGAGTCTTTGACAAGAATTCTGGCGTTTCACTCGTTTCAGCAGTGACTGCGAGTTGCGCCGTTCCAGGAATTTGGCCTCCGGTCACTATCGGTGACACTCGATTCATTGATGGTGGCGTCAATAGTGGAAGTAACGCTGATCTTGCTGAAGGTTGCGAGGTTGTGGTGATCATTGCTCCGTTCGCTGGAGGATTTGGTCCAACAGTTGAGGTCGAGGCTGAAGCACTGCGATCTACGGGTGCAATCGTCGAAGTGATTGCTGCTGACGCCCAAGCAACCGAAGCATTCGGAACAAATGTTCTTGACCCGGCGACTCGTGTGCCTTCATTGCGCGAAGGTCGCCGTCAGGGTGCGCTGGAAGCTCTGCGAATTGCGAAGGTGTGGCAATGAGTCGTCGAGAGCCAAAGGAGATGGCAGAGGTGCTTCGTCGACTCAGGGACGAGATGGGCTCACTCCGGAGGATCACTGGCAGCCAACGCCTCGACCGATTGATTGCCGTGCGGTCCGGTGTCGCAATCGGAGTTGCAGCGGTTGCCGTTCTGGGCAAAGTCATCGATGACGGTCCTATGCGGATGAGTGATCTCGCTGATGCGGTGCGCACACATCCAGCGGCATTGACTCGTCAGGTTCAGGCGCTTGAAACCGAGGGGTATGTCGAGCGTTCCGCCGATCCCCATGACGGTCGAGCGTCTGTGGTCGCTGTAACGGCTGCAGGGCGTGTAGCTCATCGGCGTATTGAAGCGGCAAATGATGAGTTAATGGCCGAACAACTCGATGGCTGGTCCGCCGAAGAACTTTCGGAATTGGTTGAACAACTTGATCGCCTCGTCGCAGATTTACGAGCCGTTCCAGCATCACGCCGTTCGAAGGCAGCGGGCTAACGCACGTGGAACTCTTTCGTGCGAATAGTGAAGATGCTGCCAGCTATCACGAGCATGGATGGTGGGGCAACGACACGGTTGGTTCACTTGTTGCGTCGTGGCAAGCGGTGAATCCCGCTGGCGTTGCGTTCATCGCCGATGGTCGTCGGTATACCTGGGCGGAATATCACGTCGATGCCGACGACATCGCTCGCGCGATTCTTGCGGGCGAACCAGAAAAAGGTGAACGGATTGCGGTGATGATGCCCGACGGCCCCGCGGTCCATGCCGTGTTCGTCGGTATCGAACGAGCGGGTTGCGTGGCGGTGGGTATCGGTGCCCGAGCCGGGGACCGGGAAGTGGCTCACCTCCTTTCGCTTACCGGTGCTCGAACGTTGATTACCGCCCCCGTGCAGCACGGGCGTGATGCGGCGGCATTGCGCTCCGATGTTGGCGCTCTGCGGGTGACGATTGATCGTCATCTGCTTGTCGGGCTCGATGCACGCGTTGTCGATGCAGCACTCCCCGAAGGTGTCGAGATGGAACTCGACTACCCGCAGCGGCCGATCCATCCCGATGAACTCTTTCTTCTGAATTCCACTTCGGGCACGACAGGACTCCCGAAGTGCGTGATGCATACTCAGAATCGGTGGTTCTACTTTCACAAGCTCGCCGCTGAAGCAGGCGGATTCTCGAACGACGAAGTGTTCTTTGGTGCGCTTCCTGCCCCATTTGGTTTCGGCTTGTGGACGGCCCATTTCACTCCCACGGCGCTTGGTGCTCCGAC
>WLMU01000050.1 GCA_009700115.1 Actinomycetota bacterium
CCGATCGGAGTTCCTACGAGCACAAGTCGTCCCTTAGTCACCGGACCTCCAACACGTCTCCGACAAGAACACCCCAGCGAGCGAGAGCGCCTGCTTCGGTTTCGATGACCGAACGCGACCGAGCGACGAATGCTCCAAGTCGATTTGGACTCATCGTGGTCATCCGCAGAACGACTCCACTTGAATCAAGATGAGCGACGTCGATTGCAAAATTCATCCCAAAGGTATGCACTGAACGAGCGGGGGCAAGCATCATTGCGCCTTCGATTCCATCGCGGCCGAGCAACCCTCGACGGCGATCGCGTCTCGTCGTTGCAACTTCCAACGTGGCAAGGACGCGCCCTTCAAGGACGAGCCAATTCCCCGAAGATTCGCTCGACGACATAGCGCCGATGCTACGGGCCTCAAACGTTAAAGCGGAACTCCATCACGTCACCATCGACAGGCTGGTACTCCTTGCCTTCAACCCGCAGGATTCCAGCGTCACGGGCCTTGGACCACGCGCCCACCTCGAGCAATTCATCCCAGTGGATGACTTCAGCCCGGATGAACCCACGCTCGAAATCGGTGTGGATGACACCCGCGCACTGTGGGGCCTTGTACCCGGCACGGAATGTCCAGGCGCGGGTTTCCTTTTCGCCCGTGGTGAAGTACGTGCGCAGTCCCAACATTCGGTAGGCGGCGTGCAGGAACCGGGGCAGCGCTCCCTCTCCGAGACCAAGTCCTTCAAGCATCTCGACGCGTTCATCAGCATCGAGCATTGCTGCCTCGGCTTCAAGCTGCACGCACATACCAATGACCTCGCCGTGGCCACCAAATTCTTCAACCACGGGAGCGATGAGTTCGTCGATCTGCTCCAACCCGTCTTCGCTGACGTTCACGATCGCAAGGACAGGTTTGTTCGTCAGCAAGAAATAACTCTTGATGAGTTCGCGAGAATCAGCATCGAGATCGCTTCGATAAATTGGCGTTCCTTCAGAGAGGATCTCAAGCGCTTTCCCGAGAGCTTCAACCTCGTCTGCGATCATTCGATCTTGTTTGGCAGCTTTTCGCCGCTTATCGATCTGGTTCTCGACAGTTTCTAAATCGGCAAGCGCAAGTTCAGTTTCGACGATGCGAAGGTGCTCGAGAGGATCCGACGGGCCAGGAACGTCGTGGTCGACAAACGCACGAAGAACTAAAACGATCGCGTCGGATTCTCGGATGTTCGCCAGAAACTTGTTTCCAAGGCCTTCACCCGTACTTGCACCTTCAACGAGCCCGCCAATATCGACAAATTGCACGCTGGTCGGGATCACCGACTTGGTCTTGCTCATAATGGCGAGTTGCTCGAGCCGTGTGTCCGGAACCTTTGCTACCCCGACATTGGGGTCTTTCGTAGCGAAGGCATACGGGGCGGCAAGGGCCCCACCGCCAGCAAGCGCGTTATACAGCGAGGACTTCCCCGCGTTTGGCAATCCGACGAATCCGAACTTTTCCATGGGAGTGGCAGGCTAGTGGTGCCGTCGGCTGCCAATGACATGACCGAAACCCACGCGAACGGTCTCAGTTGGCCCATGTCCCCACCTCCGGCCTAAGATTTCGGTCTTATGTCGAAGAAAACCTCGAAGCGCAAGACGAACGCCCGTCGCAAACCGGCGAATCACGGCACCAAGCCCAACGCCGGTCGCGGCTGATTCTGCACGTCGTTCACGACCGTGTTCAGCCAGCCCTCGAAGGAGCTCATCACTGTCCCGAACCCTGAGAAGGGTCGTGACTACGAGATCCTGTGCGAAACCGATGAGCTCACATGCCTCTGCCCTGTCACAGGTCAGCCCGATTTCGCGACCGTTCGCATCACTTACGTGCCGAATGAGTTACTCGTCGAATTAAAGAGCCTCAAGATGTACGTCTGGTCATTCCGTGACGAAGGCGCGTTTCACGAAGCCGTCACCAACACCATCCTCGATGATCTCGTGCGGGCGCTGTCTCCGCGGCGAATGACCGTTGAAACCATTTGGAAAGTCCGCGGTGGCATTCTCACCACCGTTACTGCATCTCATCCGTAAAACGAACTACAGCTATTCCGCTCCCGGCATACTCGGGGGGATTTCGGTGCGCTCAACGACACTCGCCGGTGGAGCCTGCGCAGCCGGCGGAGTGACATTACCGGCCTTCAGATTGACGAGTTTTCCGATGCGATCAATGACGGCCCATGAAAGACGATCTCCGCCCACAGTCGAGAGATGAACGTTGTCCTTCTGACGCATGCCCCGAACAACGCCATCAGCGTTCGGCAGGTTCGCCGAGAAGGCAAGACTTGAATCTGAAAAAAATGGCCACGTATCGAAATACTGGATCCATGGTCGGCTTTGCGCCTCGCTCCAATAGATGTAACTCATCAAGTCCATGCCCCGGGTCTTCGTACCAGGACCCATCGGGGGCGGCCCACACCAAATCGTGATGCGTTGATTATCGGGCGACTTCAGCAGATCCATCGTTGCGGCGACACGACGGCGATATTCGGCCATCCAAGGCTCTGACGCGCGCACCAGTACCTTGCCGTCGGCACCGATCATGTTCTGACCGTCGTTTGCGCCAAACATGATCACAAGAATCGATGGATTCGCAGGGAGCACGTCTTTCACTAGGTGCTCAGGCCAGTTGTAATAATCGGGACGAGATAATCCAGTAGAGACGTGGTAATCGAGTGTTGGGGTGAAGATTCCGGTGGACTGCGTTATGCGCTGGAACGATGTCCCGAACGTCTGAGTGATGGAATCACCGCCAACCCAAATCTTCATGGGAGTCGCTGGGGTCGGCGCTGGAAGTACCGGCACTTTCCTCGCGGCCTCGGCTGATGCAGCACTTTCTGCTTCGACTTGCCGGCGGAGAAGCTCCTCGACGTCAATCTTCGTTCCTTGGTTCTTGCCGAGCGCATCATCGATTGAATTGCGGAAGAAATTGATATGCAACGTGTCGGTCACCGAAGCGACAGTCTTCGCAATCTCATTTCGCCAGCCATCGCCTTTTGCGTTGCTTTTGCGGAGCGTTGAATCGGCATCAAAAAGTCCGGCAACACAGAGCGCCAACACCATTACAACAATGATCAATCCCGCTGGCATCGTTCCTTCGCGACGTGGCCGGAAAGGCTCGAAGAGACTTCGCCAATTGAACGGCGACCGACCACCCGACGGTATGCCGGAGCCACCTTTCATCGGTTTGCGTTCTGGTGATGTCATCAGAGGTTCCTCATCAGAACTGGAAGTAAATGAATGGCGCAATTCCCTCGGGACCAAGCGCATCAACAAGGACAAGTCCACCGGCAAGCGCGGCGATTTGCAAGGCAGGGGCCCAGGTCGCAAACCAGACTTCGGCTTTTTGCGGGAATCGTTGAGGAACAAACTGCGAGGCGATACTCGCAACAATCACGAAGACCAACAGAAGGCTTACGCCAGCGGCGGAACCAGAAGAGGCGAAAAGTCGACCAAGCAACGTAAATGCCTCATCGACCGACGTTGCCCGGAAGAACACCCATGCCAGACAGACGACGTTGAAGACCAGGAACCATTGCATCGCTTTCACCAACAACGGCGGTAGCCCCAACTCGTGGCCCTTCCACTTTGCCTTCACTATTCGTTCGGCCACGAGGTAGGAGCCGTGAATTGCTCCCCAGACGACGAACGTCCAGTTCGCCCCATGCCAAAGTCCGCCAATAATCATGACGAGGAACAAGTTCCGGTAGGTCATGGCCTTCGAGCCACGGTTTCCGCCGAGCGGTATGTAGAGGTAGTCGCGCAACCACCGCGACAAGGTCATGTGCCATCGACTCCAAAAGTCCTGCAATGACAGAGCGATATAGGGCGAATCAAAGTTCTGCGGGAATCGGATGCCGAGAAGTAACGCCACGCCAATAGCGATATCGGTGTAACCGCTGAAGTCGGCGTAGATCTGAATCGCGTAGGCGTAAATCGCCCACAGCACTGCCATCGGTCCGTAAGCATTTGGATTGGCAAAAACCGGATCCACAATCTGTACCGCAAGAAAACTCGAGATAACGACTTTCTTGAACATGCCGCGGAAGATGAGCATGAATGCTTCAGCCGATCGCACGTATCGCGGATCGGGTAGTTCATCGAGTTGCGGAGCGAACTCGCTTGCTCGCACAATCGGGCCTGCAACGAGATGCGCGAAGAAAGACAAGTAGACGGCGAAATCAAGAAGCGTGAGTGGTTTCCGCCATTGCCCTCGTCCGATATCAATCACATAACTGATTGCTTGGAAGGTGAAGAACGAAATACCAATCGGAAGAATGATGTTCAGAATCGGGGCATCGACCGAAATTCCGATCGAGCGCATCTTGTCGGCGATTGTCGAGACGAAGAAATCGAAGTACTTGAAATATCCAAGAATCCCAAGGTTGACAACCACAGCGATTCGAACGATCCACCTACTGGCATCCGTGCGTTCCCCTTCCGGGGTGAGCGAGCGAAAAACTGCCAGGCCCAAGAACCAGTTGATCCCAATGCTCAGAAACAGAAGCATCAAGTAGTTCCAGTCCCACCACCCATAGAACACACAACTTGAAGCAAGGATGAACCAGCGCCATGCGATCTTGTACGGTCGCAGCAGCCAACTCCCGGTGAACACCACCAAGAAGAAAACCGCGAAATCGACGGTAGGGAAAAGCATGGGGAGGCTTCCCGGGTAGCTGGAGAAATAGGGGGTTCGAAGGGTGACTGCCGGTCGGTCGACAGACAATGACCCGTATCGAAACTACCGCAGAGTGCATTCGATTTCGGGACAGACCTCCTCGCCATCACAAACCCAGACCCGGCCCCTCATCAGCAAGACAGGTAGGGTCCAATCGTGCTCGACCATGTGTTTACTGATGCCATTGGTGCTCTTCGTGACGCGTTCGAAGGCGCAATGCTCGAGCGACAAGCATTCGAAGAGCGATTCAACATGGACATGCTCCTAGGTGACATGACCTGGGAAACTACCTACGGACTTCCGGGAGAAGGGATACCGCCTCGGGTCCAAGCCGATCTCACACTCACGTGGCCGACTTGGGCACAGACCGCTTACCGATCGTGGTACATCGGCGAATCCTTTGACGAAGCGCCGAGAATCGACATTGAACTTGTCCTTCGCGTCCAACGACTTTCTTCAGCGCCCGACCCAGCGGCTCTCATTGCGGCTCTGCCCGACACCAGTCCTGCGATTGGTCACGATCGACTCGAGCGATCAGGGCCAACAGTCGAGACAATTTTCGAAGGAGGCTTCGATGACCCCGAGTACGCAATCGAAGTGAGCTACGAAGGAAGTTACGAAGTCGACGAAGAAACGCTGGCGGATGGAGCTCGACTTGATGGCAACCTCGGAGCCATGGGCGGTTGGATCTCGTCAATCCTCGTGAAGGTTGGCGATCTCCCGTGGGATTTTCTTCCCCCGATCGAACAGCTCGACTAGCCAACCTCGCTATTAGAACTCTTTGGGTACGGCGAGCAGGTCAGGAAAATTCGTCTCTCGGCCTTCTGCTTTCGCCGCGAATGACTCAATCATGTCTGATGGCTGAAACATCCCTGTTTGCCAGGTCGCTATGTGATTCAGGCTGTCGGCAACACTGTGATCACGCGAGTACAGCAACATCTCTTTGGTACCCCAAATCGCAAGCGGACTCTTTGAAGCGATTTCGCTCGCGATTTCAAGCACTCCATCTACGAGTTCCTCGTGGGTGGGAAACACCTGATTCACGAGCCCTACCTCGAGTGCCCGTTGCGCTGACATTCGACGCCCTGTGTAGGCAAGTTCACGTGCGACACCGTCAGGAATGATCTTCGGGAGCCGTTGCAGCGTGCCCACATCGGCTGTCATCCCAATATTGATTTCCTGGATCACAAAGAACGCGTCGGCGGAGGCATAACGCATATCCGCGGCGGTGACCATGTCGACCGCTCCACCGATACACCCGCCTTGGATCGCGGCAAGAACAGGCATTCGCGCTTTTTCAAAGGCCGTGAAACTTTCTTGAAGCATGAGCGCTGTCTGGCGAAGTCGGGCGCGAACCCGACCCATTTCATCGACATCTCCTGGGGTGATTGCGGTATCACCAGAGGTGAAGACACCAAGATCCATGCCGGCGCAAAAGTGACGGCCCGTCGATGACAACACAATGGCGCGAACATCACCACGAGCATCGAGGGTTCGCACAATCTCAGGAAGTTCAATCCAGAACTCGCGCACCATCGAATTGAGTTGCTCGGGACGGTTCAGACGGATGTGGCCGACCTTGTTCGCTACTTCAACATCGAAACAACTCTCACTCATACTGCACCCTTCACCAGCGCGGTCAGATTGACCTGTGGCCGCGCGCCCATGTGTGAGATTGCTTCTGCGGCCACGATCGATGCCATGCGTCCTGCGGTTTCATGATCGGCGCCCGACACCCATCCGGCGAGGAAGCCAGCAGCGAAGAGATCTCCAGCACCAGTGGTATCGACGAGGTCCGCAGCGACCGCAGGAATGTCAAAGCGCTCACCCGAGGACGAAATGATGACTGACCCAGCTTCGCCTCGAGTCAAACAAGCAATCGCACAGTGTCCGGCCACCTTGCGCGCTGCTTCGTCGAAGTCTGAAACCTCATAAAGCGAACAAATCTCGTCTTCGTTGGCAAACAAGATGTCGACGTGGTGTTCAACGATCTCGAGGAACTCCGAGCGATGACGATCAACACAGAATCCATCGGAGAGCGAGAACGCAACGCGAGTTCCCGCCTCGGCTGCCCATCCCATCACATTCCGAAGCGCGCTCTTCGCAGCAGGTTCGTCCCACAAGTAACCCTCGAGGTACACGACTCGAGCGGTCGGGACCAGCGAGAGATCTACGTCGTCGGATGTCAGCTGACCCGCAACACCCAGCGATGTATTCATCGTGCGTTGGGCATCGGGAGTCACACAGATCAAGCATCGAGCCGTTCCCGCAGCAGCGTCGGCTCCCGACGCAGCGAACCCATGGAAGGCCACGCCGGCGGCTCTGATGTCGTGAGCAAAAACCTCACCGAGCCCGTCCTCAGCGACTTTGCCAATAAAAGCGGCAGAGATTCCGAGCGACGCTAAACCTGCCGCCGTATTCGCGGCAGATCCGCCAGACATTTCAACCGCTGGAGGCATAGCGGCGTAGATCTTGTGGGCGCGATCGGGATCGGTGATTTGCATCGAACCCTTGACCATTCCGTGATCTTCCAAGAATGCATCATCGGTATGGGCCAGTACATCGACAATGGCATTGCCAATGCAAAGAACATCAAGGGCTCGGTTTGAGGGAGGAAGAAGCGCTGTCATGGCGCCCGACCCTACGCTGACGAGGTGACCGATACTGAACTCCCCCGCCCTTCCAGCGATGCCAGCCCTTTCAGGCTTCCTGGCCCAGTTCGTCCCGTTCGTTATGACCTGACTCTGGAGCCCGACCTTGAAGCGGCGACCTTTACCGGCGAGGTCACGATTGATCTCTTACTTTCCGCCGCCACCGACACGATCTCATGCAACGCGCTCGATCTCGACATCCTTGCTGCAGAGGTTGTTGCAGGTTCGCTGGCTGATGAAGGCCCGGCTATTGCCGTCACTGACGTTGCACTAGATCCAGAGACCGAGAGAGTCACTTTCACGCTTGGCCAAGCCCTCCCTGCCGGTGAAGCCCACCTGCGAATCCGATTCACCGGGGAGTTGAACGACAAACTCCGAGGCTTTTACCGCTCGACCTTCACCGATACCGCTGGCATCGAACAGGTCATTGCGACGACGCAATTTGAAGCGACCGATGCTCGCCGAGCTTTCCCGTGTTGGGACGAACCCGACCACAAAGCATCTTTCGCTATCTCTCTCGTCGTCGATAAAGAACTCTTTGCCGTCTCGAATGCACGCGAGATCTCTCGAACGGCAGCGCCAAACCGACCGGGCAAGCACGTCGTCCGATTCGCTGAGACCATCGTGATGTCCACCTACCTCGTCGCGTTCATCGTCGGACCACTCGAAGCAACTGATCCCGTCGACGTCGACGGGATCCCCATGCGCGTAATCTTTCCGAAGGGAAAGCGCCACCTCACCGAGTACGCGTTAGAAGTCGGCGCATTTTGCCTCCGACACTTCGCGAACTACTACGGAATCGCTTACCCGGGCGACAAACTCGACCTTGTTGCGGTTCCGGACTTTGCCTTCGGCGCCATGGAGAACCTCGGGTGTGTGACTTTCCGCGAAATCCTCCTTCTGGTCGATCCTGCCGCCACCACACAGGCGGAGCTGCTCAACGTCACCGACGTCATCAATCATGAACTCGCCCACATGTGGTTCGGCGACCTCGTCACCATGAAATGGTGGAATGGCATTTGGCTCAACGAAGCTTTCGCCACGTTCATGGAGATGCATGCGACTGATGCGTTCCGTCCGCAGTGGGATCGTTGGACAACATTCGGACTTTCACGAACTGCCGCGTTCGATACTGATTCACTCACAAGTACGCGCCCTATCGAATACCCCGTCGTTTCTCCTGCCGATGCAGAGGGGATGTTCGACATCCTCACCTACGAAAAAGGTGCCGCCGTCGTTCGCATGCTTGAGCAATATCTTGGCGAGGACCAGTTCAGATCAGGAATCCGTCAGTACCTGGCTCAGCACGCATTCGGAAACACCGAAACCACCGATCTCTGGGATGCCATTGAATCGGCCACTGGACAACCTGTTCGCCGAATCATGGACTCATGGATCTTTCAAGGAGGATTCCCAGTCCTTTCCGTCGAAACCGTGAATGACGGGCGCACACTGCGAATCTCGCAGCACCGATTTGGTTACGCCGGAGATCTCGGCGATGGCGAATCGCCCATTCCCGCTCACGACGACACCGCCATGTGGATTGTTCCGCTGATCTTTTCCCAGCGAAGCGCAATAGACGGCGTTATTACCTTCGAAAAAGTCCTCCTTGATCAACGCTCGATTGATGTCGACCTCGTGGAACCGGCCACCTGGATCTTGGTCAATACCGAGGGCACCGGCTTCTACCGAGCGAAGTACGCTCCCGACCTCCGATCGGCACTCGTGAGTCACGCACAAATTGAGCTCTCAGCGATTGAACGGTACGGCTTGGTCGATGACATCTGGGCATCGGTTCTCGCTGGAGACCTCGAAGCCCATGACTTCCTCGAAATGGCCGAGGCATTTAGAGATGAATCCGATCTCTCCGTCTGGCAGCGACTTATCGCTGGACTGAATGCACTTGATCGAATCGTTGAGGGAGACGCGCGTTCCGCGCTGCACACAAGAATTCGCGGCATCATCTCCCCCGCGTACGAACGTCTCGGATCGGAACCAAACCCTCAAGACTCCGACCGAGATCGTGCATTACGCGGCGTCTTGTTCGAAGCACTTGGAACTATCGGTGGCAATCTCGATGTTCAGTCACGCGCACGTGTCCTACTGACGATCGGTACCCTCGACCCCGACCCTGCATTAGTGGCAGCGTCGGTAAACATCGTCGCCGCAACAGGGTCCGCCCAGGAATTCGACGACTTCATCAGGCGAATGAAGGCGGCCTCAACACCACAGGAGGAACTCCGATACCTCGGCGCCCTCGCGGACTTCCCCGACCCAGCCCTCATCGCCCGTCTGGTCCGAATGTCCCTCACCGACGACGTCAGAAGCCAGAACGCTCCCCTGCTTCTTCGCCGAGCACTCTCGAATCGAGACGCTGGTGAGACTGCGTGGTCATTCGTCAGCGCAGAGTGGGATGCAATCACCACACGACTTCCCTCGAATTCCATCGCTCGCTTTCTTGAGGGAATCCGTGGGCTGTCGAAGCCAAGCGTCGCTTCGAAGGTGCTCTCGTTTTTTGAAACCCATGAGGTTCCTCAAGGCGACAAAATCCTTGCCCAACACCTTGAACGACTCGAGGTAAATCTTGCACTCCGTCAGCGAGAATCACAACGATTTACTCACACGCTTTCACACAGTCATTAGCCATCGACGCGGTACTAAGCCGCAGCGTTCACACAGAACGAAAAGAGACGTTCAGCGTGCTCGTGTTTCTTCGCCAGATTGAGAAGTCGAAACTGCGCTTTCGCGTTCGGATTCGCTCATCCCATGGTAGCGACGTTCCCAACGCCCCGCGAATCGTTGTGCACCCCAAGCCAACGCTATGACCGCGAGCACAACGCCAAGCCCGCGAAGGTGTTGATAGTTGTTCCCGAACGATCCCATAGAAACCACTGAGGTTGGCCATACGAAAAAACTCGCAGCAACACACACGACCAGATACGAGGGTCGATAGCGGCCAAGACCGCAAGCTGCCAAAAGTGCGAAACCGGTAACGAGGTACCACGGCCAGATCACTGGCCCGAGCAAGATGTACGCGACGAGCATGACTCCGGTTGCTTTGATAACTCCCGATCGTGGACTCCGCATCAACATGACAAATGCGATCGCTGCAGTTGCCAAAAGGCCTAAAGCTCGAACTCCTGATGCCAAGAGCTGCCCATCGACATGAAGGCCAATGCTGTTAAGGACCTCAGCGATACTGAATCCGATTTTCGTCGTTGGTGAATAGGTGTCGTTGACTTTCCCAGTGCTTTTCAACGCCGTGATCCACCCTGGGCCCAGTCCTACCGCGACGCAACCCACCACGATCATCAGGACAGCGGCTGTGAAAACAGCGACGGTTGAGAAAACCCGTTCTTTCCATGTGGCCACCGCGCCGCGCCAACACCAACCGAGATAAAGCAAACCAGCTGCTGCAGGGAGTTTTACTGCCGTTGCTGCCGTAATCAATGCGACGGCAAGTTTCTTCCGGTCACGCTGGGCCGCGGCAAGACCGAGGGCGAGAAAACCGAACATGAGCGCGTCGTTGTGCACCCCTCCGAGGACATGCACGATCATGATCGGATTACCAATGCCGATCGCGATTGCGACTGCCGCAGAAAGTCCGTTGCCAACTGCGATCATCCCGATCCCAATTGCCGCCATGACGACGCCGATCCAAACAATCATCCGGTAAAAATTGATCGCCGCGACCTGATCGTGCCCTGCAAGTTCAACCGCTGAACGCGCAGCAATCACCGCGACAGGCCCATAGGGCGCCGGCGCCGAACGCCACACCGGATCAGCGCCACTCGTGAAGTCATTTCGCCCAAGCTCTACAGGCCCAACTGAGCTTGGGTCTATTCCACGACTCGCCATCTCCCCCTGAGCGACGTAACTGTAAACATCGTTCGAAAGCAGTGGTGGGCCCAACGAAACAGGAATCGCCCAAAGTGCAATGACAGCACCAATAACGATGACTCCTCGGCGTGGATCGGTAATACGTCCCGCGCAATGGACAAGACCTAGCCAGCCACTCGCAAGCGCTACAAGACCGATGAAAAACCAGAACGTCGACTGTGTGGAGGTTCCAGGATGAGCGATTCCCGGGAACGTCAGTCGCCACGTCGGAACGGCCAAGCGCCATTGCGGCGCTGATGCAGCGATAACGGTGGCACCGATAAGTCCGCTCAGCGCACTGAGAAAGACCTGCCACCACTGCGAGCTCGCGCTCGTCGTGGCTGGTTGCCAGTGAGACTCGTCTCGCTCTTGGCGCAGTTGGTCATCGGAAGGACCTTGGAGAATTGTTCGACCGCGTTCGGCCAGTCTGCGCAATTCCGGAGACGTCGTGACCGCCGTCCGGACACGTTCCAAGGTTGAAGGCACCAGAGGAGGCTAGTGGCGAGGTGCCCCGCTCAATGGTCTACCCAGAGAGGGCATCGAGTTCGTCGAGCAGCGATTGGGATGGCGTGCCCCAACTCGGCTCGTACCCGACCATCTCGCGGAGCGTCTCGGCTGTCCATCGATCCTCAAGAACTTCGATCATGTCCGCGGTCACTTTCGCAGGATGAGTCACCCCGCAGGCCCAGCTCAAGCGTTCGAGTTCAAACCGCACACCGGCTAAGTAGTTCCCACAGCGGACCCCTTTATCGGTCGGGTCAAGCCCGCGAGACAACCGGCGATTTTGTGTGGCGACCCCTGTCGGACATCGGTCAGTGTGGCATCGCTGAGACTGGATGCAACCGATCGAGAATAACGCTGTGCGTCCGACATTGACCATGTCGCAGCCCAGTGCAATCGCAGTAAACGCTGCGTCAGGCAGGCCGAGCTTCCCTGAGCCGATGAAAACAACATCGTCAGTAATTCCAACTTCTGCGAAGCAGCGATACACCCGCGTGAACCCCCACCGGAAAGGCAGCGACACGTGATCGCTAAACGCCAGCGGTGCAGCTCCGGTTCCGCCCTCGCCACCATCAATTGTGATGAAATCCGGGCCCTGCCCAGTTACGGCCATTCGTGTCGCGAGTTCGTTCCAGAATTCACTCTGACCAACAGCCGCTTTAATACCAACCGGAAGTCCAGTGGCCTCGGCGAGAACTTCAACAAAGTCGATAAGACTCGCAACGTCGCTGAATGCAGAATGCGCCGCTGGGCTCTTGCAGTCTCGCCCAACCGGAACTCCACGGATTGCAGCGATTTCTGCCGTGACCTTTTTCCCGGGCAGTAAGCCTCCAAGCCCCGGCTTTGCCCCCTGGCTCAACTTGATTTCAATCGCTCGAATAGGCCCAGACTGAGTCCGCGCGACCGCTAGTTCCAAATTGAAGGAGCCGTCTTCATTTCTGCAGCCGAAGTACCCGGTGCCAATCTGCCAAACCAGATCGGCGCCGTGCAGATGATGGACCGTCACGCCGCCTTCGCCGGTGGTGTGCAGTGCGCCGGCAATCTGA
>WLMU01000051.1 GCA_009700115.1 Actinomycetota bacterium
CAAAAGGGTGGCGTGGGAAAGACCACCACCTCGATCAACCTCAGCGCCTGTCTGGCCGAGCTGGGGTATCGCACTCTGGTCATTGACCTCGACCCGCAGGGCAATGCCTCCACCGGCCTCGGTGTCGATATCCGCTCACTTGAGTCCTCGATGTATGACGTCATCCTCCACGACGTTCCCCTCGAGGACTGCATTGAAGGCACCGTGGTCCGCAACCTCTTTGTGGCCCCAGCTAGCCTCGATCTGGCAGGAGCAGAGATCGAACTCGTGCCGGCCTTCAGCCGTGAGATGCGCCTGAAGATGGCGATTGATTCGGTAAAGGACGATTACGACTTCGTTCTCATCGACTGTCCCCCGTCGCTCGGTCTGCTGACGGTGAATGCCATGGCGGCGGCCACCGAGGTTCTGGTGCCCATTCAGTGCGAGTACTTCGCCCTCGAGGGTCTCACCCAACTCACCAAGAATGTGGCGCTTATTCAAAAGAGCCTGAACCCGGCCCTAGAGATCAGCGCCATCGTTCTGGTGATGTATGCGCGCACCAACCTGTCTGACGGGGTCGTTGCTGACGTGCGGGAACACTTTGGCGACAAGGTCTGCCAGGAAGTGGTTCCTCGCTCGGTGCGCCTTTCAGAGGCTCCTGGGTTCGGACAACCAATCATCACATTCGATCCAAGTAGCCGGGGGGCAACTGCCTACCGGAAGTTGGCCAAGGAGGTCAGTGGTGGCACGCCGCAGCGGACTCGGTAAAGGTCTGGGATCTCTCATCCCGACCACGGAACGACTGCAGGACAGCGACGCAATCCTGCGGGAACTCCCCATTTCAGAAATCGTGGCCAATACCTATCAGCCACGCAGCCATTTCGACGAGGAGGCACTTGTCAGCCTCTCCGCGTCGATCCGTGCGGTGGGCGTTCTCCAGCCCATTTTGGTTCGTGAGTTGGGTGAAGACTCCTACGAACTGATCGCTGGCGAACGACGCTGGCGGGCAGCGAAGCGAGCTGGGCTTCAGACGATTCCGGCCATCGTCCGCACGGCCGAAGACGAAGGTTCGCTCGAACAGGCCTTGGTCGAGAACCTTCACCGAGAAGACCTCGGCGCCCTCGAGGAAGCTGCCGCCTATCAGCAGCTCGTTGAAGAGTTCAAGCTCACCCAGGATCAGGTTGCGACTCGGGTCGGCAAGAGCCGTTCGTCGATCGCCAACACCATGAGGCTTCTCCAGCTTCCGACCAGCATCCAGCGACTGTTGGGCGAGGGTCAGTTATCGGCTGGCCATGCCCGGGCCCTCCTTGGAACCCCCGATCGGGCCTTCCAGGAGAAGTTGGCAAAGGCCATCGTCTCGGAGAAACTCACTGTGCGCGAGGTCGAGGACCGAGTTCGCGAACACGGCGGAACTCCTGAACCTGAAGCGACCACGGGTACCGCCGGCGGGACCAAACCACTGCCCGTGGTGCGGGCCGCGCCGCTTCTTGAACTCGAGGAGATGCTGTCTGATCACCTCGATACGAGGGTTGCGGTCTCGATGGGTCAACGCAAGGGCCGCATCGTGATCGACTTCTCGACCCTCGAGGATCTCGAGCGCGTGTACCGAGTAATCGTCGATGGCAAAGAGCCGACGGACTGACAAACCTCCACCCAAACCTTTGGTGAAGGGTTCTGCACAGCCTGTGGATGAGGCTGTGGTCAACCGAAAACACGGTATTCGGGTCTGGTGCCGAATAGGTGACAATAAAAAGCGAAAGGCCCCGGTCGAAACCGGGGCCTTCGTTGTTCTTCGACCAGGGTCGGGGTGCGTTCTGAGTTACAGGAAGGGCTTGAAGTCCTCGAGAAGTTGTGACTTGCCCTTGGCGCCAACGATACGGGCGGCTTCCTGGCCGTCTTTAAAGACGATCATGGTCGGGATGCTCATGACACCAAAGCGACGAGCAATATCGGGGTTGTCATCGACGTTGAGCTTGGCAATGGCGAGGCTGCCTGCCTGCTCGTCGGCGATCTCTTCAAGGATGGGGGCAATCATCTTGCACGGACCGCACCATTCGGCCCAGAAGTCGACGACGACAGGAACCGATGAAGAGCCAATCTGCTCGTCGAAGGTGGCGTCGGTGTAGGTGGAGATGTTCTCGGACATGGTTCCTCGTTCACGTGATGGCTGGTGGGTGCCAACCTGGCTAAATGAGATCTCTTCGTTTCGAACAAACGTTCGACAAGTGTCTAGCATTTGTGCGCCCCGATGACGGCAGATCCTGGGGCCCGTCTCGAC
This sequence comes from Actinomycetota bacterium, assembly GCA_009700115.1. GTDB lineage: Bacteria > Actinomycetota > Acidimicrobiia > Acidimicrobiales > Acidimicrobilacustridaceae > Acidimicrobilacustris. The sequence continues at coordinate 2,258 of WLMU01000051.1, forward strand.
GAGGCGAACCGTAATGGTGACAACGCTACCGCGAGTCGGTTTCATTCCCTGCACCTCATTGCCAACGACACCAAGTCCGGAGTACACCCGGTTTCCACAGCACTAGCGTGGGGGCCCAATAGCATTTTCTAGAATTCGGGGCGCGGAATGAATGACGGCAACGAAAGCGAAAATGAACGAGGAACAGTTTCACGAAGGTCGGTCCTAAAGGGCGTTGGCGCCGCAGGGGTTGTTGCAGCTGCTGCAGTCGCGGGCGTGACGCCTGCTGGAGCGAAGAGCGCGGAGTCGGTTTCACCTGCTTCAGTGCCGCTTCCACCGTGGGTTGCCCGACCACCGTTGATGACTCGACCCAATTTTCTTGTGGTGATTGTTGATGAGCAGCGTTTTCCTCCGAGCTATGAATCGGATGCGCTGAAAACATGGCGAGAAACGAATTTGCCGGCCCAGGCGATGCTGCGAGCCAAGGGATTAGAACTTCTCGATCACCACATCATGGCGTCGGCGTGTGCGCCAAGCCGCACGTCGTTTCTCACCGGTCAGTACCCATCGCTTCACGGCGTTTCGCAAACCTCGGGTATCGCGAAATCGGCCATTGAAGAGGATTTGTATTGGCTTGACCCGACCACCGTTCCGACGATGGGCGATTGGTTTCGGGCGGGCGGATACGACACGTTTTACAAGGGCAAGTGGCATGTTTCCGATGCCGATCTCTATGAACCAGGAACGCACACTGCGTATCCGTCCTACAACCTCACAACGGGTGCTCGGGATATGGCTGCGGAGCAGATCTATCTCGACGCTGGGCTGCTCGAAAAATTTGGCTTTACCGGTTGGGTTGGACCAGAACCACACGGTGCTAATCCCAATAATTCGGCATCTTCTGGTCCAAACGGATCCGGACGCGACGCGGTCTATTCCGCGCAAGGTTCGACGCAACTTGAGGCCCTTAAAACTTGGCAAAAGCCGTGGGTGCTTGTCACGTCGTTCGTGAACCCGCACGACATTGTGCTTTGGGGCCAACTTTCGTTGGCCCAGGGCCAGTTGTATTTGCAGCAACAACTGGACGGGTCGAATGTTCCCGAGGATCTGTTCAAGGACGCCGACTTTCTGCGTTCATTTGAAGACGATCTTTCGAAGAAACCTGACGCGCAAGCGAGTTATCGAGACACGTATCCGAAAGCGCTGCAACCAACGCTAAACAACTCGGCCTATCGCCGTTTTTATTATCAACTTCAGAAAGAAGTTGATGCAGAAATTAAAAAGGTGCTGGATACGCTCGTGAGCGATAATCCGACTCACCAAAACACGATCGTTGTGTATTTTTCTGATCACGGTGAATTGCTGGGGGCCCATGGTGGTCTTCATCAGAAGTGGCACGTGGCCTATGACGAAGTCATAAAGGTGCCTTTCATTTTTCATAACCCCACGCTTTTTCCGACACCAACGACGACCGCTGTTCCGACCAGTCATGCCGACTTACTTCCGACGATGCTTGGTCTTGCTGGGCTGAATCAAGCGGCACTGAAGGCAGATCTTTCAACGACGTTCACGCAGGTGAAGACGTTGCCTGGCCGTGATCTTTCCGCCATGGTTCTGGGTGAAACTTCTTGGTCAACTATTGCGGATCAACCGCAGTTCTTCATGACCGACGATGAACCAATGCGCGGTGCGCAGCAGATTGCATGGAACGGCAAGATGTATCCAGCTGTTGCTGAACCCTGCCACTTGGAAACGGTGATCGCGCACCTTCCAACAGGGTTGGCAGGGGCAAAGCAGCGTTGGAAATACACCCGTTACTTCGACAACCCAGCATTTTGGACGACGCCGACCCCGGCCCCAACGCCGCGTGATGTTGCGACGATTGTGAACGGAAACACGTTGATTCCGGGGCCGAAGACGGCCGAGACAACGGTGAAGACGACGCCCGAGCCGGATCAACTTGAGATTTACAACACGTCTGTCGATCCCCTTGAGTTGGAAAACATCGCTGCCGATCGTGTTCTCATGGCCACAGAGCGAATCCAGGGAATCGTTGCGCAACTCGTGACGCTGTTAGATCAGCAAAAGGCGCAGAAACGACTGAGCCCGAATGCGGTTGTGTCGTCCTCGGCAACAACCGGCATGTTCCGATTCGGGACAGGGTCAGACGACGCGCCCGCGGACGTCACTTCTCAAGATCAAACTGCTCCAGTCGTACCAGTTTTCACTCGATAAATCAGTGAGCGGTGGCTTCGAGCCAGCGCTCACAATCGATTGCGGCCATGCACCCTGAGCCAGCCGCGGTAATGGCCTGGCGATAGACGTGATCTTGAACATCGCCGCAGGCGAACACGCCTTCGATGTTGGTGAGCGACCCGTTATGGGTCACGAGGTAACCGTTGTCATCGGTCGTGAGCTGACCAGCGAACAGATCGGTATTGGGACGGTGGCCAATGGCGACGAATACGCCCGTGACGGCAAGAGGTCGCTCTTCGCCAGTCACGGTGTCGGTGAGGGTGACTCCTTCAACCGTTTGATCACCCTGAATGGCGGTCACTGTTGAGTTCCACGCGAAACGTATTTTTTCGTTGGCGAACAATCGGTCTTGCATGATCTTTGATGCGCGAAGTTCTTCACGACGGTGAACAAGCGTGACGGTCTTGGCGAATTTCGTAAGAAAAAGCGCTTCTTCTATGGCCGAATCGCCACCACCAACGACAGCGATGTCGTGATCGCGGAAGAAGAAACCATCGCAGGTCGCGCAGGTCGAAAGACCGTGACCAAGCAAACGGGTTTCTTCTTCGAGGCCGAGCATGAGAGAACGCGCACCGGTGGAAACAATGATCGAGTTAGCAATGTGGGTGGGCTCGGGAGCATCGACATCGCCGATCCACACTTTGAACGGGCGAGCGGACAGATCAACTTTGGTGACCTTGCGAGTAATGATCTCGGTGCCGAAACGTGTCGCCTGTTCGCGGAATTTCATCATGAGTTCTGGCCCCATGATCCCGTCGGGCCAACCAGGGAAGTTCTCAACCTCGGTGGTGAGCATGAGTTGCCCACCGGGCTGGTCGCTCGTTGACGAAGGCTCACCCTCGATAAGCAGCGGCTCAAGGTTTGCTCGAGCGGTGTAGATCGCGCTTGTGAGTCCCGCAGGACCGGAACCGATGATGATGACATTGCGAACTTCAGGCACAGGGACTCCAGATGTCGATGACCGCGTTGGTCAAGTCAGTTGGTGGGGGAGCGTGTTGGTGGAGAAACCACTTAACGCTTGGAGGATGCCCCTGCTGAAGGGGCAGGTGCATTGCGACGGAGGAACAACAGCGCCCCGACCGAAGTGAACAGCGCACCAAGGATGAGATAGGGCAGCCATACTCCCGAGGGAAGGGCTTCATCGAGGAGGCGAACCACCCCGATAACCATCAAGACCGTGATGACGATGATGATCGTGCCGGCAAAAACGCCGAAGACCAGCCCGCGGGCGATCTTCATGATGGGAGTGGTGGTGCGATCTCGAACGGTCTCGACGGCGTTCACGATCGCGTCGGCGGCCTGCGCTGGCCAGTCGCCGCCAGCGAGTGATCCGACTGATGGAATCGATGGGATGGGGCGCGGCGGGGTCGACGATGATTCCTGTTTCGAACCGGAGGAAGTCGAAGCGTTCGGGCCCGTATCCATAATGGCGATCCTAACCGTGGGAACTCGTGGTTAGGAGGTGACGATCATGTCGGTGATTGTCACCTGAAAGGGCGGTGTCTCTTTGAGTTGCGTAATCCAGAGCAAGACAGCGTTGCCACTGGCACCGTGGAGGTCGAGAGTGAGCGGACCCCGGATGTTCGTCGCGCTGGCACGCACTGTCCCCCAGCCAATGATGGTCGTCGGTGAACCGGTAGCGACGTACGCCTCTAGTGACCATCCCGACGAGGGCGAATCGATTGTGACGCTCCCAATGGGACCCTCTGTCGCAAGGTCGATGACGAGGCCAACGCCTGGTTTGAGATTGCCGAACTGACGCGACGAGTACACCTCGGTCGACCAAGCGGTGAGCGAATCAGCATCGACGGCGTTCATGGCGGTCGCTTCGTTTTCGAAACCAGTGCGGTCGGCAGGATCGAAAGAGTGCGCGGTGGAAATGGCGAGTTGTCTCGGTGCTGTGGTGGTCGTTGCCGGTTGACTTGAGAAGAGGGTCTTCCCGGCATCGGTGTTGGCAATAAGAACGGCAATCAAAAGAAGCACTGCGACGACAACGAGCGTCACAAAGATTCCTGATCGTCCGCGCTTCGCTCGAACGCGAGTGGGGGTTGGTGTGATGGGTTTTGTGTTGCTGGCGGGATCAGCGAGAACGTCGAGACGAGTCGAAAGCAATGCGGCACGCATATCGTTGGCCGAAGCAAAGCGACCACTTGGCGCGCGGGACATCGCCCGCATGATTGTGGTTTCGAGATCTTCAGGAATCTCTTTGAGAACGACTGACGGGCGTGATGGATCTCGATGCATGCGCGCAAGCGCGAGAGCCGCTGGCGTATCGGCGCGGAACGGCGCTTCGCCGCACACGGCTTCGTAGAGAACGGCACCCAACGCGTAGAGGTCGGTGCGTCCATCGACGGGACCGCCTTCTACTTGTTCGGGAGCGAGATACTTCACGGTGCCCAACACCTGTGCTGTGCGAGTGAGGTCGGGTTCATCGAGCACTTTGGCAATACCGAAGTCCGTTACGAGTACTCGGCCATCGTCGGAAAGCAGAATGTTTGCCGGTTTGATGTCGCGATGAATCACACCAGAGCGGTGAGCAACAGCGAGGGCACCGGCCACCTGAACGCCAATGTGCACGACCTCGATCGGATCGAGAGCACCGCGTTGGTCGAGAAAGTCTCGAAGCGTGCGACCACGTACGAGTTCCATAACGATTGCATCGCAACCATCAAGGTCAACCGTGTCATAAATAGCAACGATTGACGGATCAACGAGTCGCGCCGCAGCGATTGCTTCTATGTGGAATCGCTGGCGAACAACGGGATCATTGGCGAACTGAGGATGAAGAATTTTGACGGCGACGGCGCGACCAAGAATCAGATCATCTGCTTCCCAGACTTCGGCCATGCCACCGACCGCGAGTTGTTGTCGAAGTTCGTACCGTTGCGCGAGCACACGGCCTACAAGCGCGCGGCCGGTAACTGGAAAGGGCACTGACCCAGGATCGTCCGCGTTCACGCGGGAGTGGAATGACGGATGATCACGGCCGCAGGTAACACATGCCGATGACGCCTGGCCCACCGTGTGTGCCAATGACTGCACCGATTTTTCCGAGACGGACCTGATCACGCGGGTAGCGCTCAGCGATCATGTCGAGGAAGAGGTCGATATCTGGAGCTTCGCCATTAAGTATCGAGAGTTTTTCTACCGTTCCCTCGGCAAAGAGTTGGTCTCGCAGCCATTCCAGCGCGCGTTTGCGGGTTCGTTGTTTGCCAGCTTCGTCTACGGCACCATCAACAATCCGAATAATTGGTTTCACCGACAACATGGAACCTAAGAGCGCTTTGGCGCTTCCGATTCGCCCACCTTTTTTAAGATTTTCGAGCGTGTCGAGTGCTGCGTAAATTTCAGTGCGCGCAATCATCGACTCAACAAGGGCGACAACGGTGTCAGCATCAGCGCCATCTCGCGCGGCGAGTGCGGCTTCGAGCACCATCGTGCCAAGACCACCGGTAAGTGATCGACTGTCGATGACACGCACATCGATATCGCCATTGACGGCGGTGGCAGCGTTACGCGCGGATTGCACCGTTGCAGAAAGTTCACCGGAAAGATTGATGCACACCACTGCACTGGCTCCAACTGCTGCTGCGCCTCGAAAGGCCTGTTCAAACCGGCCAGGTGACGGAGCGGATGTTTCTGGCAGCAGCCCGGTGGTAGCCATCTTGGCGTAGAAGTCGTTGACGCTGAGTTCTTCGCGGTCGATGTATTCATCGTTGCCAAAGCGGATGTTTAAGGGGACAACACCGATGCCGTTGGTGGTGGTTTCGGCTTCGCTCAAGTCGCAGGAACTATCGGTGACGATGTGGACGCCGGTCATGGTGCTCCCGTTCGATTGGTGACGGGAAGACGCTACTCATCCACCCGGGGTTTGTGATGGTTCGTTCGTGGCCACGAGGGCGCGAGCTCGGCGACTATGGCGGATGTGGCGAGCCCACCACACCAGTAAGAACAAGCCAGCCCCAAGGGAAAGAAAGAGTCCAACCCCTGAAATTGCTGTGGATCGAACATCGATCCGGCTCGATGCGACGGGTACTCCTCCACCTGATGAGGTGATGGCGACATCGAGGGGGAAGGCGCCGGATGCTCTTGTCGTGACCTGGATATCCGTGCGAGTCGTACTCAAGGGGGCCAGAGTGATTTCATAGATTGTGCCGCTCGGGAATTCGAGTTTTGGGCTACTCACGATGATCCGAACCAGCGCTTCGACCGGAAGGCTGTTGGTAATTACGAGCGGAATTTTTCCGCTTCTTGAGGTCAGAGTGACTTTTTGCGATTTGGGAAGGCTGATTGCCGAAGTAACAGCGAGAAGTTGGTTGTTGGCGTTGTTGAGCACAGCGGCTCGGTCGTTGAGTGTCAGGGTTGCTTCGGCGGAGGCCAGAATCGTGTTTTCAATGGGGTTGACGATTTCGGTGCCCTTGGGGAGCATCGTCCGCAGTCCGAGCAGGTTCCATTGCGCCTGTTCAAGCTGGGAACCGTAGGTACCAAGATCAGTTGGGTCGTTACTGGTCCAGGACCGAACGGTTGGTTTTTGGGACGTGCCGGCAACCCCGGTGCGAGTGAAAAGGTCATCAAGGGTGAGGGGTTGGACCACCATGTTTCCAGCGGAGCCGCTCGGGGCGCCGGTGGTTGCTGCCAACCCGGCAAGAAATTCCTTCAGAGCGCTGGTGTCAACGGCATCGGGAATTGTCAGAGCCACGCCTCGGTCAGCACTGGGTTGTTCTTGGTGAAGCATCATCAATTCGGCCAACGCATGATGCGCACCAAGAATCGGATCGGTGGCGAGTAGGAACCGTGAAGAAGCAGCGTCATCGTTGGCCATCGCGGAGAACGATGTTCCGTTTTCACTCTCGATGACGAAACTTCTGGTGAGCACGGAACTTTCATCCGATACCAATGAGGATCGAATTTGCGAGGACTGGAGGACAACGGATCGTGTCCCTGATTGTGCGAGGAGATTGAGCGCGCTCGGAGTCACGGACGGATCAAGGACCAATGTTCGATGGTCCGGGGCGGCTTCGAAGACATTGGCGAGGATGTTGTCGCCGGTTGCGTATTCAGCACCGAGGACCGAACTGCGGCCCGCAGAAATGAGTGAACCAGCATCGATGGTGACATAGGGGCGACTCAGGGTTTGGCGGGCCCGATTGTCGGGGCGAGGCGAAGGGTCACTGGCTTCGGCCAACGCTTGAACAAGGAAAGGTGTGGCCGCGAGCGTCAGCGGTGTGTTTGTTGCCGCAGCCAAGATGCGGAATTGCTCGCTCGCTCGGCGGAGTTGTGTGTCGGAGAGTTGCGGTGCACCTTCGCGGCTCAGGCCGAGTGGTGCATCAATCACAACCGTTGCCGCCACTGCAAGCGGTGACGTGGGAGTGGTTGGTGCCGGAAGACGCAAAAGATGCGTGACGATGCTGTCGAGGCGTGTGCCATTCGCCGCGGTGGCTTCGATAAGAACCGGGTACACGCCCGACTCGGACAGAACGGTTCCCCCCTCAGGGGCAGGCCACTTTTCGTTGAGTGGAAGCGTGAGCGTTTTTGTTGAACGAGAGGCATCAAGAATGATTGCGGGGGTTGAAAACACCGCATTTCCGAGTTGTTCGCCAGCGATTGTTCGATCGAGTCGGCTTCGACTTGTCACTGCGCTGAAGAGAACAAGATCAACTTTTGTGTTGGCGGGAAGGTCGCCAGTGGAGAGTTCGACGGAGAAAACTCCGTTCGGGCCAACAAACGCTGTCTGATGGACGAGCTTCAGTTGGTGAGGAGCGGCCTGAGTGCTTTGTGCGTTCGCAAGGAGCGGACACAAAACAAGGAGAAAGGCAGCGACAACACCGACGCGCATGAAGCGACCGATCATTTGTCGAGACTTTCAGAAACGTTCAACGTAAGGACGGCGAGACCAGTTGGTTCGTCGGAAAAGCCCAGGTGGCGATACAACGCGAGTGCGCGTTGGTTGATCTCCTGCGTATTCACCAAAACTGACTCACAGCCACGGCGACGACACCACTGAAGCGCGTCACCAATCAACGCAGTTCCGATTCCGTTGCCGTGGAATTCGGGGTGAACAGCGAGACGCTGTAGGTAGCCAAGACGACGAGCGACGCCGGCAACGTGATAGCCGACAACACGGTCACCGATGCAGGCAACGCGAAATCGTGATCGTGGCGTGGCGTGGCGGGCATCGAGAAGGCCGTTGAGATCGAATCGCCAGAAACTGTCGAATGCGAGGCCGTCGAGGTCGAGAACAGCGCCGACGTCACGAGCGCGTCCGCGGCGCAGTTGGGTCGAGGGAGCGCTCGCACTAGGAAGAGCGAACAGGTCGTGGCGCAGGAGGTGAAGTCGCTCGCGCACCGAAAAGCCGTGATCAAGAAAGACCGGCTGCTCGGTGAAGGTCAGTGCTGGAGTGAGGACGGCTCGATAACCAGCATTGGCGATCGATGTGAGCGCTCGGTTGAGTGCGTCAGAGGAAGGAGGAGAACCTGGGGTTGGACTGAGCAGAGCCAGCGCAGGGTCGCCCCTCCAAGGGCCGATCCGCATGCGGTCGGCATGCCCGGTGATGGTGTCAGTGCGTCGCATGGTTTCGGGGCGAGCCTAGGACCGATAGGCCTGTCACTCCTCTGCACAGGAACTCCGTCTGGCCGGTGGGGCTTGTCCCGGTAGCCTCCGCCCGGTGATTCCCGATCGCCTCCTTCCGGTGCTTGAACGAACGGCCCCACTGGCTGAGCGGTTCGCCGCGTCGGGGTACAAGCTCTATTTGGTAGGCGGTGTCGTACGCGACCTCCTTCTTGGCCGGGATATGTCCGATGGCCGAGATATTGATCTGACCACCGATGCACTCCCGGCGGAGACCAAACGCCTCGTCAAGGGCTGGGCCGATTCGGTGTGGACCCAGGGTGAGCGGTTCGGCACCATCGGGTGCCAGACCGATGGCTGGACCTTCGAGATCACCACCCATCGAGCCGAGGCCTACGACCCTGAATCTCGCAAACCCGAGGTCGTGTTCTCCGATGTGATCGAAGCGGATTTGTCCCGACGAGATTTCACGGTGAATGCAATGGCGTTGTCGTTGCCTGATCCCGTGCTGATCGATCCGTTCGGCGGCGCTGAAGATCTTGCTGCGGGTCGCTTGCGCACACCACTCTCACCCGAAGAGTCATTCTCGGACGACCCGTTACGTATGTTGCGCGCTGCTCGATTCCTGGCCGGGTATGGCCTTGCTCCCGACGACGATTTGCTTGCCGCGGCGACATCGATGTGTGAACGATTGTCGATTGTTTCCGCCGAACGTATCCGCGACGAATTCGACAAGTTGATGGTTGTCGATGACCCGACACCCGGTTTGTGGTTCCTTGCCGACACCGGGTTGATGGACCAGTTCCTTCCCGAGTTTTCGCGTATGCGTTTGGAGCAGGATCCAATTCATCGCCATAAAGACGTACTGACGCACACCATTGCGGTTATTGGAAAGACAAGTACGAATCGTCTCGTGCGTTTGTCAGCGCTGTATCACGACGTTGGTAAGCCACGAACCCGCGCGATCGGCGATGCGGGTGTGTCGTTTCATCATCACGAAGTTGTGGGCGCCCGTATGACACGAGAGCGCATGAAGGCGCTGAAGTACTCGACTGAAGATGTAGAAGCCGTGACTCGATTGGTCTTTCTTCACTTGCGCTTTCACACCTACAAAATGGGTTGGACCGATTCGGCGGTCCGCCGCTTCGTTCGCGACGCGGGTGATCTTCTTCCTGAACTCATCGAACTCACACGTTGCGACTGCACGACGCGCAATGAACGTAAAGCGCAGGAATTATCGCGACGAATGGATGAACTCGAAGTGCGTATTGACGAATTGCTCGCGCGCGAAGAACTCGCGTCATTACGACCCGACCTCGATGGCAACACCGTCATGACCCACCTCGGACTCACGCCGGGACGCGATGTTGGCGATGCGCTCGATTTCCTTATGGAACTTCGGTTAGAGGAAGGTCCGCTCGGCGAAGACGAAGCGAAACGCCGTCTTGATGCCTGGTGGGCGGCACG